>QBLX01000055.1 GCA_003241825.1 Alphaproteobacteria bacterium
GGGATTCGCGCGATGGGGCTGGGTCGTGGTGCCGCTGAACCTGGCCGCTGGGGGGATCGCCCTGGTCCTGTTCGGCCTGGAAATCCGGTCCGCACTGCCGGAGCGGATCATGGCGGCCAGCTTCATGACCCTGTCGATCCTGACCGTCCCGCACATGCTGGTGCCGCTGCTGGTCGGTGCGCTCGCCCGACGGGACGGACGGACCGCGCCCCCGCGCGCCGGCAGGGCGGCCGGCCAGCATCGCCGCGCCGTATTGGCCGATTGAGTCGACGGGCCGCTGCCCATAGTTTCAGGCTTTTCACAGCCTGCTCGGTCCCATGCCCCTTCGCCTGTCGCGCCTGTCCCGGAGTTTCACCCTCGACGGCCAGACCCTTGCCGTCGAACATGAGGTGTTCATGGACTCCAGCCGGTCATCGCTGACGCTGGATGGCGAGGTCGTGGCCCGCGACGGGATCGAGAAGGGGGCCAAGGACCTGCTGCGCAATCATCGGCTTGTCTGGACCCGGCCGGACGGCCGGGTGCTGGAGGTCGATATCGGTCCCGCGACGACCTGGAGCTATGGCCTTGCCGCCCGTCTGGAGGGCGTGGTTGTCCATGAGAGCCATCCGGGCCGTTCGCTGGGCTACGGACCCGGGATGAAGAAATTCGTCAACATGGCCGAGGCCACGAACTCGACCGAAATGCAGGCCCGCAGCAATGCTGCCTGGAAACGCAACTGGCCCTCGCTGGCCACCGATGTCTCGCTGGGCCTGTTCTTCTTCTTTGTGGCGCGGGAATACGGACTGGTCACGGCGGCCGTCGGAGGCGCCTGCGCGGGCCTCGCCCTCTGGGGCGTCCAGCGGATCACCAAGATCGATCTGCTGGGCGGGCTGGCGGTCTTCGGCATCGCCATGAGTCTGGTCTCGGCTGCCTTCGCCCTGATCTTTCAGGATGAGCGGATCATCCAGCACCGGGGCACCATTCTGGGCATCATCGGTGCCATCCCGTTCCTGCTCGACGGCTGGCTGACCCGTGGCCAGAAACTGGCGGTGCGACTGGCCCGCTATTTCGCTTTCGATGTGGATGCCCGCAGGCTGGGCATCGGCATGGGCCTGATCGGCCTGGTGTCCGCAGGCATGAACGCGACGGCCGTGGCCCTGCTGTCAAAGGACGCCTGGCTGGTGTTCACCACCTTCCTCGACGTGCCCATAGTGATGGTGCTGTTCCTGTCGATGCTGTGGTGGGTGGGCAAGGGACCCGAGGCCCGCGCCTATTGAGCTGGGGAGGATTACGCTCCCCTTCACCCCCCGTTAACCACGATCCCGCATCGCTGATGGCATGCGCAATCTCGTTGCCGCCATCGAAGCGATCGACCCGCTGGTCGTGACCGGCAAGGTCGCGGGCGTGTCCGGATTGCTGATCGAGGCACGGGGCGGTCTCAGCCGTCTGGCCGTCGGGGCGCGGGCCGAGATCACCCGGCGGGGCACCACGGCCCTGCCGGCCGAAGTGGTCGGATTTCGCGATTCCAAGGCCCTGCTGATGCCGTTTGGCCCGGTCGAGGGTGTGGCGCCGGGGGCGGACATCCGCATCATCGGCTCGGCCGCCGCCGTGCGCCCGACAAGGGCCTGGCTGGGGCGGATCATCGACGCCTTCGGCCAGCCGATCGACGGCAAGGGGCCGCTGCCGCAGGGACCCGTGCCCTATCCACTCCGGGCCGCACCGCCTCCGGCCCATTCGCGCGGACGGGTGGGCGAGCGACTGGACCTCGGCGTGCGGTCGATGGACGTCTTCACCACCACCTGCCGGGGCCAGCGCCTGGGCATCTTTGCCGGTTCGGGCGTCGGCAAGTCGGTGCTTCTGTCCATGCTGGCCAGACAGGCCACCTGCGACGTCGTCGTGGTCGGGCTGATCGGCGAGCGGGGCCGCGAGGTGCGCGAGTTTATCGAGGAGACCCTCGGCGAAGAAGGGCTGAAGCGCGCCATCGTCGTGGTCGCCACGTCCGACGAACCGGCGCTGAAACGGCGTCAGTCGGCCTATATGACCCTGGCCATCTCGGAATATCTGCGCGACCAGGACCTCGAGGTGCTGTGCCTGATGGACTCGGTCACCCGTTTTGCCATGGCCCAGCGCGAGATCGGGCTGGCGGCAGGCGAGCCCCCGACCACCAAGGGCTACACACCCACCGTCTTCACCGAACTGCCCAAGCTGCTGGAGCGGGCAGGGCCGGGGCCGGTCCGGCCGGACGGCACGACGGCGGGCCCCATCACGGCCCTGTTCACGGTTCTGGTGGACGGCGGCGACCATGACGAGCCGATCGCCGATGCCGTGCGCGGTATTCTGGACGGCCATATCGTGATGGACCGCAAGATCGCCGAGCGCGGCCGGTTTCCGGCCATCGACGTCCTGAAATCCGTCAGCCGGACCCTGCCGGGCTGCCAGACACCGCCGGAGCGCGAGCTGAACCGCCGGGCCCGCCAGTGCCTTTCGGCCTATTCCAACATGGAAGAGCTGATCAAGATCGGCGCCTACCGCACCGGGGCCGACCCCGTTGTCGACCGTGCCATCGCCCTCAATCCCCAGCTTGAGGAATTCCTGGGCCAGGATAAGGACGATACGACCCGTCTGGCCGATTCCTTTAGTCGTCTCGAAACCATTCTGAACCAAGGAATGGTGCAGCCGTGAATTTGGAGTTCTCTGTATGACCGCCTGGGCCCATTCGCTGATCCGGATTTCCAACTACGAGGTCGAGACGCTGCAGAAGCGCCTGGGCGAGATCGCGGAGCGCCGGACCCTCGGACAGATGCGGCTGGCGGTACTGGATGCCGAGGTTGAGGCCGAACGCGACCGTGCGCGGGCCGACGCCCAGGCCAGCATGATGCTGCAGGCCTATATGAAGGGCTGGACCGGTCGCAAGGGTGCCGCCGAGGCCGATCTGGTGGTCCTGGATGCCGAGGAGGAGGGGGCCCGCGACGCCCTGACCGCCGCCTTTGAGGAACTGAAGAAGTTCGAACATGTCGCCGAACAGACCCGGCTCAATGCCCTGATCGCTGCGAACAAGCGCGAAACGGCGGCGTTCGACGAGATGGGCCTGAGGAAGCGTGCCAGCTAGCCGGCCTCTGGCGATGGACCGGCGCACGGTCCTCGCATCCCTGTTCGCGCTCGCGTCCTGTGGCCGCGGAGCCGAAGCCTATGGCCCCAAGGACATCGCCGAGCGTCTCGCGGCCTTTGACCGTCAGACAGCGGGTCTGCCCGATGTCGCCGAACTGCCCCGCACCTATCCGCCTCCGGGGCTCCGGGGGCTTTCCGACCTGCCGATCGGCACCTGTTTCCTGCCCGACAAGGTCTCTGACAGCGCCTTCGTCGCCCTGACCACGCGCCATTTCTCCCAGCTGACGCCCGAGTGGAATTTCCAGCTGCCGGCCGTCATGGGCGACGACGGTCGCTACGACTGGACCTGGCCGGACCGGATCGCCGACTTCGCCCGGGCCAATGGCCAGTCGCTGCATGGCACCAGCCTGGTCTGGTACGCGCTCGACGATGTGCCCGCCTTCCAGCGACTGGACGGCCAGCCGGCGGCCTTCGCCCGGGCCTTCGAGACCCATATCCAGACGATCGTGAAGCGATACCGCTCGCTGACCCGGAGCTGGGACGTCGTCAACGAGCCGGTGGCAGAAGACGGCAACGGTTTTCGCGACAGTCTGTGGAGCCGCAACCTCGGGCCCGAGGACTATATGGTCCGCGCCTTCGAGGCGGCAGCACAGGCGGACCCGGGGGCCATCCTGTTCGTGAATGACTACAATCTGGAACTGCTGCCCGAGAAGCGGGCGACCTTCATGCGCCTGGTCGACCGGCTTCGGGAGCGCGGCTGCAAGGTCGGCGGGGTCGGCACCCAGACCCATCTGCATGCGGATACGGCACCGGGTCAGGTCACGGCTGCGCTCACGGACCTCGCGACCCTGGGCCTGCCGATCCATATCTCCGAGTTCGACGTCAGATTCGGACCGGCGGGCAAGTCCCCCCTGACCGAGACGCAGAAGCTGGCCATTCAGGAAGGTCTGGCTGCCGAGACAGCCGCTGCCTTCCTCGCCCTGCCGGTGGCCCAGCGGCACGCCTTCACCACCTGGGGTGTCCGGGACAGCGACAGCAACCTGAACCGTCCGGAGTATGGCGGTAACGGCAGCGACCTGCCCCTGCTGTTCGATGCTGCAGGCGAGTCCAAGCCGGCCTTCTGGGCCATTGCCGACCGGCTGGCCGCCGCCGCTTAATCGGCTGTGAACCGGTGTTCCGGTAAGACAGGTGCATGAATCTGATCCATGCCCTTCAGGACAACACCAACCCTGACTCGCTCGTGTCGCGCTTCCGGCGTGCGCGGGCCCGGCGCATCGTCGCCCTGATCGAGGCGATCCACGCCAGGAAGGGCGCCGTCCGGATCATCGATCTGGGCGGTGAGCCGGACTACTGGAACCTGTTCGACCGGGCCTTCCTCGATCGCTGCGGCGTTCACATCACCCTGGTCAATCCCGGCGGGTTCGAGGGCGTGGATGCGAGCCTGTTCGAGGCAGTGGACGGCGATGCCTGCCATCTGCCGCAGTATGCCGACAACGGGTTCGACATGGTCCACTCCAATTCGGTTGTCGAACATGTCGGCGACTGGGTGCGGATGGAGGCGTTCGCCGCCGAGGTTCGCCGCCTCGCCCCCTGCTACTATGTGCAGACGCCTTATTTCTGGTTCCCGATCGAGCCCCATTTCTCGGCGCCGTTCTTTCACTGGCGCAGCGAACAGAGCCGGGCACGCGCCCTGATGAAGCGCCCGCACGGCTTCTCGCAGAAGGCACCGGACATCGGTGCAGCCATGCGTGACGTCCAGCACGCCCGGCTGCTCGACAAGACCCAGTATCGCTTCCTGTTCCCGGACGCCGAACACCACGACGAGGTCGTCCTCGGCCTCACCAAGTCGCTGATCGCCGTCCGGAGCTGAAGCCTATTTGCTCATCCAGGGGCGGGACTTGCCGGCCGTGATCCGGGCGGCCTGTTCGCGCTGGAAACGCCCCCCGCGCGGTGGCTTTGCACGAGCCTCCAGTGCGGCCTTCTTCAGGCGCAATGCCCGCTGGACCGGTGTTTCGTCCGGCATGTCCGGAGTTTGCCCAAGCGGGCTGTCGTCATCGGCTGTCGTCATCTGCCCGACCTAGCACGAACGAAGCGTCGGCGCGCGGTCCCGGGCCCGGGGATCATGCCGCGCGACGCATCCTCCAGAACCGGAGGGTCCGGGTCGCAGCATCCTGCCCGAGTTCGGCATAGTGAAGCGCATAGGTCCGCGCCTTGCCCATCGCAGAGGCCGTGTTTCCCAGGACCGACAGGGCGATGGTCAGGAACAGGGGGCCGTCCAGGTTCGCTGCGCGACACAGCACGGCCAGTCCGTCGATCTCTCCCTGCTCCATGATCCGCGACACGGTGTAGAAATCGACGTCGGACACCTCGGCCAGGGCGATGCGGAACGCGGTCTGGTTTCCGGATCTCAGAATACGGGCGATCTCGATCGACGACAGTGTCCGACCCGCCCGGTTAGACTTCACCAGGGCAAGGGCATCGAGATAATCCCTCGGAAGGACGCCATCTTCCGTCCCCAGTCGGGCAAGCCCCGCGGCGATGGCCGTCTCCAGCAACTCCGGATCGAGCGCGGCATTGCGCGCCAGGATACGTCGCCGCAGTTCGCCCTCGACGACGAAATACATCTCGTTGAGGAGGTCGGGCGGCAGGGTCTTGCGGTCGACGACGACGGCGTGGAGTCCGGGATTGGTCTTGGCCCGGTCAACGGCGTTTTCGGAAGCCTGGCGCGACAGTGCGGCACCCTCGTTGCCGAGCAGGGTGTGCAGTGTCTCGTCATCGCTGCGGGCGACGATGACATCGGACACCGTCTCGCTGACCGAGGCGCGCCGTGACACGGCCCTCAGGTGCCCCTGACCCTGGGTCCGGACCACGGCCAGCAGGTCTTCGTCGGTGAGGACGGGCGAGGCTTGCAGGATGGGGGCTGCGACCTCGATGTCATCACTGGCAAAGCGGCGGATCAGGGATCTGGGAGCGGTCAGTCGGGTCGAAAAGCGCTGCGCCAGTTCGGCCCGGACAGCGGTCTCCATGTCGGCCAGCAACCGGGTGAACACGTCACCATAAAGTTCCGCCTCGGCCTCGCCATGTGAGGCGGATCCGAAGAAATGCTCCGACAGCTCGCGCAGCAGCTCGCGGCGGCGTTCGCTCGACGTTTCACCGGCCATGGCGATCAGGTCGGGCAGGCGTGAAAGGCGTTCGGCTGATGGACTCCCGGTCGGTACGCTGTCAGTCAAACGGGTTACTCCTACTCAAACGCGTCTCGTGTATTCAAAGGTCACGATTCTGGTGGATCCGGACACTCCAAAGTTGGGTATGACGTATCGCCGCTATCGTACTGAACGGGTGAGTTATCCCGGTGGCGGGTTTGATCAGGTCCCCGGGCGGGGTTGCAGCCAACTTTGAGTGGAGGGGACGGGGATGACGATCTGGACACCGGGACGCCGGGAACTGCTCGGCCTGGCTGCAGCCGTCGGGGCCGTCCCGGCTGTCGGCATGGCTCAGACGCCGGACGTGGAGGTGACGCCGATCTGGCCGGGCGAGGCGCCGGGCGGCGAGGCTGTGCGGGTGACGGAACAGGTGATCCTCCGGACCCCGGGTGGCGATCCCGACGACACGGCCTTTCTCCATGTGACCCGGCCCTGGCTGATGATGCGCCGTCCCGCCGTGCCGAACGGTGCTGCCGTCCTCATAATCCCGGGAGGGGGCTTCCGGCGCGTCGCCGTCAGTCGGAAAGGGGGAGCGATCGACCGGTGGCTGGCCAGCCTCGGCTATACCGCCTTCGTCATGAACTACCGGCTCCCGGCAGACGGCTGGGCGGCCGGGCCCGACGTGTCGCTTCAGGACGCGCAGAGGGCCATCCGGGTGATCCGGGCGCGAGCCTCGTCACTGGGGCTCGATCCGGAGCGGATGGCGGTCCTGGGGTTCTCGGCAGGCGGTCATGTCGCGGCGCGGCTGGCGACCCGGTTCGGACATCCGGCCTATGCCCCTGTCGACGAGGCTGACGCCCTGTCCACCCGCCCGACCGCCTGCGGTCTTTTCTTCCCCGTCGTGACCCTGACGGCCCCGCATGCCCATGGGGGCTCGCTGAGGGAAATGCTGGGCGAGACCCCGTCCGACGAGGTTCGCATCGCGGTGTCGGCGGAACGCCATGTCCCGGCGGACGCACCGCCGACCTTCATCGCAGCGGCGGCCGACGACCAGTCGGTGCCGGTCGAGAACAGCCTGATGATGTGGTCCGCCCTGCGTGCGCAGAAGATCCCGTCGGAGATGCACCTGTTCGAGGTCGGTGGTCACAGCCTCGGCGGGCTGGACCCCGCGGATCCGGCCGCTGCCTGGCCCCGGCTGCTGTCTGCCTTCCTGACCCGCCATGGGGTGACAACGGCCTGACCCCGGACAACGAAAAACGCCCGCCGGTGTGCCGGCGGGCGTCTGATCGTTGATGGCAGCCTGAACTAGGCGGCGACGCTCTGGGCGTTTTCCGACGGGTCGCGCAGGACATAGCCCCGGCCCCAGACGGTCTCGATATAGTGTTTGCCACCGGCCGCCGTCGCCAGCTTCTTGCGGAGCTTGCAGATGAAGACGTCGATGATCTTGAGTTCGGGCTCGTCCATGCCGCCGTAGAGGTGGTTCAGGAACATTTCCTTGGTCAGGGTCGTACCCTTGCGGAGGCTCAGCAGCTCCAGCATCTGGTATTCCTTGCCGGTCAGATGGACGCGGTGACCGTGCACCTCGACCGTCTTGCCATCCAGGTTCACGGCGATCTCGCCGGTGTGGATGATGGCCTGGGCGTGGCCCTTGGAGCGACGGACCACGGCGTGTGTCCGGGCGATCAGCTCGTCCTTGTGGAAGGGCTTGGTCATGTAGTCGTCGGCACCGCCGCCGAAGGTCTTGACCTTGGTTTCGATCTCGGTCGATCCCGACAGGATCATGACCGGCGTATTGACCTTGCCGACGCGCAACTGGCGAAGGACCTCAAGGCCGCTCATGTCCGGGAGGTTCAGGTCAAGAAGAATGAGATCGTAGTCATAGATCTTGCCCAGATCGATGCCTTCCTCGCCGAGGTCGGTCGTATAGACGTTGAACCCCTCGGACTTCAGCATCAGCTCGATGCTTTGCGCCGTGGCGTGGTCGTCTTCAATCAGCAGAACACGCATTAATGCCCCTCCAGGCAAAGCTTGACCGTTAGCCCCACCAACGGAGGAGGGGTAACCATGTTAGGACTTAAAGCCCCAAAACCTTAAGAAGGGTTAAAGCCCATCCATTGAGGCGAATCGTAGGCTGATTTGCGAATCGGCGTCGAGGCCCGTGAGTCAACCGGGGCCAAATAAACCTGTCGTCCGGCTCGCGGCCATATCCTCTCCCAACCTGTCCACTGCAATCACAGGTTCCAACTGGGAATGCGACCGCCTTTGTCGTGCGCTAGGAACATATTCCTGTCGGGGGTCGGGCGGGCCCTAGAGTGTCAGCCTCAACATGATGACAGGAGCGCACGGGTGATGGAACGATATCGCGTAATGGTGGCGGAGGGCGACCAGATCAGGGCGGGGCTGGCCATGCAACTGGTGGCGCTGGCGACCTGTATTCCGCCTGCCCTGATGATTTCGCGCCAGCGACAGGCACCGCAGGTGTGCCGGGCGCGCTGGCTGTCGATGTATGTGACCCACGTCGGGTTCGGGTGGCCGCTGGAAAGGGTCGCGCACGCCTTCGGCTTCAACCGCTCGACCGTAGCCATGGCCTGCCGCTGGGCCGAGGATGCCCGCGATCGACCCGAACTGGACTCCCTGATCGAGCGGATGGAGGCGACCATCCGCGACCTCTGCGATGGCCCGCCCCTGCTGCTGGCCCCCGGAGAGCCGACGTGAGCGGACAACTCGCCCGGGCCCGCAGCCTGCTGAGCCGGCCCGGGGCCTGGATCGATGTTCAGGGTGCCGGCTATGGCATCCGCATGGGGCTGGATCGCCGCTCGCGCGTCCTGCTGACGGTCGAGGAAGACGCCCTCCGGAGCCTGATCGAGGCGCCGGGGCTGAAGCCGCGACCCGGTGGCGGTTGGGTGGCGAGGCTTAAGCCGCCCACGTCTGCGGGCCCGGTGCCCGGTCGGCCGGGCTGGTTCGATGGTACCCGGATGGTGATGAACCCGCAGGGGCGGCTGGTCGAACATGCGGTCAATCTCGGCGAGAGCCCGATCGCCTGGCTGGCCCGGCGCAGGGACCAGTCGGGCCGGCCCTGGCTGACTCCGGCTGAGGTCGCTGCAGGCGAACGGCTGAGGCACGATGCCGAACTGGCAGGATCGGGGCCGTCCGTGACCATGCGCTGGGATGGTCTGCCCCGCAGCGGGGCCGGATCGGCAGGGAGAGCCGAGCCCGGCGACCGGGCCGTCAACGCCAGCCGCCGTGTCGAGACCGCCCTCCAGGCCATCGGCCCCCGCCTCAGACCCTTCATCGTTCGCGTCTGCCTGCAGCAGACCTCGCTCCAGCTGGCCGAGCGCGAGGCCGGCCTGCGCCGTCGCCAGGGCAAGACCGTCCTCAAACAGGGCCTCCAGGCCCTCGCCGACCACTACGGGATCGGGTGAGCCCGCCAGCCCTCCCGGATTCGCAAACCGCGCAAAAACGGCTAGGCTTCCCGGACCATCGAGACGATCAAGACTATCGAGACGGTGTTTTTTTGGACCTGACCGCTCCCGGAGTCGTCTGAATGGACCCCGTCACGATCGCCCTGATGGCTGGCCTGATGATGCTGGCGGCCATGCTCTATACCTCCGTCGGCCATGCGGGGGCGTCGGCCTATCTGGCGATCATGGCCCTGTTCGCGGTGGCACCCGAGACGATGCGGCCGACGGCCCTGGTGCTGAATGTACTGGTGGCCAGCTTCACGACCTGGCGGTTCGTCAGGGCCGGACAGTTCAATGGCCGGCTGATGGCGGCCTTTGTGCTGGGGGCGGTACCCGCTGCCTTTGTCGCCGGCCGGTTCAGCCTGCCCGACGAGGTCTACAAGCCCCTGATCGCCCTGGTCCTGCTGCTGGCCGCGATCCGGATGATCTGGCCGACGGACCTGAGCCGGGCGAAAGAACCCCGGCCTCCCCACCTGCTGATCGCGGTCGGTGTCGGGGCCCTGATCGGCGTGCTGTCCGGCCTGACCGGCACGGGCGGGGGCATCTTCCTGTCGCCGCTGATCCTGCTGATGGGATGGGAGGCCACGCGCAAGACCTCGGGCATCTCGGCCGGGTTCATCCTCTGTGTCTCGATGGCGGGGCTGGCAGGCAATCTGAGCAGTGTCGGGCGGCTGCCGGCGGAGTTGCCATGGTTCATCGCGGCGGTAGCCATCGGTGCGATCATCGGCACGCGCTTCGGGGTCTCGAAACTCGATCCCGGCCGACTGCGACAGGCGCTCGGCGTCGTGCTGATCATCGCCTCGGCCAAGATCGCCCTCACCTGACAGCCCCGGCCGCTCAGAAGTCGACGCGGGCAGAGACCCACAGCCGCCGGGGCTCCTGATTGTTGGTGTAGGCCGCGCCGTAGGCCACCGGATTGCCATAGGGCAGCAGGCTGACAAAGTCGGTGTCCAGCAGATTGTAGACCACGGCGTTCAGGGTCACCCGTCCGGTCAGGGCGAAGGCTCCACCCAGGTGCAGAAGCCCATAGGCCTTGAAGTCACCCAGGGCATCGCGCTCGGCTCCGGCACCCCGGAACCGCTCGGAGCGGTACTCGCCCCGCAGCCAGGTCGAAAGCCGGTCCGTGGCCCGCCAGTTCAGGCTGGCATTGATCATATGCTCCGGCGTGTCCGTCAGGGGCAGCCCCGCCTGGGCTCCGGACTTCTGTTCGCTTTCGGTCCAGGTGTAGTTGCCGCTGAGGGTCCATGCGTCGTCCATGGCCCGGCGGGCCGCAACCTCGACCCCGCGCGTGACCGCCTCGTCGATGTTGACGCTCTGGCCAAAGGTTGCGGCATTGGGGAAGAAGCCGACGTCCGTGCAGCCCGTCTGCGGATAGCGTCCGGCGGCATAGTTGGCAGCCGTGATCCCGAATGCGCAGTTCACCACCGGCGGACCGGAGGCGATCTTGTCGTCGAACCGGTTGTCGAACACCGTCAGGCTGGCCCGGAAGTCGTTGCGGTTATCGTAGAAGACCGCGACCTCGGTCGCCGTACTGGTCTCGGGCCGAAGCCCCGGGGACCCCAGCAGCGGCAAGCGGCCTTGCTGGCCAAAGCCGTTGATGCCCTCGGCCAGCTGTTCAAGCCGGGGGGTCTTGAAGCCCTGGCTGATGCCGCCCTTGAGGGTCCAGAGCGGTGTCGCGTTCCAGACCAGATAGGCCCTGGGGCTGACATGATCCCCGAACGTCGAATGGGTGTCGTATCGCCCCCCCAGCGTCAGGGCCAGGGTGTCGGTGAACCGCCAAGCGTCCTCCGCAAACAGGGCCCATTGCGTGAACTCGAAACTGGACGGGGCGACGCCGTCGATCATGGAGGCGTCCCAGTACTGGCCTCCGACGGTGAAGGTGTGGTTGCGCCATTCGGACGACAGCTTGGTGTCCAGAATGACGCTCCCGGTCTCGAGCGTGCGAGGCCCGCCAGCACCGGCCACGCCATTGGGGATGATCCGCCCGACCGTCTCGGTCCGGTTCCAGGACAGTGTGTTCTCCAGCGTCCCGAATGGCAGGGCCCAGTCATGGGCCAGCACCGCCTGGTCGCGGTTGAACCTGAGCGCGTCGCCATAGCCTCCGGCTGTCGTCGCCGTGCCCAGCTGGCTGTCGGCATTGTCGTACCACTGCCGTGTCGCATCGAGGTCCAGCCAGACCAGGTGGTCCGGATGCGGCGTCAGGCTCAGCCGCGTGCCGATATTGTAGATCTCGCTTGCTGTCGCACTCCGCCCGAAGCCCGTGACCGGAGCCTGTGACCCTGCGACAGTCTCGAAGGTCAGGGATGACTGTTCGCGGGTCAGATAGCTGCCACGCACGGCCAGTCCCAGCCGGTCCTGGACGAGCGGACCGCTCGCATGCAGGTCACCGCCGTACAGGTTCCCGAAGGCGTCATCGCCCTGCAGGGTGGCATTGGCCGAGACCGATCCGGCCCAGGTGTCGCCGACCTTCCTCGTGATGATGTTGACGACCCCGCCGATCGCGTCGGAGCCGTAGAGGGTGGAGACCGGACCCCGCACGACCTCGATCCGCTCGATCGAGGACACCGGCGGCAGGAAGCTGGTCGAGGTTTCGCCGAACCCGTTGGGCGTGACACTGCCGGCTGTGTTCTGGCGGCGTCCGTCGATCAGGATCAGCGTGTAGTCGGACCCCAGACCCCGGATGTTGATGTTCAATCCGCCCGTCTTGCCCACTGCGCCCCCGACATCGACGCCGGGGACGTCGATGAGCAATTCCGCGATCGAACCGGCGCGCTGCTGGCGGATCTGTTCGCCGGCGATCAGGCTGATCGAGGCGGGGGCCTGTTCGATCCGCTGTTCAAAGCCTGCGGCCGTGACCACGATTTCGCCGAGCTCCGCCTCGGGGCCACGTCCTTCCAGGCTTTGGGACTGTGCCTGGGCCGCCAAGGCGAGACTGGAGCATCCCGCGGCGAGGAAGAGGGAGAGGCGAGGGCGGGCAGGGGACATGAAAGCGCTTTCACTAATTGCGAGCGCTTCTCATTATGAATTGTAGGTCGCGGCGCAAGTGAAATTGCGACTTCTTCGCAATTAGGCGGTCCGTGTCACCAGCATTGCTGAACGGGCCGGGCACAAGAAATCACGCCTGCCCCCTCTTGCTATGGGTCGCTGGTCCTTATCTTTAGGCCCAACCCTGTCCGCCGATCAGGCGAGACAGAAGCTGGGCCCGAGTCACGGGGCCCGCCGACCGGAGATCGACCATGTCTGACGCCCGCTACGACGCCTCCCGCCATCTGAAAAAGGGCCGGGGCAAGGTGTATGACAGCATCATCGACACCATCGGGGATACGCCCATCGTCGGCCTGCCGCGACTGTCGGCGGAGTATGGAGCCAAGGCCCGGGTGCTCGCCAAGCTGGAGTTCTTCAATCCGACATCCTCGGTCAAGGACCGGATCGGCGTGGCGATGATCGAAGCGCTGGAACAGGCGGGCAAGATCGGTCCGGACACCGTCCTGATCGAACCGACGAGCGGCAATACCGGCATCGGCCTGGCCTTCGTCGCTGCGGCCAAGGGCTATCGCCTGATCCTCGTCATGCCGGAATCGATGTCGATCGAGCGACGCAAGATGCTGGCTCTGCTGGGGGCCGAGCTGGTCCTGACGCCGGCGGAGAAGGGCATGAAGGGGGCGATCGCCCAGGCCCAGGAACTGCTGGACACGACGCCGAACGCCATCAGCCCGGCCCAGTTCGACAATCTCGCCAACCCCGAGATCCACCGGGCCACGACCGCCGAGGAGATCTGGAACGACACGGCCGGCGAGGTCGATTTCGTTGTTGCCGGGGTCGGGACCGGGGGCACCATCACCGGCGTCGGACAGGCCCTCAAGGCCCGCAAATCCTCCGTGAAGATGATTGCGGTGGAACCGACCGCCTCGCCGGTGCTGTCCGGTGGCGCGCCCGGGCCGCACAAGATCCAGGGGATTGGAGCCGGCTTCGTGCCCTCTATCGTCGACCTGTCGGTGATCGACAGCGTCGAACAGGTGTCCAATGAAGACAGTTTCGAGATGGCCCGGAAGGTGGCCCGGATCGAGGGCATCCCGGTCGGGATCAGTTCCGGCGCGGCCCTGACGGCAGCTTTCAGGCTGGCGGCGCTCGACGAAAACGCGGGCAAGACCATCGTGGTGATCATCCCGAGCTTTGCCGAGCGGTATCTTTCTACGGCCCTTTTCGAGGGCATCTGAAGCGAACGTTGCTGCAGTTGAACCTCGGGATTGTGGTCGGGGTCGCTGTACAATGCGCGGCGCAACCGTGGCTGAGTTCGTATCCACACCCGTCACAAGCGGTTAACCTCATTGGCTTACTCTAAGGGGGCATGAACGACGTCGCACCGATCCCGGCTGACGAAGCCCCCCTGCCGCTGCTGCGCGCGCGGCATGCGCTGCTGAAGCGGCTGGCGGATGTCGTGTCCCTGCCTGCCAGCCGGATCAACGCCTTCGAACGCTCGGTCACGGGCGACCTGCTGGTCGAAATGCTGAGGCTGGCCGATGCGCGAGACCGCAAGCGGGTGGCCGCCCGGCTGGCACCGCTGGCCGAACTTCCCAACAGCCTGGCCCGTATGCTGCTGCGCGACGACCCCGACATCGCCCAGCTGCTGATCGAGCAATGTGCTTCGCTGAACGATGCGGACCTCGTCTCGTGTGCCCGCGATGCCAGTGTGCAGCACCGCTTCATCATGGCCAGCCGGCGCAGCCTGTCCGAGGTGGTGACCGAGACACTCATGAGTTTCGGCGAGGACTCGGTCATCGAGGCCGTCCTGCGCAATCCGACCGCCCGCCTCTCCCAGGTGGCCGTCGAGAGCGTCGTCAGCCTGACCCGCCGGAGCCCGCAACTTTGCAGCCACCTGCTGAAAAGGCCCGAACTGCGCCCGTCCGGGGCCTATGTCATGTTCTGGTGGTGCTCGGCCGAAGACCGGCGGACTATCCTGCAGCGTTTCGCCGTATCGCGCGAAGTCATGCAGGAAGTCGTCGAGGACGTCTTTGCCATGGCCGCCGAAGAGGGCTGGGCCGATCCCGTTTCCCGCAAGGCGCTACAGTTCATCGAGCGCCGCCAGCGCAATCGCGCGGCCATCGCCAAGTCGCCATACGGCAGCCTGGAGCATGCTGTCGCTGCTGCGGCGGATGGCGGGCTTAACCGCGAAGTGGCATCCGAGATCGCCTATCTGGCCGGCATCAAGCCGCTGACCGGAGCCAAGATCCTGGGTGATGTCGGCGGTGAGCCGCTGGCGATCCTGTGCAAGGCCACGGGCCTGTCGCGGACAGATCTTGCAGGACTCTGGCGCTCGATGAAGCGACCTGAGGTCACAGCCGACGGTCAACCGCATCCGGCATGGGAGCGGGTCAGTGTGACCTTCGAGATGCTGGCTGTGGACCGGGCGCAGACGGTATTGCGTTACTGGAACTGGTCGCTGTCCTCAGCCCTGACACCGGCCTTGCTGAAGGCGATCCGTGATGGCGAAAGCCAAATGCTGGATGACTATTCGGCACCAGAGCGTGCAGCCATGCTGGCGCTCGCGGAAAACTTTGGCCGCTGAACCAAACGCCAGCCCATTCTCGCAAACGTCTGATCAGTTTCGAATACCGCGAGTGCTTGCGAGCGACATTGCTATCCTTGCAGGATGAACGTATTGACGCGGTTCATAATCGCGGTCATGCGATCAGTCATACCAAGGACGTAGCAAGTGGAACACCCGGGCATGGACGACAAGAGCGAACTTCTGGAAATGACGGCGGACATCGTGTCGGCCTATGTTGGTAATAACAGCGTCTCGGCCAATGATCTGCCCTCGCTGATCGCAAACATCCATGCTGCGCTTTCCGGCGTTTCAGCGGGGGTGGTCGAGGTTGCACCGGAACCCAAGGAACCGGCCGTGCCGATCCGCAAGTCGATCAGCCCTGACTTCCTGATCTGTCTGGAAGATGGTCGCAAGTTCAAGTCGCTGAAGCGTCACCTGCGCACCAAATACGACATGAGCCCCGAGGATTACCGGGCCAAATGGGGTCTGGCCAAGGATTATCCGATGGTCGCTCCGAACTACGCCAAGGCACGTTCGGATCTGGCCAAGCAGATGGGTCTCGGCCAGGGCGGTCGCAAACCCGCCCGCGCAGCGCGCGCCACCGCCAAGAAATAGGACGACCCCGGTCGTTGCATCAGCCCGCCCTCGCAAGAGGGCGGGCTTTTTGCTGTCCGGTGTCTAGGCGGCGACATTGGTCCGGCGCATCCGCCAGAACCGCAGGGTCCGCAGCGCGGCTTCGCGCGTTAGCTCTGCATATTGACGGGCATAGGCGCTGGCCTTGCTCATCGCGTCGCCATCGGTGTTCAGCATCACGACTGCATAGGTCAGGAACAGGGAACGATCGAGGTCGGCGGCCTTGCAGACGACAGACAGGGCGTCCAGCTCGCGGCGCTCGACGATGGTCTGGGCTGTGCGGAAGTCGATGTCTGCCAGTTGGGCGAGGGCGATCAGGAAGGGCGTCTTCGACCCCGATCGCAGAAGACGGGCGAGCATCTGGGGTGACAGCTGGTTGGCTGCCCGCAGTTCCTCGACATAGGCCAGGCTCTCCGCATAGTCCGCAGGCAGGACGCCGTCGACGGTCGCCACCCGGGCCCGACCGGCGGCCAGGGCGCTTTCCAGGAGGGCGGGATCCATGGCGGCATTCTTCTCGAGGATCTGCTGGCGCAGGCGAGCCTCGACCACGAAATACATCTCGTTGAGCAGGTCCGGCGGAAGCGTACTGCGCTGGACCGTGACGGCATGAAGGGCCGGGTTGGCCTTGGCGCGTTCGACCACGGTCTCGGAAGACTCACGCGACAGCCTGGCTCCGTCGTTGCGCAGCAGGGTGTGCAGGGTGGTGTCGTCGCCACGTTCGACGATCAGGGCCGACACAGCCTCGGAGACGGTCTGCCGTTCGGACACGGCCCGCAGATGTTCCTGACCCTTGACCTGCACGATCCCGAGCAGGTCTTCGTCGGTCAGAACGGTCGAGTTCCGCAAGACAGGGGCCGCGACAGCGGCCTCGTCATTGGCGAGCCGGCGGATCAGGCCCCGCGGGGCGTTGGAGCTGGCAGAGAAGCGGGTCGACAGTTCAGCCCGGACGGCGACTTCCATGTCCGCCGACAGCTCGGACAGGACGGTGTCGTACAGCGCTTCCTCGGCCTCCGAGCGGACAGGCGATCCGAAGAAGTGATCGGTCAACTCGCGCAGAAGCGCCCGACGTTTCTCGCTGGACGGCTCCTTCGCGAGCGCAATGAGGTCCGGCAGGCGCGAGGCCGTCGGCATGTCAGTCTTGGTATTCATGGTCTGGCCGGATCCTCGGAGGCAGGCGCGATGGCAGTCAGGCGGCCGTTGATATTGCGGACCACCGTGGGGCTTTCCGGCGGCTCGGCCAGATCCACAGCGGGCGAATCCAGCAACACAGGGTCAGGCAGGGGGACGCGGTCCGGCGACTGCCCATTGGCACGGTGGACGGAATAACGGCGGGGTGTGCGGTCGATGTCCGCCGCAGCGGCCGGATAGGGTGCGGG
>QBLX01000056.1:0-7892 GCA_003241825.1 Alphaproteobacteria bacterium
GCGCTGGGCGGCCTGGCCGAAGAGGGCGTCACCCAGCTGTTCCGTCCGGAAATGGGGTCGGACTTCATCGTCGGGGCCGTGGGCCAGCTTCAGTTCGAGGTCATGGCTGACCGGCTGGGCGAGGAATACGGGCTGGAGGTCATCTTCGAGCCGTCACCCTTTGCCGAGGCGCGCTGGATCATGCCGGCACCGGGCGCGGGCCCTGCCGATGTCGAGGACTTCATGTCCAAATACCGTGGCCAGATGGCCCGGGACCTGGACCAGGACCCGGTCTTCCTGGCCAAGTCGAGCTGGGAGACGGGCTATGCAACAGAGCGTTTCCCGAAAGTCGCCTTTACCCGGACGAAAGAACGGGGCTGACACCGTCGGCAGGCGGATACCCGGACGGTCATTCTTACGTCGCATAGAGATGCGCATTCTCTTCGCCATGGAACGCAAGGCCTCCCTCCTTCCTGTCGCCGGTACGGCTCTGATGCTCGGCCTCGTCATGTCCGGGCCGTCAGTGGCGCAGGACACGGCATCCCAGACGCGCGCCCGGACCACGACCCAGTCGTTGAACACCGGTCCTGCGGACACCACCCTCGGGTCCCGGCCTGCCAGCACGCCCCGGCCACAGGTCCGACCGGTGCCCCCGGCGGTTCGCACAGCACCCGCCGCTGGCCGCGATCCGGTGGCAGAACTGCTCGGACGTATCGAGACCGGGGAACAGCCCACGCCAGCAGCTCCGGCCCGCGTCGCCGATGGCGTCGATACCCCTGCAGCCACGGTGCCGACGGGGCCGCCCTCCGCCCTGCCCCCTCTACCGGTCGGCTACTATGTGAGGGGCGACATGGACTGCAACCGGATCTGGCCGCTTGCCGGGGACCTGGCCTGGCTTTCCAGGCTGACCTTCAGCATCGACTTCGGAGGCTGCGAGCCGGGCGAGATCGCCCGAACCAGCGATACGACCTGGCGCGAACGCCAGACCTGCCAGACAGAACTTGGTGGCGAGGGCCCGCCCTATATCGTTGATTACGAGATTGCCCCGGACGGGGCCCTGCTCACGCGCGCCCGCCTGGGCGAGAACGCGCTGGGTGTTCAGGATCGCTGGCAAGCCTGCGACGCCGCTGACGTGCCGGCCGAGGCACGGTTCCACCTCGACGACCCGGGTCGGGCAGTGCCGGACATCGAGCGAGACCCGGATCAGGACGCTTGACCGCCAGCGTGTCGGCCGACACCGTACAGGGCCACTCTGGCCATTGCGACCAATCCGCCTGATGTATCCTCTGCTTGCCCTTGCCTTTCTCGCCCAGGCGGCTGCCCCGACCATCCAGCCCCCGCGCGTTATTCCCTATGTCGAGGTTGTGCGGTGTGCCGGCCTGACCCAGGCCGCATCGGAACTGGAGGGCGGCGAGAGCCCGGAAGGTCGCCGGCTGTTCGACGCTGCTCTGTACTGGTCTCTTGCAGCCAGTCAGGCGGCTATGGCTGGAGGGCGATCGCCAGAAGAGGCCGATACCGACCAGACCCGCGCGCGTATCCTCGCCGTCCGCCAGCTGGGGTCCGGCAACGCGGAGGCGCGAGCCGATCTTGCGACCTGCCTACGCAGGACACCCGCCCTCGATTAATCATTAAGAGCGGAATCAGCTGACTCGCCTTCCGTCTTATGGTGAAGTCGAACCGTCAGAGCGGCGTCGCGTTTGCAAGGCACAGCCAGAGACCGCTGCGACAGTCTCGATGCGGGACGACGGAGACAGACGGCACCATGTTCGAGTTTGGCCGAGACCTGAGAAAAATCTTCGCCCAGGCCAGGGACAGCGATGACCTGAGCTGGCTGGAACTGGTGGGCACCGACCTTCTGTTTCAGGAGGCAAGGCAGCAGACGACGGACGCTGGCCGCGTTTCGTGCGCCCGCCCACACGCTGCATGGTCAAGAGCCTCGGCCCTGTGGCGTGAACACGCCCGGCGCGCCGGCGCCACCGACAGCCTGATCAAGGCAACGGATGCCGCGACGGATGCCGCAAAACACGCCCGCAATGCCGACGAGGGTGCGCGTGCGACGATCGATGCGGCCCGTGTCCTGATGTTGCGGTTCGACCTTTGCGGAGGCCCCGAGCATCTCGAGGCCTCGCTGGCGCTGCTTCCCGCTTCGGGACAGCCTTCGCAAGTCGCCACCGCAACCGCCATGGCAGCCCTCAGTGCCCGGGTGCGGGCGCGGCAGGTCTGGCTGGGCGGCGACATGACTACCCTCGGCACGGTTCTGGGAATGATGGACATCGTCATTCGGAGCGCGCGGGGGAAAGCCTGCACGGATATCGAGGAACTGCGGCTCGAACGCGCCGGACTGGCGCTGGAACTGGGCGTGGCACTGCGCGATCCCAAGCGGCTGGATGAAGCCGGTCAGACCCTGCAGGGTCTCGTGGCTGCAGCGTCGCCAGACTATCGCCCGCTCAGCCGGGCCCGTGCGCTGACACTGTGCGCTTCAGGCATGGGTGCGCTGGCGGCCATGGCCAATGATCCCGATGCGTCAGAGCAGGCACGCGTGCTGTTCGATGCTGCAGCAGATCAGTTCACACCGGATCACAGTCCGATGGACTGGGTCGCGATCCAGCTGGTGCGCAGCCAGGCCCCGACCCCGCCCAGCCAGGGCGTCCTGAACCAGGCCGAGGACCTGACCCGGGGGCGCGGCCTGACCCTCGGCGCCCTGGCCAGGGAAGCGCGCTACACCCGGGAAATCGAGGTCCTGGCCTCGCTGGGGGACCTCCCCGGGCTGGACCAGGTCGAGACAAGACTGCTCGACGGATTACGGCGAACCCGACCGGGAACCACAGAACTGGACTGGGCCGCAGACCAGGTGTTGCTGGGCAGGATCGCCCTCGCGCGCTCGCGACTGACAGGGTTGGCGAGCGGTGGCTTGCGGATGGCCCTGATCGAAGCGGCGGCCACTGCCCGCGAGCAGGGCGTGCGGTCACTGGCAGAACGAGCCGATCAGCTGAACGAGCGACTGACCGTTACGGTCTGACGTTTCTAGCCCCCGATTGCCACGAACGGGCCGTTCCTGAAGCCCGGCTTGCCGTAGAGTAGCGGCGCACCATCCGACGCGAGCACGCGTCCGCCGGCCGCCTCGAGCACGGCCTGACCCGCCGCTGTGTCCCACTCGTGGGTCGGTCCGGTGCGGGGATAGGCATCGAACCGGCCCTCGGCCAGCAGGCAGAATTTCATCGAGGAATCCATCCCTTGCCAGCGGGTGCAGCCGTGGCGCGCGGCCAGGCGAGTCGCCTCCTCATCGCTCATGGAATGGCTGAGCAGGGCGATGCCGTCGTCGGGTCGGTCGCGAACGCGGATCGGCTGCCAGGCCTCCCCGAAGCGACGACGCAGCGCGACCCGCTCCCCGCCGGATGTGCCGGTGCGCCAGGAGACCGAGGTTGCCGGTGCCGTCACGACCCCGGCCACCGCAACCCTGTCCTGAATCAGGGCGATGTTGACGGTGAAGCTCTCCTTGCCCGTGATGAACCCCTTGGTGCCATCGAGCGGATCGATCAGCCAGAAGCAGTCGGCTGCATGGGCTGGCATCCCGTGCTCCGCCACAGCCTCTTCCGCGACGGTCTGGACCTCGGGATAGAGCGCGCCCAGCCGCTCGAGGATCAGGGCCTCGGCCTTCTGGTCGGCCTGGGTCACCGGGCTGTCATCGGATTTGGTCTCGACCGCCGTGCCAACCCGCCAGTAGGGCAGGATCACAACGGCTGCCGCCTCGGCAACATCCGCAATCACTTCATGAAGCACGCCGGAAGCCAGGTCACGGGAGAGTCTGTCAGTCATGCGCCTCCCGTTAAACGAAGCAGGCGGTTTCATGAACCGCCAAATCAAGGCAGGTTGCGACCCTGCCAAGAACCGCCCTATCGAGAGCCCATGACCTTCAATGCCGAACTTGCCGATGGCCCTGTCGCGCCGGTCATGGACGACGATCGGCCAATCGATGGACAGGAATTGGCGGCCTATATTGCCGGCAAGCTGTGCCACGATTTCATCAGCCCCGCCGGGGCCATTCTGTCCGGCCTCGACCTGCTCAGCGACCCCACCGCCCAGGACATGCGCGACGACGCCATGAACCTCATCCAGCAGAGCGCGACCAAGATGGCGGCTCTGGTCCAGTTCTGCCGCGTCGCATTCGGTGCAGCGACCACCTCGGAAAGGTTCAGCTCGGACGATCTGTGCGCGTTGGTCACCGATATGGTCCAGGGCGGTCGAGCTTCGCTGGACTGGTCCGTCACCGAGACAGAGTTCGCCAAGCCTGCCGCCCGCGCGCTGGTCAATCTGGCCTATCTGACGGCATCGGCCCTGCCCTCCGGCGGCGTTGCCACCATCACGACCGAGCGGGACGGCGAGACCCTCGTGCTTCGCGGTACGGCTGTCGGCAACAGGGCGCGTATGAAGCCCGAGGCGATCACCGGCTTCGCGGGACAACGCCTGACGGAGGGTCTGCCCGGTCAGTGGATCCAGCCCTACTGGCTGTGGCTGACTGTGAACGGTGCCGGAGGCACACTGTCGGTTGTCGCGCACGAAGGACGGGTGGAAATCAGTGCACGGATGGCAGTTTAGCCATCAGCCCGAACGGGTCGTTAACCGAAACAGGCAGATAATGGCCAGCACGGAGCATTGACGCTGTGCGCCAAGGGGAAGACGTTTTGACTGTCCGTACCTGTCTCATCGTCGATGACAGCCGCATCATCCGCAAGGTGGCGCGCCGTATTGTCGAGGGCCTGGGGTTCGAGGTCGACGAGGCTGCAGACGGGGCTGAGGCCCTTCTTTACTGCAATTCCCTGTTGCCGGATGTCGTGCTCCTCGACTGGAATATGCCGGTCATGGACGGACTGACGTTTATTCGCCGACTGCGCGAACTCCCGGGCGGACGAGCTCCAAAGGTGCTATTCTGCACCATAGAGACCCAACCTGAGCGGATCGCAGAGGCCTTGGCCGCTGGTGCAGACGAGTATGTGATGAAGCCTTTCGATGGCGAGATCCTGCAGGCGAAGCTGGCCGAGGTGGGGGTGATCTGAACCTGCCATGACCCAGGATGATTTCGACCGCCTTCAGACCTTGCTGGCCTCACGGGCCGGCTTCCGGCTGACTCGCGACCGGATTCATCTGGCAGAGCACCGACTGGGTCCTGTCGCGCGGCGCGAAGGCTTCGACAATGTGGAGGCCCTGCTCGGTTCCCTCTGGGTCAAGCCTGTGGCCTCCCTCGCCTGGTCCGTCATCGAAGCCATGCTGAACGCAGAGACCTGGTTCCGCCGGGATCGCGCACCGTTCGACACCTTCGCCAATGAAATCCTGCCTGCGATCGGCCGGGTTCGGCCGGAGGGTCGCGTGCGGGTCTGGTCCGCAGGCTGCTCGACGGGCCAGGAACCCTATTCGCTCGCCATGGCAGCCCTCGATGCCCGCGCCAATATCGAGATTGTCGCTACGGACCTGTCCCAGCGCGCCATCGACAGGGCGCGGACCGGCGTCTTCACGGGGTTCGAAATCCAGCGGGGTCTTTCCGTCACCTCCATGCTCAAATGGTTCGAGCCGGTCGAGGAACAGTGGCGAGCAAGCCTGCCCCTTCGCGAGTCCGTTCGATTTGCCCGGGCCAATCTTCTGGATGACGTCTCCGAGACGACGCGGTTCGACGTTATCTTCTGCCGCCACGTTCTGACCGACGTCGAAACCGCGCGTCGCGGGCAGATCATCGACAGTCTCGAGCGCCGACTGGTGGATGACGGCGTCCTGTTCCTGGGGCCGGACGAGCGGCTGGATGGCGACACCGTTGCCTTCCGTCCGGTGAACGGTCGCAAGGGACTGTTCGTCAAGACGCCCTCGGCCCTCAGCCGCGCGGCCTGATTAAAAACAGTCGTTTCAAGAAAAGACGCTTGCCGGATTGATCCCCGGTGCATGTCGTGCGTTTCAGCGGCGCATGAAAAAGCCAAACAAACCCGCCCTGCTGACAATCCGGAACGCAAAGCTCAGCGACGTCGACGCGATCTCCGTCCTGGTCTCCAAGGTTTACAAGGACATGCCCGCGCTGACGCCCGGAATGTTGCGGGGCCAGATCGCCACCTACCCGGATGGCCAGTTCGTCGTCGAATACGAGAACGCCATCGTCGGATATGCCGCCGGCTTCCGGATCGACGAGTTGACAGCAATGTCGCCCCATACCTGGACCCAGATCACGGGCGGTGGCTATGCGGCCCGGCATGACCCCGTGGGCGACTGGTTCTATGGCATGGAGGTCTGTGTTGACCCGGACCGCAGACGCCTGCGTATCGGACAGCGTCTCTATGACGCCCGGCGCGATCTGTGCGAGGCCCAGAACCTGCGCGGCATCGTCTTTGGTGGTCGCATGCCAGGCCTGGGCCGCCGCAAGTCGGCCTATCCGAATGCTCGGGATTATCTCGACGCCGTGACGGCGAGGAAGCTCAACGACCCGGTCATCGGCTTCCACATTCGCGCGGGCTTCGAACCCATAGGCGTGCTGGAAAACTATCTGTCGGCGGACACGGCCTCCATGGGGCATGCGGCCCATATGGTCTGGCGCAATCCATACTATGCCGAGACCCACGGTCGGGGTGCCGCCTTTGCGGTCAAGGAGACCGTGCGGGTAGCCACCGTCCAGCTACAGGCCCGCAAGGTCGCGAGCTTTGAGGAGTTCATCGCCAACGTCGAATATTTCGTCGACGTGACCTCCGACTACCGCTCGGATTTCGTGGTCTTCCCCGAACTGTTCACCCTGCAACTGCTGTCGCTGGAGAAGAAGAAGCTGACCCCGGTCGAGTCGATCGAGGCCCTGACCCGCTATACCCCGCGCTTTGTCGAGGCCCTGTCCAGGATGGCGGTCGAGTACAACATCAACATCATCGGCGGCTCGCATCCGACCCGGACGGATGACGGCGAGATCCAGAACGTCGCCTATGTCTTCCTGCGCGATGGCTCGGTCCACGAGCAGGAGAAGATCCACCCCACGCCCAACGAACGCCACTGGTGGAACATCAAGGGCGGTGACCGGGTCCATGCCATCCCGACCGACTGCGGTCCGATCGGCGTGCTGATCTGCTATGATTCCGAGTTCCCGGAACTGGCACGCAGGCTGGTGGACGAGGGTGCGCGGCTACTGTTCGTCCCCTTCTGCACCGACAACCGCCAGGGCTATCTGCGGGTTCGCTACTGCAGCCAGGCCCGGGCGATCGAGAACCAGTGCTACGTCATCCTGTCCGGCAATGTAGGCAACCTGCCCAATGTCGAAAACATGGATGTCCAGTACGCCCAGTCCTGCATCCTGACGCCGTGCGACTTCCCCTTTGCCCGGGACGGCGTGGCGGCAGAGGCCAGCGAGAATGTCGAGACCGTGACCGTTGCCGACCTCGACCTGTCCGACCTGGCCTGGGCCAAGTCGCAGGGGACGGTTCGCAATCTGCGGGACCGCCGCTTCGATCTGTACAAGACCGTCTGGGCCGACGGCGGCTGATCAGGCCGGACCGACCGGCGATATTTCTGCCACAGCCCTGCCGCGTCCTGATTTGCCCGTCTTCCCGCCACAGTTCCGCCGGAGGCCGGGCGGTCTCATGAGGTTCAGCGAACACGGAGGGATCCAGGATGACCGTTGCGAAACAGGCTCTGACCTTGGCGATAGGGATCGGGCTGCTCGCGCCCGGCACGGCCACTCCGGTATCTCCCTCCGAGCCCCCGCGCCCGATCCGTGATGGAGAGGCGACGCCCGCAGCCTGCGCCCCGCTGGGGTTCACTCTGCCCACGGACGCGCAATCCGGGACAGCCCCGATCGTCCTCTCCGGAACGCGCCTCCCAACGGCCACACCGCCGCCCATGACGGTGTCAATCCAGCCGACCAGGAAAGAGGACCGGGTCGAATACAGGGGCCCGCC
>QBLX01000056.1:7902-11262 GCA_003241825.1 Alphaproteobacteria bacterium
GGCCCGCCCGTGATCGTTCCCGGGCCACCGCCGCCGCCTGCGCCGCCGCCGCCGTCACGGCCTGCTGTGATCGCCACCGACGCCATGGGTCGCCAGACCGTGGTCTCGCCGTCTCCGTCCTATGCCAGTCCGCAGGCCGAGATCGCGTCGAGGCCGCCCCGGCCTGTTGCGCCCGTCCCGGCCAATACCGAACGCTATCCCGACGCAACACCCAATCCTGTGAAGCGGGTCGCGGACGAACCCGTCTCGACCTTTTCCATCGATGTGGACACGGCCTCCTATGCCAATGTCCGCCGCTTCATCGAGGATGGAGCCCGACCTCCACGCGATGCCGTCCGGGTCGAGGAAATGATCAATGCCTTCGACTATGGCTATGAGCGCCCGACCAACCCAGCCGAGCCGTTCGCTGTCATGACCGCCGTCGTAGCCTCGCCCTGGTCAGACCCATCGGCGCGCCGGGAGATCGTCCACATCGGGCTGCAGGGCTATGAGTTGCCGGAAGGCGAACGCCGCCCACTGAACCTCACCTTCCTGGTTGACGTCTCGGGCTCCATGGGCAGCCCGGACAAGCTGGATCTGGCCCAGCGGTCCATGAATCTGATCATCGACCGGCTGCGGCCACAGGATACGGTGGCAGTCACCTATTATGCCGAGGGCGCAGGCACGACCCTCGCTCCGACGCCGGGGACCGACAAGCTGCGGATGCGATGCGCCGTGGCCAGCCTGAGGGCGGCGGGCGGGACCGCCGGAGCGACGGGCATGACCAATGCCTATGACCAGGCGCAGGCCAGTTTCGGACGCGACAAGGTCAACCGCATCCTGATGTTCACCGACGGCGACTTCAACGTCGGTGTCACCGACAACAAGCGGCTGGAGGACTATGTCGCCGAGAAGCGCGGCAGCGGCATCTATCTGTCCGTCTATGGCTTCGGGCGCGGCAACTATCAGGACGCCCGGATGCAGACGATCAGCCAGGCCGGCAACGGCACGGCGGGCTATGTCGCCGATCTGAACGAGGCGCGCAGGCTGTTCGGCCCGGCCTTCGACAAGGGGGCCTTCCCCATCGCCGACGACGTCAAGATCCAGGTCGAGTTCAATCCGGCCCGGGTCAGCGAGTACCGGCTGATCGGCTATGAGACCCGGCTGCTGAATGAGGAGGACTTCAGCAACGACGCCATCGATGCCGGGGAAGTGGGATCGGGGGCATCGGTCACCGCCCTTTACGAGATCACCCCGGTGGGCGGCACCTCGCAGGTTCCGGAACGCCGCTACCAGGCCAATCGCGCCATTCAGGTCGGGGGCGGCGATCCGGCTGGCGAGGTCGGGTTCGTGCAGATCCGCTACAAGCGCCCGGGCGAGGCAAGCTCGCGGCTGATGCAGAAGGTCATCGCCAATCCGGGCGGAGGCATCGCTGCCCGTCCGTCGGAAAGCACCCGCTGGGCGCTGGCCGTGGCGGCCTTCGGCCAGAAGCTGCGCGCCGATCCATGGATGGCCCCCGGCCATGACTGGGCATCGGTGATCGCCCAGGCCCAGGGCGCGCGCGGCGAGGATCCGTATGGCGAGCGCGCCGACTTCGTCCAGCTGGCCCGGGCGGCGGGCGAACTGCGCTGATTTTTCTCAATCTGCTCATCCCGGCGAAAGCCGGGATGAGCGGAAATAGGGAGCCAGGACTATCGCTGATCGATCAGACTGTTAGGCTCCGCGCCTTGCTGTACTCGCGGACCCCTGCCCATGACCCGTTTCGCCCTGATCGGCGCGTCCCTGCTGGCGCTTTCGACGGCCCTTCCCGCCCTGGCCCAGACGGCTCCGGCGACGGCCATCGTTGCGCCACCCCTGTCCTACACCCACCGGACCCTGTCCAACGGGCTCAAGGTCTATGCCATGCCGGACGCAACGGCGGGGACCGTCACCGTGCAGGTCTGGTACGACGTTGGCGGCAAGGATGACCCGCAGGGCCGGTCCGGGTTCGCCCATTTGTTCGAGCACATCCTGTCGCGCAAGACCGTCAACATTCCCTATGGCCAGATCGCGGCCTGGGTCGAGAATGCGGGCGGTACCCGCAATGCCTCCACCGGCCAGGACTTCACCAACTACTACGAGACCGTGCCGCCCCAGTATCTGGAGACCATGCTCTGGACCCACGCCGAGCGGATGGCGCGGCCGGTCGTTGACCAGGCCGTGTTCGACACCGAACGCTCCATCGTCAAGGAAGAGCTGCGCCAGAACGTCTATGCCCCGCCCTACGGTCGGCTCGGCCGGTTCGTCATCGGCGACAATGCCTATGACGCCTCGATCTATCGCCGCAGTGTCATCGGCTCGATCGAAGACCTGGACTCGGCCCGGATCGAGGATGCACGGGCGTTCCACGAGGCCTACTATCGTCCGGCGACAGCGACCCTGATTGTGTCCGGCAATTTTGATCCGGCCCAGCTGGATGCCTGGGTCGACCAGTATTTCTCGGGCATCACCAATCCGGATCGACCGGTCCCGGTCTTCGAGCGCCCTGTTTCGCCACCAAGAACCCAGCCGAGGTCGGTGGTCGCCTATGCCCCGAACGTTCCCCTCCCGGCGATCGCGGCGATCTATCCGGGCGTCGCGGCCGACCACCCCGACACGGCCGCCCTCGACATCATGAGCGCTGTGCTGTCGCGCGGCGAGAGCTCGCGGTTTTATCAGTCGCTGGTCTATGACAAGCAACTGGCAACCAGCGCCGGGCTGAACGCCGGGTCCCAGGAAGAAGCCGGCACCCTGACGGCCCAGGTCATCGTTGCAGCGGGCAAGGATATCGCCGAGGCCGAGGCCGCGCTGAATGCCGAACTGGCCCGGATGCGGGACACGACGATCACCGCCGCCGAGCTGGCCGAAGCCAGGACAGAGATCCTGTCCGCCGACCTGCGCGGTCGTGAAACGGCCAGCGGGCGTGCCTTTCTGCTGGGGCGCGCGCTCGTCTCGGAAGGTGATGCGGAAGCGCCGGACAAGCGACTGGCCGAGATCCGCGCAGTCACGGCCGACGACGTACAGCGCGTGGCCCGGACCTATCTCGACGAGAACGCCCGGGTCTCGATCCGCTATCTCGACGAAAGCCAGAGGCCCGAGGGCACGCCGGAGGACAGCTGGCGCAACCCTGTGCCGATGCCGGCCTTCCTGACAGTGCCGCCTGCCATCCTTCCACCCAACGACCTGCTGCCCGAGGACCAGCGTCAGGCGCGTCCGGCCCTGGGGGCCGAGCGACCGAAGGCTGCGCCGGTGATCGCCGAGCGGACCCTCCCTAACGGACTGAGGGTCATCGTCGCCCGCTCGACCGACCTGCCCATCATGAATGCCCAGCTGGTCATCAATGGCGGGGCTTTGGGCGACCCC
>QBLX01000056.1:11272-17097 GCA_003241825.1 Alphaproteobacteria bacterium
CATCAATGGCGGGTCTTCGGCCGACCCCGCGGAAAAGCCGGGCCTCGCCACCATGACCGCGGGTCTGGTCACCCAGGGGGCCGGGGGCCGCACAGCCCCGGAGATCGCCAGCACACTCGAGGCGCTGGGAGCCAACATCGGCGGCGGCGCAGGCGCGGACGCCACCACCCTGTCGGTTTCGGCCCCCGTCGTCTCGGCGGCGGCCGTGGGGGCGGTTCTGGCTGACATTGTCACCCGCCCGACCTTTGCGCCCGACGAACTTGAGCGCAGCCGCACCCAGGCGATCAACGGCCTGCGCGTCGCCCTGCGCCAGCCGGGTCCGCTGGCGTCTCAGGTTCTCGCGCGCGTCGCCTATGGAGCCGCACCCTACGGTGCCCCGGCCAGTGGCACGCCGACGTCGCTGGGCACATTGACCCGCGACGAGATCGTCGACTTCCACAGGCAGTGGTGGCGGCCCGACAATGCCGCCCTGATCGTGACCGGAGCCATGACGGCCGAGGAAGGTTTCGCCTTCGCAGAACAGGCGCTCGGCGGCTGGTCACGTCCGACACAGGCCATGCCTGCGCGATCGGCCCGGGCAGGCGAGGCCCAGACCCCGCGCGTCGTCGTCGTCGACCTCCCCGGCTCGGGTCAGGCAGCGGTCAGCGCAGCGGTGCGCGGGCCCCGTCGCGCAGACCCGGCCTGGTACCCGCTGGCTGTCGCCAATGCCGTCATGGGCGGCGGCTCGAACGGTCGCCTGTTCCAGGAAGTGCGTGCCAAGCGCGGCCTCAGCTACGGGGCCTATTCTTCACTGGCGTCACGCGCCGAGGGTGGCCTGCTGACCGCGTCGACCCAGACCAAGAACGAGAGCGCGGCCGAGGTCGTCGATCTGGTTCTCGCCGAGTTCACCCGGCTGGTGAACGAGCCCGTGGACGAGATCGCCGTCACCGACCGCGAGACCTTCCTCACCGGCGGCTTCTCGCGCAACATCGAGACGACGGGCGGCCTCGGCGGGTTCCTCGCCGACACGGTCGTCTATGGCCTGCCCCTGACCGAGTCCGAGGCCTATGCCCGGCA
This sequence comes from Alphaproteobacteria bacterium, assembly GCA_003241825.1. Classification (GTDB taxonomy): domain Bacteria; phylum Pseudomonadota; class Alphaproteobacteria; order Caulobacterales; family Caulobacteraceae; genus Brevundimonas. The sequence goes on from QBLX01000056.1 coordinate 12,329, forward strand.
GATCAATGCGACGACGCCAGAGGCCCTGCAGACGGCTGCGACGACGGCGATCGGCACGGGCACGCCCTATGTCGTGGTTGTCGGCGATACCCGCCTGTTCATTGATGCCCTGCGCGCCAGGCATCCGGACCTGGTGCTCATCCCGTCGTCCGAAGTCGATCTCGGCAGTCCGACCCTGGGACTCTGATCCGTCTTCCCCGTCAGCGGCGCTGACGGGGAACTAGCCCGCGCGGAAGGCGGCGATGGCGTCCACGGTGGCGCGAACCTGGGTCTCGATTGCGGTCCAGTCCTTCGCCTTGACCGCTGCATCCGTGATCAGTTTCGAGCCCATGCCCGCTGCCACGATCCCGGCACCGAACCATTTCGCGATCGAGGCCGGGTCCGGATCGACCCCGCCCGTGGGCATGATCTTGGTCCACGGCATGGGCCCCAGGACGGCCTTCACGAAGTCTGCACCGCCGACCGAGGATCCGGGGAAAAGCTTGACGATCTCGCAGCCCAGTTCCTGCGCTTCACCGATGTCCGTAACCGAACCGCAGCCGGGGAAATAGGCGACCATCCGGCGATTGCAGACCCGCGCCACCTCGGGCACCAGGCAGGGGCTGACCACGAACCGGGCCGCACGGTTGATGTAGAGCGAGGCGGTGCCCGCATCCACGACCGAGCCTATACCCAGCACCACCTCAGGATTGGTCCGGACCAGCTCGCGGCTGATCTCGCCGAACAGGTCACAGGCGAAATCACCCCGGTTGGTGAACTCGACCACCGGAGCCCCGCCGCGTGCACAGGCCCGGATGACCTCCAGACAGACCTCGGGGTCAGCATGATAGAAGACAGGCGCGACGCCCTGGGCTTCGAGGGCGGACAGGACGCTGAGACGGTCGGGACGCATGGCAGGCTCCGGCGGGCGTGGATGGCAATGCAGTCCGATGCGTGACCGCCGACGTCAAGCCGGGCGGTCATCACACCAGGTTAGCGGTTACGCAGCAACCTGCTCCGCAGCCTTGGTCATCGGACGGCGCATGGGGATGTCAAAGCTGACGGTCGTTCCCTGGCCGGCCTCGCTGTCGATGACCATCCGGCCCTGGTGCTGCTCGATCAGGGCCTTGGTCAGGGCGAGACCCAGACCGGTCCCCTGGGTCGTCTTGGAGTGTTGGCCCTCGACCTGTTCGAACGGCCGCGCGAGCCGGCTCAGGTCTTCGGACGCGATGCCGATTCCGTTGTCGGTCACGGCAACCCGCGCCCGGTCATCGCCGTGAGGATCCACTGTCACGACAATGGAACCGCCTTCGGGCGTGAATTTCACGGCGTTCGAAATCAGGTTCAGCATCACCTGGCGCAAGCCCCGGTGATCGGCCTCGACGTCCGGCATGTCCGCAGCCTTCACCGTCAGCGACAGATTGGCATCCAGCGCCTTGCCCCGCATCAGCCGGGCAGCGTCGTCACAGACCTCCTTCAGCGACACGGGCTCATAGTGCAGCGTCAGCTTGCCGGCCTCGATCTTGGCCATGTCCAGCACATCGTTGATCAGGCTCAGCAAATGCTGCCCTGACTTGAGGATGTCATTGGCGTAGCCCTTGTAGCGCGTATCACCCAGTGGCCCGAACATCTCGCCCGCCATGATTTCCGAGAAGCCGTTGATGGCGTTCAAGGGGGTGCGCAGTTCATGGCTCATATTGGCCAGGAATTCCGACTTGGCCTGGTTGGCCGCTTCGGCCCGGGTCATCGCCGCTTCATATTTCCGCGCCAGCTGCGACAGGGTCTCGCGACTGGACTCCAGCTGGTCGACCATGGCCCTGAGCGCATCGGCGGACTTCTGGCGCTCGGCCTCCTGATGCTTGATGACCGTGATATCGGCTGCCGTCACCACCGTGCCCTGGTCCGACGTGTAGCGTTCGGACAACTGCAGCCAGCGACCGTCGTGCAGTTCGACCTCACGGGTTCCGGCCCGACCTCCTGCCGCCGGATGTTCGGCCTTGATCGACAGGCTGGCAATCCGCTCCAGTTCCTGTTTCTGGGCTCCGCGCCGGAGCGTTTCCTCCTCGTATCCGAAGGCATCGCGGAAAGCTTCGTTCGAAAGGATAAGGCGGCCGTGGCGGTCGAACAGGACGAAGGCGTCCGATACGCTCTCGATTCCGTCGCGGAGACGCATCTCCGCCGCCTGAGCCTGGGCCTTTGCCCGGCGGGCTTCGGTGATGTCGAGGGCGACGCCGAGGATCGATGTGAAGCCATGTTCCCCGCGGCGTCCCTGGGCCTGGCCACGGGCATCGATCCAGCGCACCTTGCCGTCCGGACCCGCGACCGGAAACGTCGTCTCGAACGCCCCATAGGCTGCGGCCTGCCGCAAGGCGTGTTCGAAAGCTTCACGGTATTTGGGATGGATACGGTCCATCACGATGGAGGAGGCGACGATGCCTTTGTCGCTCAAGCCCAGCAACTGGGCCATGTAGTCTGAAAGATCGACCTCGTTCTTGCTCAGGTCCCATTGCCAGACCCCGCACCGGGCAGCCTCGACGGCAACGCGGAACCGCTGCTCCGTATCAGCCCATATACGGCTGGTGCGGGTCTGGAGCCACTGCTGGAGCATCATCAGGGCGATGATCAACCCACCGAGTCCAAGCGGCCCGATCAGGATCCAGGCATCGCTGAGAAGCTCTCCCGCTGCCGTCGACCCGGGCACTGAGGCTACGACAATGAGCCCACTGTCCCCGACGGGAACGGCAGCGAGTTCCACCGGCCTTTCGCGCCCTCCCGGCCCTGTGACCTCGACTGTCGTCGGATCCTGCAGTCGGGACAGACCGTCGTGGTCCAGCCCAAAGACCGCACTTGAAGGCTCCCCCGCTTGCGGTCCGCCGATGAGAAGTCCGTTGCGGGCCACCACCGTCAGGGCCGCAGTGTCTATGGTCCGGGACATCACGGGAGGCCTCAGCCGGGCCACGATCCGTCGTCCCGCGCTCACCGTGCCGGGGGGCGATGCGATCAACACAGCCGATCCATCGCGGTTCATCCTCGCCCCGCTGTCGAGCGGCTCGCGTGGTTCGAAACTGGCCGCCGGCGCCCCCGCTGCCGCAGTGACCTCACCGCCCGCAGACATCAACGCGAAGGCAACCCCGGGAGACGCCGCGCGCCCCGCCTCCGTAGCCTCAAGCAGGCGGGTCGGCTGTGCGCGCAGACGCTCTGCCACCAGCGCGGTCCCGGCCCGGGCCGACGCGATGCGCGTCTCGAGTGTTGCAGCCAGCAATCTGGCATCCTGTTGCAGAGCCTGTTCGCGAAGGGCTGCCAGTTCCTGCGCCGGCCGGGCGTTCACGCGCGCAAAAAGGAGGACGTAGACAGCCAGCGCGAGAGCAAGGATCAGCAGGGCAACGCGCGCCCAAGCGGGCAGGCCCGCAGCGCTGGTGTCCGACGCGCGCCGCCTTGCTCCCTGATAGCGGCGCTCACTGCCTTTCAAGGCATCTATCCCCGGGCGATTCGTCTCGCGTGTGAACCTAGGCTGCGTCGCGGATTCCTGTCGAGGACTGGTTGGCGAATAACCTCAAGCTGCCTGTGGCGTCGCTTCATTCAGGATGGCGTATTCGGCGGGCGGCCCAGTAACCTCGGCGATGGGTCGAACGATCTCGCGGGCCCGCTGGGCCAGGGCGAGGGTCTGCGGTGGTGCATCTTCAGGGCTTTCCGACACGACCTCCATCAGTGACTGAGCCAGTGCAAACAGTTGCGGTGCCGCAGCAATCAAGCGGGATTGAAACTCGATCTTGCCCGGGTCGCGATCATACTCCGCCCCCGGCACGCGCCACCCGCCCCAGTCAGCTGTGTCCGTCACGACGACAGGATAGGTCCCGGGCACTGGATGGTGCAGGCAATCATCCGGTTGCTGCCACTTGTTACGAGCCCTCAGGAGACGCCAGTTTTCGATTTCCCTGGTCCCCGGATCGACCATCGGCACCATGAGTTCATGGGCCTGAAACTCCCGACCGAGGCCAACATCATAGGTGACCCGAACCGGTTCGTCGAAACCCTTGGCCCAGACGGGCTGGACCTTCTCGACCGTCGTCCACGCCCCGACGCATTCGACCCAGACTCTTTGTCCCTTCTGGAACTGCGCGCGCGCCATTGGCGATCTCCTCGAACCGATGGCGATCATGCCCCGCCGCCCGTTGCCCTGACGTTTCCGAACAGGGTAAATCGCGGCTGAAAACGCTGTCGCGGTCTCAGCCAGCCCGCGAGATGCTTTCCAGCGCCTCGCCGGCGTATTTCTCCTTCACCCGTGTCGACAGGTCGCCCAGGGAGACAACGCCAACCAGACGATCGTGCTTGTCGAGGACGGGCAGGCGACGGATCCTGCCTGTGCTCATGGCCTCCAGCGCGACCTTGAGGTCCGCACTGTCCAGCACGGTCGTGACCGGGGCCGTCATTGCCTCGGACACCAGCGACGCTCCGCCACCCCCCTTGGCTACGGCACGAACGGTGATGTCGCGATCGGTCAAGGTGCCGACCAGCCGGTCACCTTCGGCCACGGGAATGAAGCCGAAATCGCCCGTTGCCATGCGACTGGCTACGTCCTGAAGGGTGTCGGTCGGACGGGCGACCTGGACGTCCTTGCTCATCACATCGCGAATCTTCATGGCTGTCTCTCCTGCAAGCGTTGCCGACAGAACCCTTGCCCACCGCCGCGGTTCCGCTAGACCCCCGCCCCGGGGTGAGTGCCCGGACCGGAGAGACGCCATGACCGCTGCAGCAGATGCCCGCGCCCTTCTCGACCGCCTCGGTGTTCC
>QBLX01000057.1:0-7276 GCA_003241825.1 Alphaproteobacteria bacterium
CGGCCTTGCGCCCTTCGGGGGCGGAGCCGGAGGGTCGGGCCTTCCAGCCTCGACCCTGGGTCTGGTGCTGAAGGGGATATTGCTCGCCGATCCGGCCGAGGCTTCCTCGGCCCTGATCGCCACGGCCGATGGCATTGCCGTCGCCTATGGCGTCGGAGCCAGCGTCGCCGGCAATGCCGTGATCGAATCCATCGAGGTCGACCGGGTCGTCCTGAAGGTCGGCGATCGCCGCGAACTGCTGGGCTTCCCCGCTCCGGTCGCAGGGGCTGCGCCGGATCCGACCACGACCGCGCCCGGCGCGGGGATCACGATCACCACCCCCGTTCAGCCCGCCGCTGCTCCGCCGAACCCGCAAGCCGCTGCAGCCCTGGCATCCGCCTCGCCGATCGCCACGGCGGCCGCAGCCCGGCAGGCCGCCCGACCCGCGCAGCCTGCTGCACCGGCCCCGGCTCCGTCAGCGGCCTCCCTGGGGGTCGAGGCAACGTCGTCCGGCTACCGTATCGGCCCGAACCCATCGCCGGAACTGCGCCGGTTCGGCCTGCAGCCGGGCGATGTCATCGAGACGCTGAACGGCCAGGCCGTCGGCAGCGTCGCCTCCGATCGTCAGCTTTTCGAGCGTGCCGTCCAGTCTGGCGGCGCACGGGTTGAGGTGGTCCGCGACGGCCGCCGCCTGACTCTCACCTTTCCCCTTCGCTAGGAGCCCAGCGTGACCAAGCTCATGCGTCTCTCCACCACCAGCGTGCTGGCCCTTTCGATGCTCGTGGGGCCGGTGATCCAGCCGGGGGCCGTGGTGGCCCAGGCGGTCCAGTCCGCGCCCGCTGCCGTCGCCGATGACGTGATCATCAATATGCGCGGGGCCGACATCAAGGATGTCGCCGAACAGGTCTCGCGCATCACGGGCCGGACGCTCGTGCTCGATCCCGCCGTCGCGGGGCAGGTCAATGTCGTCTCCGCCGAGCCGCTCAGCCGAAACGGGGTCTGGGAACTGTTCCTGCAGGTCCTGCGCACATCCCAGTTCGCCGCCGTCCGCAGCGGGAATGTCTGGCGGATCGTGCCCCAGGCCTCGGTGATCCAGGGCGGCTCGTCCGAGACGGGGGCGGCGACATCCAACCAGCAGATCATCACCCGCGTCATTCGCCTGCGTAACCTGCCCTCCGACCAGGCGATCCGGGCGCTCCGTCCGCTCGTCGCGGCCTCGGGTGCGCTGGAAGCCATCAGCGATCCCAATGCCGTGGTCGTCACCGACTATGCCGAGAATGTCGCCCGCGTTCAGCAGCTGGCCGCGACGCTCGACCGGGGCGGGGGCTCCAATGTCGAGGTTGTGGCGCTGGAACACGCCAGTGCCGTCGATGTCGCCCAGTCCATCAGCACCCTGCTGGGCTCGGATGCCGGAGGCCCCCGCGTCAGCGCTGACGAACGGTCCAACTCCGTCCTGATCCGTGGCGAGGCCTCCGATATCGCCCAGGCCCGGTCGATCGTCCGCTCGCTGGACCTGCCAGGCGGGGCCAGCCCGGTCACGCGCGTGGTGCGGCTCCGCAACTCTGACGCCGAGTCCATCGCCGAGATCGTCGCCGGCCTGATGGGGGCCGAGGGCGCAGCGACCAATGCCGTCTCCCGCTCCCTGCGCAGCAACACGACCGGACTGGCCAGTCTCAGCGCCTCGAACCGCGACGCGGCCGCCGCCGCCGTGGGCATGGCGACGGGGGCCGGTGGGCCGGAAGCCGGGGCCGGTGCGATGCCGGCCTCGGGGGCTGCCGCGCGCGGCCCGTCGAGCTTCCAGCTGACGGATGTGACGGTTCAGGCCGCGCCCGAGCTGAATGCCATCGTCATGCGCGGGGCCCCGGCCACCGTCGCCATGCTCGAGGACCTGATCGTCCAGCTCGACCTGCGTCGTGCCCAGGTCAAGATCGAGGTCGCCATCGTCGAGATCACCGGCGAACTGGGGGAACGGATCGGTATCCAGCTGGGTCTCGGCGGGACTGTTCCCGCTGACGGCGTGGCGGGCGGATCATCCTTCTCGACGGCAGGCAGTGCCCTTGGAACCGTCCTGCGGACCCTCGGCGTGCCCGAGGCCTCGCTGCTGGGCGAGGGCTTCTCGCTCGCCGCTGGCCAGGAGGGCGAGTTCGGCCTCCTGCTTCAGGCGCTTGGCACCAATGCCAGCGCCAATCTGCTGTCCAGCCCCAACATCACTGTCCTGGACAACCAGCCCGCCGAAATCGTCGTCGGCCAGAATGTGCCGTTCCGGACCGGCAGTTTCGCCACCGACGGCAACAGCACCAATCCCTTCACGACCATCTCTCGCGAGGATGTGGGCCTGACCCTGCGGGTCATTCCGCGGGTGCACGACGGCAATGTGGTCAAGCTGGACGTCAGCCAGGAAGTGTCGTCGCTGGTCAATTCGACAGTCCTCGGCGCCGCCGACCTGATCACCAACCGCCGCAGCCTGCAGACGACCGTCCTGGCCGACGACGGCCAGACCGTCGTGCTGGGCGGACTGGTCTCGGACGACATCCAGGCGTCCAACAGCCGGGTGCCCGGTCTTGGCAGCCTGCCGGTCGTCGGAAATCTGTTCCGGGCCCGCCAGAACAGCCAGACGCGCCGGACCCTGTTCATCTTCCTGAAGCCGACGATCCTGCGCGATTCCGAAGCCGTCAGCCGTGCGACCCGGCAGAGTTATGATCGCCTGCGCACGGCAGAGCCCCAGCGGTTCGACCCGCGCAATCCGCCCCCCCTGCCGACCGGCGACCCGCGTCTGCAGCCGGACGTGGACGGGATCTTCCGGGACTGACGCCTTTTTGTCTATAAGCCAAGCCTATCGTCACAATCAGCATATTCAACTTTCATTGATGCTGAGGATTTGCTACAGCTACGGTCAAGCCTCATTGAAACCCATGACAGGAACAGACCATGCCCATGGACGGTAGCGATCTCGTAGAGCCCACGACCCAATGCCCGCTGAAGCACGGCGTCCGGTTCCACACCAGCTTCGGCGGTCGTTCGAACCGCGACTGGTGGCCCAACCAGCTGAATCTCAAGATCCTGTCGCAGCATTCGTCGATGGTGACGCCGATGTCGCCGACGTACAGATATGCCGAGGCCTTCAAGAAGCTCGACGTCAAGGCACTCGAGGCCGACCTGCGCGCCCTGCAGACGGACTCCAAGGACTGGTGGCCGGCCGACTTCGGTCACTACGGCCCCTTCTTCGTGCGGATGGCCTGGCACAGCGCCGGCACCTACCGGACCGGTGACGGACGTGGCGGCTCGGGTGCAGGCACCCAGCGCTTCGCCCCGCTGAACAGCTGGCCCGACAACGGCAACCTCGACAAGGCGCGCCGCCTGCTGTGGCCGATCAAGCAGAAATACGGCAACGCCGTCTCCTGGGGTGACCTGTTCATCCTCGCCGCAAACGTCGGCATGGAAGACATGGGCCTGCCCATGTACGGCTTTGCCTTCGGTCGCGAGGATGTCTGGGAACCCGCCGAGGACGTCCACTGGGGAGCCGAGGACACCTGGCTGGCCGACGGCCGCTACCAGGGCGAGCGCCAGCTCGACAAGCCGCTGGCCGCTGTCCAGATGGGTCTGATCTATGTGAACCCCGAAGGCCCGAACGGCGCACCCAACCCGGCTGCCTCGGCCCATGACATCCGCGAGACCTTCGCCCGGATGGCCATGAACGACGAGGAAACCGTCGCCCTGATCGCGGGAGGTCACACCTTCGGCAAGGCGCACGGCGCCGGCGATGCGGCCAATGTCGGGGTCGAGCCGGAAGGTGCCGGCATCACCGAGCAAGGCCTCGGCTGGAGAAACAGCTGGGAAAGCGGCAAGGGCGAACACACCATCACCTCGGGCCTCGAGGGTGCATGGACGTCCAACCCGATCCGCTGGGACAACGGCTATTTCGATCTGCTGTTCAAATATGACTGGGAACTGACCAAGAGCCCGGCCGGTGCCTATCAGTGGACGCCCAAGGACATCGCCGACGAGGACCTGGCCCCCGACGCCCACGTCCCGGGCAAGCGCGTCAAGCCGATGATGGCCACGACCGACATCGCCCTCAAGACCGATCCGGCCTATCTCGAAGTGTCGAAACGCTTCCACGAGAACCCGGCCCTGCTGACCGAAGCCTATCAGCGCGCCTGGTTCAAGCTGACCCACCGCGACATGGGCCCCAAGGCTCGCTACCTCGGTCCCTGGGTGCCGCAGGAAGACCTGATCTGGCAGGATCCGATCCCTGCCGTGAACCACCCGCTGATCGAGGCTGCCGACATCGCCTCGCTGAAGGCAACGGTGCTGGCATCCGGCCTGACGGTCTCCGAACTGGTCGCCACGGCCTGGGCCTCGGCCTCGAGCTTCCGCGGCTCGGACAAGCGGGGCGGTGCCAATGGCGCTCGCATCCGTCTGGCTCCGCAGAAGGACTGGGCCGTCAACCAGCCCGCCCAGCTGGCCAAGGTTCTGGGCGTCCTGGAAGGCATCCAGGCCAGCTTCAATGCCACCGGCAAGACCGTGTCCCTGGCCGATCTGATCGTGCTGGCGGGTTCGGCCGCCGTCGAGAAGGCCGCTGCCGATGCGGGCTATCCCGTCGAGGTCCCCTTCACCCCGGGCAGGATGGATGCCTCGCAGGAGCATACCGACGTTGAATCCTTCGACGTCCTGGAGCCGACCGCCGACGGATTCCGCAACTATCTGAAGACGGAATACACCCTGACGGCCGAGGAACTTCTGATCGACCGTGCCCAGCTGCTGACCCTGACAGCCCCCGAACTGACGGTGCTGATCGGTGGCCTGCGCGTGCTGGACATCAATACCGATCGCGTCCAGCACGGTGTCTTCACCAAACGTCCCGGACAGCTGACGACCGATTACTTCGTCAACCTGCTGGATATGGACAATGTCTGGACGGCGACGTCGGAAGACGAGGCCGGGTTCGAAGGCCGCGACCGGGCGACCGGCGAGCTGAAATGGACCGGCACGCGCGTCGATCTGGTGTTCGGCTCGAACTCGCAGCTGCGGGCCCTGTCCGAAGTGTATGCCCAGTCCGACGCCCAGCCCGCCTTCGTCGAGGCCTTCGTTGCGGCCTGGACCAAGGTCATGAACGCCGACCGCTTCGAACTCGCCGCCTGATTTCGGTGACGTCTGTTTCCGGCCGCAGCGGACCCCCGCTGCGGCCGGACGCAATTTCGGGCCAGTGTCACCGGCAGGCCCGGCCAGACCGCCCGACAGGGGCTCGCTATCGGGGTGCGAATTCCTGTATGAAAGCGACATCGGACGCTCCATGAATCGGGGGCGTCCGGACTGTTTACCTCAGCGGGCCGGGTCATACGTCAGACCCCCAGTGTCGCCCGCGTCTCCGGACACCTGAATGACCGATCAGAACGAAACTGCCCGCAACGAAGACACCGCTGAAGAAGCCGCTTACGGTGCTGAATCCATCAAGGTTCTCAAGGGCCTGGATGCTGTTCGCAAACGCCCGGGCATGTATATCGGCGACACCGACGATGGCTCGGGCCTGCACCACATGGTCTATGAGGTGGTCGACAACGCCATCGACGAGGCCCTGGCCGGTCACGCCGATCTGGTCGAGGTGATCCTGAATGCCAATGGCTCGGTCACCGTCACCGACAACGGGCGCGGCATTCCGGTCGACATCCATGAGGGCGAGGGCGTCTCCGCGGCCGAGGTCATCATGACCCAGTTGCATGCCGGCGGGAAATTCGACCAGAATTCCTACAAGGTCTCCGGTGGCCTGCACGGCGTGGGCGTCTCGGTGGTCAACGCCCTGAGCGACTATCTCGAGCTCAAGATCTTCCGCAATGGCAAGCAGCACGAGATGCGCTTCGAGCGGGGCGACACCGTCAGCCCCCTGCGCGTCACCGGCGACGCCCCGATGCGTGACAACGGCAAGGTCCTCAGCGGTACCCAGGTCACCTTCTACCCGTCCGTGACCACCTTCGCCCACATCGACTTCGACCTGAAGACGCTGGAGCACCGGCTGCGCGAACTGGCCTTCCTGAACTCGGGCGTGGTCATCAAGCTGCAGGACCACCGCGGGGCCGAGAAATTCGAGGAAATCCTGCACTATGAAGGCGGCGTCGAAGCCTTCGTGCGCCACCTCGACAAGTCCAAGTCGCCCATCCTGAAGGACGTCATCGTCATCCGGGGCAAGAAGGACAATATCGAGATCGACCTGGCCCTGTGGTGGAACGATTCCTACCACGAGACCATGTTGTGCTTCACCAACAACATTCCCCAGCGCGACGGCGGCACCCACCTGTCAGCCTTCCGGACCAGCCTGACCCGCGTGATGAGCTCCTACATGGAGAGCTCGGGGGCCCTGAAGAAGGAGAAGGTCGCGCCGTCGGGCGAGGACGCCCGCGAGGGCCTGACCTGCGTCCTGTCGGTCAAGGTGCCGGACCCGAAATTCAGTTCACAGACCAAGGACAAGCTTGTTTCGTCCGAAGTGCGCCCGGCCGTCGAGGGCCTGTGCACCGAGGGCCTGTCGCAATGGTTCGAGGAACACCCGATCGAGGCCAAACTGGTCGTCGCCAAGATCATCGAGGCTGCCTCGGCCCGTGAGGCGGCCCGCAAGGCCCGTGACCTGACCCGCCGCAAGTCCGCGCTCGACATCTCCAGCCTGCCCGGCAAGCTGGCCGACTGCCAGGAACGCGATCCCGCCAAGTCCGAACTCTTCATCGTCGAGGGCGATTCCGCCGGCGGCTCTGCCAAACAGGCCCGCAATCGCGAGAACCAGGCCGTCCTGCCCCTGCGCGGCAAGATCCTGAACGTCGAGCGCGCGCGATTCGACCGGATGCTGTCATCGGAGCTGATCGGCACCCTGATCCTGGCGCTCGGCACCGGCATCGGTCGTGACGATTTCAACGCCGACAAGCTGCGCTATCACAAGATCATCCTGATGGCCGACGCCGACGTCGATGGCGCCCACATCCGGACCCTGCTCCTGACCTTCTTCTACCGCCAGATGCCGGAGCTGATCACCCGCGGCCACATCTACATCGCCCAGCCGCCCCTCTATAAGGTCTCCAAGGGCAAGCAGAGCCGCTACCTCAAGGATCAGGCGGAGATGGACTCCTATCTGATCGAGGAGGGGTCGTCGGAAGCCACGCTGGACTTCGCCAATGGCGAACGCCGCGCCGGTCTCGACCTTCAGGGGCTGGTCCGCGAGGCCAAGGCCTTCAAGGGTCTGGTCGACCGCCTGAGCCAGCGCGCGCCCGCCTTCGCGATCGAGCAGGGCGCTCTGGCCGGCCTGTTCGACGAGGAT
>QBLX01000057.1:7286-16991 GCA_003241825.1 Alphaproteobacteria bacterium
TCCCTGGACCGGCGCGGCCGGTGCGCAGGGCGCTGTCGTGTTCGACCGCATCCGTCGGGCCGTTTCGGAGAAGGTTGTGCTCGAGGAGGCTCTTCTGGGATCGCTGGACGCCCGCCGCCTCGCCGAACGCGCCCACGCCTTCGAAGGCGTCTTCTCGACACCGGCGGTCTATACCCGCAAGGACAAGGTCACGACGGTGCGGGGTCCCATCGACCTGCTGAACGCCGTGCTCGATGCCGGCAAGAAGGGTTTGGCCATCCAGCGCTACAAGGGTCTGGGCGAGATGAACCCCGAACAACTGTGGGAGACCACCCTGGACGTCAACGCCCGCACCCTGTTGCGGGTCGAGGTCGACCATGCCGATGACGCCGATGACCTGTTCGCCAAATTGATGGGCGATGTGGTCGAGCCGCGCCGCGAGTTCATCCAGGAAAACGCCCTGGATGCTGCGGTGGACGTCTGACACCGCGCGCTGACGGGCACAGCCAGTGCTGAGCCTGCCCTCGACCATCGACGTCGTCGTGATCGGGGCCGGAGCGGCGGGCATTTCCGCGGCCCGCCGGCTCATTTCCGCCGGGGTTGCAGTGGTCGTGCTGGAGGCCCGCGACCGGATCGGTGGCCGGGCCCACACAGTCCCGCGCGAGGGGCACGGCCTCGATCTCGGCTGCGGCTGGCTGCATTCCGCCGACGAGAATGTCCTGGCCGACCGGGCCCGCGCCGAAGGCTTCACAGTCGACGAGACGGCCCCGCCCTGGCAGTCCGAAACCGCCAGTCTTGGCGTGTCTTGCGCCGAACAGGCCGATTTCGCCGAGGCCTTCGCGGCATTCGACGCCCGGATTTCCGAGGCTGCAGCCCTCGGCAGGGACAGGCCGGCGTCCGATCATTTCGAGCCCGGCAACCGCTGGAACGCGCGCATGGATGCCATTTCCGGGGCCATGAACGGGGCACGCTTCGCCGAGGTCTCGACCCTCGACCATGACGCCTGGCGCGACACCGGTGTGAACTGGCGGGTGGCCGAGGGCTATGGTGCCCTGATCCAGCGGCTGGGCGATGACCTGCCTGTCGTGCTGAATTGCCCGGTCATGCGGATCGACCGCTCGGGCCCGCGGCTGATCATCGAGACCGCGCGCGGGCGGATCGAGACAAGTCAGGTTATCCTGACAGTGCCAACCGCACTGATCGCTTCGGAGACCATCCGTATCGACCCGCCGGTGCCCGCCCTGCTCGAGGCAGCCTCGGGCGTCCCGCTCGGCCTGGCGTCCAAGCTTCATCTGGCCGTCACCGGGGCCGGAGACTTCGAACCCGACAGCGAACTGATGGGCCGGGCCGATACCGCCGAGACCGGCTTCTATCATCTGCGTCCCTTCGGTCGTCCGATGATCGAGGTCTATTTCGGGGGGCCGCTCGCCTGGGGACTGGAAGCCCAGGGCGAGGCCGCCTTCCTCGACTTTGCCACGACCGAACTGGTCGACCAGCTCGGCTCGTCCTTCCGCCGTCGCATCCAGCCCCTCGCGACCTCGATGTGGGGCAGTGATCCCTTCTCCCTTGGCGCCTATTCGCACGTCCTGCCCGGCCACGCCGGCGACCGCGAACGCCTGTCCCGACCGATCGAGGACCGCATCTTCATCGCCGGCGAAGCCACCGCCCCCGCCTTCTTCGGCACCGCCCACGGTGCCTGGCTGGAAGGCGAACGGGCGGCTGAGACGATTCTGCTGATCAAGGGTACTAGACCCGGCCCGGAGAACCGCTAAGCTTCGCGCCTGCATTGTCGTCATGGGGTCAAGGCGTGTTTAAACGTGTGCGTGCGCCCTGGGTCGCCCTTGCTTTTGCCATGGCATTACCGGCTGCTGCGCAGACGTCCGGAACCGATCCGGTGTCGTCCGCTGTGGCGGGTTCTGACACCGCGCCCCTCCCCGGTGACCCCGCTGTTCGCAATGGCACCCTGCCGAACGGCATGACCTATGTGATCCTGAAGAATGCCAGACCCGAGGGCGCTGCCTCGATCCGCCTGATGGTCCGGGTCGGCAGTTTCGAGGAAAGCGACGCCGACCGGGGCATTGCCCATTTCCTTGAACATATGGCCTTCAACGGCACACAGAACTTTCCCGAGGGAGAACTGATCCGGCGCTTTTCCGAGGCGGGCATAGGCTTCGGTCGCGACCAGAACGCCTCCACCGGCCCCTTCAGCACCGTTTACTCGCTGGATCTCAACGTGGCGGACAAGGATCGACTGGACCTGTCCTTTGCCTGGATGGGCGATGTTGCGGACGGGCTGGTCTTTGCCCCGGAGGCCGTCGAGCGCGAAAGGGGCGTGGTCATGGCCGAGCGCGAAGCCCGCCTCGGCCCCGCCTTCGATTACCGCGAGCGCTACAACGCCTTCCTCGCCCCCGGGCTTCGAGGCCCGACCCGCAGTCCGATTGGCGAGGTCAGCACCCTGAGGGCCATATCGCCAGAGGCCCTGAACGCCTTCTACCGAAACTGGTACCGACCCGAACTGACCACCATGGTCGTGGTCGGGGACATTGACGAAGCCGACATCGAGGCCCGCATCCGCGCCACCTTCTCCGACTGGACCGGTCAGGGACAGCAACCTGCCGCTGCCGTTCCCGGCAAACCCGATCTGGACCGCCCGCTCGATGTCTTGGTCTCTGCCGAGCCGCAGCAGGGATCGGGCATCAGCGCCTGCCGTGTCCGGCCCTATGTCCTTCTCGGCCCCGACACGCTTCAGCGACGCAAGCTGTTCATCGAACGTGGCCTCTGGCAGGCCATCCTGAGCCGTCGCCTCGCCCGCCTGTCCCAGAATCCGGACGCCCCGTTCACCTCCGCCTCGATGGGCGTTTTCTCGTGGGCGCAGGAGTCTGCCTACACCTGCCTGAGCGTCATACCGTCGTCTGACGCGACCTGGCGCGAGGGTCTCGCGGCGGCTCAGCAGGAGGTCGCCCGGATGGCGGCGCACGGCGTGACCCAGGCAGAAATCGATCGCGTGGTGTCGGCGCAGAAGGAAGCCAACCGCAGTGCCATCGCCTCGGTGGAGACGCGCTTCTCTTCCAGTCTGGCCGCCGGGCTGCTGGCCGCCCAGCCCTTCATCGGCTTCGATCCTGGCACCTTCGTTCGGCCCGAGGACACGGCCGTCATCTATGATCGCGTCGCGGCCGGGATCACGCCCGCCTCCGTCCATCAGGCCTTCCTGCGCGACAGCTCCGGGTCAGAGCTTCTGATCGCCATCGCCCTGGCCGAGGTCCCGGATGCCGGGGCCGTCCGCACGGCCTGGCGAGAGATCGAAGCCCGTCCGTCGCCGGAACCGGAAATCGAGGCGACCACGACTGAATGGGCCTATACCGACTTTGGCCCGCCGGGCAGGGTCGCGAGCCGCGAGACCATCGAGGACCCCGGCTTCGTCCGCCTGACTTTTGAGAACGGCGTTATCGTCAACTTCAAGTCGGTGAATTTTTCGCGCGACACGATCTCGGTCGCCGTGCGGTTCGGCGCTGGTTCCCTTGAGGTGGCCCCTGATGACTATACGGCAGCGACTCTGGGCTCCGTGCTGATGCTCCCTGGCGGGCTGGGAAAGCACAGCCTTATCGAGATCTCCGACCTGTTCTCGTCCCGGCGGGTCGACGCCAACCTGTCCATGGGTACGCGATCGTTTGTCCTGCAGGGCGACACCCGGCCTGCCGATCTGGACGCCCAGCTCCAGTTCATGACTGCCACCCTGACGGACCCGGGTTTCAGAAGGGATTTTGATCAGATCAGGATCAATGCGATCAGGAGTTCGTACCGCAGCCGGACCAGCTCGCCCGAAGGGGTGGCTGCGGATGCTCTTCTGGAAGTGATCGATCCCGCCAGCCCGCGTCGTCTGCCTCAGCTTGATGTCATGCTGGAAGCGGACCAGTCGGATTTCGAGCGCATCCTGAAACCGGCCATGACCGGGGCTCCGCTGGAGGTGACCCTGGTCGGGGACGTCGACGAGTCGACGGCGGTGGAAGCCCTGTCCCGGACCCTCGGTGCCTTGCCAGCCCGGAATGATGCCGACAGAAGGCGTGGCGACACATGGTTCATGCGCTATCCGGACGCCCCGACGGAGGAATGGGCTGTCCATGAGGGCGCCAGTGACCGCGCCGTCGTCAACCTGATCTGGCCGCTCTTCGTCGGCGACGTCGATGGAGACAGCGAACGCCGGCAGGAGCGCTGGGCCCTGGGCTTGCTCGAACTGGTCATGGCCGATGCGGTTCGCGACGAGGTGCGCGAGGCGCTCGGCTCATCCTATGCCCCCGGGGTCTACGTCCAGACTCCCGTCTATGGCGACCAGGGCAGCCTCACCGTCGGCATCGCAACCAACCCCGCCCAGGCCCCGAGCGTCCGCGAGGCGGCAGAACGCGTCGCAGCGGCCCTCGCCGCGCCCGGTGGCATCACCCTGGCGGCCCTCGAGGCAGCCCGCCGGCCCGTGCTGGATGCCATCCCCGCCAGCCGCCGCAGGAACAACTGGTGGCTGGGGGCCATGGACGGGTCGGCACGCGAACCTCGTATCATCCGCGAGGCCATCGACTGGGAATCCGCCTATCGCGACATGACGGTCGAACAGGTCCAGGCCGTCGCGACCACATGGCTGGCGCGAAAGCCGATCGTGATCCAGGCCCTTCCCGGTCCGGCACCCGGTCCCGCATCCGGCGCGGCGACAGCAACCGCGACGGCCCCCTGAACCTGTGCGATAGCGGGATCAGAACCGCCCTACCGAGACAGGCATGACGCCGCGAAAGCCCACGACCCCGGACCGGCCAAAGCCCAGCCCGAAAGCCAGGCCGGCGCCCGGCCCGAAAGCGAAAGCGAAAGCCAGACCGGCCAAGGCCCCGGTCCGCCGCACCGGTGTCATGACCGGGGCCGCCATTCCGCGCCTCGGCTGGCCGCCGGACGAGGACCGGGTCGAGATGATCTTCCAGCGGCTGTCGGCCATCATGCCGGAGCCGAAGACGGAACTGACGTTCCAGAACCCCTTCACCCTGGTCGTCGCCGTCGCCCTGTCGGCCCAGGCCACGGACGTCAGCGTCAACAAGGCCACTGACCAACTGTTCAGGGTCGCCGCCACCCCCCAGGCCATGCTGGCACTCGGCGAGGAGGGGCTGATCCCGTTCATCGCATCGATCGGCCTGTATCGCGGCAAGGCCAGGAATGTCATCGCCCTGAGCCGGATCGTTCTGGAACAGCACGGCGGCGTCGTGCCGCTCAACCGCACTGACCTGCAGGCCCTGCCCGGCGTGGGGCGAAAGACGGCCAGTGTGGTGCTGAACGAACTGGGTATCGAACCGGCCATCGCGGTGGACACCCATGTCTTCCGGGTCTCGCACCGGCTGGGTCTCGCCAATGCCGCGACTGCCGACAAGGTCGAGGACCAGCTGCATGCCGTGGTGCCGGCCGACTGGCTGCCCAAGGCGCATCACTGGCTGATCCTGCACGGTCGCTACACCTGCACGGCGCGCAAGCCGAACTGCGCCGGCTGTGTGATCTCGGACCTGTGCCCGTCGCGGATGGCCCTGGCGGCCGGCTAGAGCGCCCGCCTAGAGGGTCAGGGTCCCGGTGCGCTCGACCTCGACCGGCCCGGTCATGAAGACATGGTCGCTGGCCGCGTCCCACCGGATCGTCAGCGCCCCGCCGTCCACCGTCACGGTCGCCTCGCGATCGCACAGTCCCCGCCGCGCGCTGGCCACCAGTGCGGCACAGGCCCCGGTGCCACAGGCCCGGGTCAGGCCCGCGCCCCGCTCCCAGACCCGCAGCCGGATATGGTCGCGCGCCATCACATGGGCAAAGCCGACATTGACGCCTTCCGGAAACAGCGGGTGGTGTTCGATCAGCGACCCGGAACCCCGCACAAAGCCGTCGTCCGGCGTGTGGTCCATGAAGAAGACCACATGCGGATTGCCCATCGAGACGGCCCCCGGCGTATGCAGCACCGGATCATCGATCGGTCCGATCTGCAGCTCGATATTGCGCGTATCCATCTCCTCGGCGATCGGCACCTGGTGCCAGGCCAGCCGGGGCGGGCCCATGTCGACCTCGATCCGGTCGCCGTCGCGACGGGCCCGGGTGGGTCCGGCGACCGTGTCGATCACGACACTGTCCTTGCCGGTCGCCTGCATCAGCAGCCAGCCGACGCAGCGCAGGGCGTTGCCACAGGTCTCGACCCGCGACCCGTCGGCATTCCACACCCGCATGAAGCCGTCCGCCGTGTCCGACGGTTCGATGGCGATCAGCTGGTCGCAGCCTTCACCCGTCTTTCGGTCGGCGATGGCCCGGGCCTGGTCCTCGCCGGGCGCGAAGTCCTGATCGCGGGCATGGACAATGACGAAGTCGTTGCCGGCACCGTTCATCTTGACGAAGGGGAGGGTGGCCATGGGTCTCATATAGGAGAAATCGTGGCATTCGTCAGCGACGGTGAATAGGTTGTGCCGATGACGCCCCGCGACCCCTCCGACCTCGAAGCCCACAAGCCGGACGGCCTGCGCCTGCGGGCCCGGTTGCGGGCCCTGTATCACGGCTCTTCACAGACGGCGGTGCGGTTCCGGTTCGGCGTGCTGTTCATCGACCTGCTGATCGTCGCCTTCTTCATCGCCGCCCCCCTGCTGAGGGAGGGCGGGATCGTCTTCTATATCGTCGACTATGTGATCGCGGCGCTTCTGGCCCTGGATCTCGCGGCCCGTGCCTATTGCCATTCCAACCTGAAGGACTGGCTGCGAAAGCCCATCGTCTGGGTCGACCTGTTCATCCTTGCCACCCTGCTGTTCCCGGCCTGGCTGTTCAACCTCGGCTTCCTGCGGGTGCTCAGGCTGTGGACCCTGGTCAACTCGGACTTCTTCTGGCGCACGGTCGGGCGGCGCTATGACGACACCCGGGTCGAGGATCAGGTCAAGGCGCTGACGGCCCTGGTGACCTTCATCTTCGTGGCCACGGGCTTCGTCTACACCAGCTTCGTCGGCCGGTCCGAGGGGATGAGCGGCTATATCGACGCCCTGTATTTCACCGTCACCAGCCTGACCACGACGGGCTATGGCGACATCCTGCTGCCGGGAGACTGGGGCCGGATCGTCTCCATCATCATCATGCTGACCGGGGTCACCCTGTTTGTGCGCCTCGGTCAGACCCTGCTGCGTCCGCACAAGGTCCGCTTCCCCTGTGACCAGTGCGGGCTTCAGGTCCACGATCCCGACGCCGTCCACTGCAAGGCCTGCGGCAAATTGCTCTGCATCCCCGACGACGGCCGGAGCTGACCGCGGCCCAACAACAATGCTGTCGGGTCGAGAAAGCGGAGCCTCCTCAGCGCGGCGACCAAACAGGCCGCGTCGGGTCGAGAAGGCGGAGCCTTCTGACCGCGGCCCAATAAAAATGCAGGCCTTGCGGGGGTCGGGCGCGTCGTTAAGGTGCGGGCCGAAATTCATTCAGGAACTGCAACATGATCCGCCACGCCGCGCTCGCCGTCCTGCTCGCCTCGACTGCACTGGGAACCTCCGCAATGGCTCAGAGCCCCGTCCCCGCACCGTCGATGTCCGAAGCCCCGGGCGGCGGGTTCGCCACCTCCGATGCGACCGACCCCTATATCTGGCTGGAAGAGGTCCAGGGCGAACGCGCCATGGCCTGGGTCGCCGAGAAGAACCGCAACTCCCTCGGCACACTCCAGGGCGATCCCCGCTACCAGCCCCTGCACGATGCGGCCCTCGCGATCGTCGAGGCCCGCGACCGCATCCCCACGC
The DNA here is from genome assembly GCA_003241825.1 of Alphaproteobacteria bacterium. Taxonomy (GTDB): domain Bacteria; phylum Pseudomonadota; class Alphaproteobacteria; order Caulobacterales; family Caulobacteraceae; genus Brevundimonas. The sequence goes on from QBLX01000057.1 coordinate 15,026, forward strand.
CGGCCTTCAACCGCGACGGCACGGTCGATAATTTCTGGCAGGACGCCAGCCAGGTCCGCGGCGTCTGGCGCAAGACGACACTCGACAGCTACAGCACGGCCACGCCGACATGGGAGACCATCATCGACGTCGACGCCCTGGCCACGGCCGAGGGCAAGAACTGGGTCTGGCGCGGCGCCGACTGCCTCGAGCCGGACGAGAGCCTCTGCCTGATCTCGCTGTCGGATGGCGGCAAGGATGCGGTGGTCGTGCGCGAGTTCGACACCCGGACGAAGACCTTCGTCGAGAACGGCTTCAACCTGCCGGAGTCCAAGGGCGATGCGACCTGGATCGACGCCGACACCGTCCTGATCGCACGTGACTTTGGCGAGGGCAGTCTGACAACCTCGGGCTACCCCATGATCATCAAGCGGCTGAAGCGCGGCCAGACCATGGATCAGGCCGAAACCCTGTTCACCGGCCAGCCGACCGACGTGTCCGTTTCGGCCAGTGTGCTGCGCGATGCCGATGGCGCGATCCAGGTGGTGCTCATCAATCGCGGGGTCAGCTTCTACGAGAGCGAGACCCACCGTCTGAATGCGGACGGTACGACGACGAAACTGGAGCTGCCCGCCAAGTCCAGCATCAACGCCCTGGTCTCCGGCCAGCTGGTGGTGACGACCGATCAGGACTGGACGGCCCCTTCAGGTCAGGAATTCCGGGCCGGAGACGTCATGACCTGGCCGCTCGACACATGGCTGGCAAACCCGGCCGCGACCGCGCAACTTGTGATCCGGCCCGGCGAGCGCGAGGCCATCGAAGGCATCCGCGCCACCCGCAACAAGCTGGTGATGGTCATCAACGAGAACGTCCGCGGCTCGGCCTATGTCTATACCCCGGGCGCGGGTGAGTGGACGCGCGAGCGGATGGACCTGCCGCAGAACGTCACCGTCAGCGTCGGCTCGACCAGCCAGATCGACGACCGGTTCTTCGTCTCGGTCGCCGGCTATCTGACGCCTTCCAGCCTCTATCTGGCGGACGCCACGACCACTTCGGGCGATGTGCTGAAATCCCTGCCCGCCAAATTCGACGCCACCGGCATGAGCGTGGACCAGTACGAGGCCACCTCCGCTGACGGCACGAAGATCCCCTATTTCGTCGTCCACAAGGACGCGATGGCCATGGACGGCTCGAACCCGACCCTGCTCTACGGCTATGGCGGCTTCCAGGTCTCCATGCTGCCCGGCTATTCGCCCACGGTCGGCAAGCTGTGGCTGGAGCGGGGCGGCGTCTATGTCGTGGCCAATACGCGCGGCGGTGGCGAGTTCGGCCCCCGCTGGCACCAGGCGGCGCTGCAGGAGAACCGCCAGCGCGCCCATGAGGACTATCAGGCGGTCGCCCAGGATCTGATCACGCGCGGCATCACCTCCCAGCCCCACCTCGGCATCATGGGCGGTTCGCAGGGCGGATTGTTCATGGGGGCGATGCTGACCCAGCGTCCCGACCTGATCAACGCCGCCGTGATCCAGGTGCCCCTGTTCGACATGCTGCGCTTCCACAGGCTGCTGGCCGGGGCGTCCTGGATCGCCGAATACGGCAACCCCGACATCGCCGAGGAGCGGGCCTGGATCCAGCGCTATTCGCCCTACCAGAACCTGCGCGCGGACCAGCCCTATCCCGAGGTCTTCATCCACACCTCGACCAAGGATGACCGCGTCCACCCCGGCCATGCCCGCAAGGCCGCGGCCCGGATGGAGGAACTGGGCTATCCGGTCCTGTTCTATGAGAACACCGACGGCGGCCACGCCGCCGGCGCCAACCTGCGCGAGACCGCCCGCCGTCTGGCCCTCGAATACACCTATCTGACCCGTCGCCTGATGGACTGACCCGCTCATCCCGGCGAAAGCCGGGACCCAGTCCTTTCGCAAGGCATCGGTGGCTGGGATCAGGGATCGAAAACACGGGCGTCACCGATCGCCCACAGCAC
>QBLX01000058.1:0-3348 GCA_003241825.1 Alphaproteobacteria bacterium
CCCTGCGCAGCATCCTGGACGTGATCCAGGCCAACGACCCCACCCGCCCCCGCACCCTCGCCCTGTTCCGCCCCAATGTGACCGGGGACTACCAGAACGGTCTGGCGGACATGCTGGACGTCGTCGGGCAGAACTACCGGGAAAACGAGCTGATTGCTGCCAACCGGCAGAACCCTGCCCGCAGCATCATCGGCACCGAGAACGCACACAACCGCTCCAACTGGCTGGCTGTGCGGGACTATCAGGCCTTTTCGGGCATGTTCCTCTGGACCGGCATCGATTATCTCGGAGAGGCAAACCGCTCGGGCTGGCCCAATATCCAGTTTCCGTCCGGTCTGCTCGATCGCACGGGTGCGCAACGCATCCGCGGGATGGAACGCGAGAGTTGGTGGTCAGAAAAACCTGTTGTCCACGTCGTTCGCAATGCAGACACGGCAGCTGCCGGGCCGGCTACGGACGGCGCAGGGGGGCCGAACCAGCCGGTCATACCGACGATGATCGCCGTCGCGACACCGCCCGCTGTGACAGCCCTGTTCGACGACTGGACCCCGGCTGACCCGGTCGCAAGCCGGCAGACTATCGAGGTCTACAGCAACTGTCAGAGTGTCGAGGCCTTTCTGAATGAGCGTTCGTTGGGTCGTCTGCCCCTCAGCGCGGATGCGGCGCCGCGTCGGTGGGCTGTCCAGTACGTTCCCGGCTCTGTCCGCGCCGTTTGCGTCGACGCCGGTGTGCAGGGCGTTGAGGATCGTCTCGACACAGCCGGCCATCCTGTCGGGATCGCGCTGACGCCGGACCGTCCCGAGGTTGGCTCAAGCTTCGATGACCTCGTCTATATCCGGGCGCGTGTGGTAGATGCCGCAGGCGTAACGGTCCCGAACGCCAGCCACCGACTGCAGTTCTCAGTCCGTGGCCCCGGCATGCTGGTCGCCACCGACAATGCCTCCTCGACGGATCACACCCCGTTTCCCTCCACCGCCCGTGATGCGTTGGCCGGTGTCGCCGTTGCCCTCGTGCGCGGGGCAGGGCAGGGGGAGGTCACGATCGAGGCCAAAGCAAGTGATTTGGCCGTTGGCCGGGTTACGATCCTGTCCATACAGTAGACGCTTCTCGATGGCGCTCAATCGATCACGACAGACCGTGATGGCGCTGATGGTGCAGTCATTCCGCGATCTGCCGGTACCATTTCGTGGCCGGGATATCGACCAACAAGGAGAGCTGCATCATAAAGTATCCCCTGATCGGACTTTGCGCAGTTATGGGCGAGCAGGGCGTCGAACGTCGCAATCCATGGGTAAGCGACGAATGGCTCGGCACCGAGATCGCTCGTGATCCCTGGCTCTTCCGAGAAGTTGAGTTCGAAGTGGGCTACTTTGATCTGCCCCCAGACTCCGACGCAGTGAGGTGGCCGATCCCCGCCTCAACGGCCGAAGAGATGAGTCGCCAACTGACAGCCTCCTACTGCTGATCCGAATGACGAGTTTAGCCAAAAGGTATAATCCCACGCCTCTCGCTTCGCCCTCTAGATGAGCGCCTCATGAGCTCATGGGATCGATCCGACCCAAAACGCGTCAAGATGATTTTGGGAAATGCTTGTCCAAAACGTCCAAAAATGTTCCGTTAACGGAACATCCAGAGCAGATATTTTTGTTAAGAAACAAACGCTTAGTGGAGCGGGCGGCGGGAATCGAACCCGCACGAAAAGCTTGGGAAGCTTTCAGGCTACCACTACATCACGCCCGCGGAAGCCGAACCAGACTAGCGGATCGTGCGGCGGGCTCAAAGCCTCATGTGAGGGAGAGTGTCTCGTGACACGCGGCGGGGGTCGTCACCTTTGCGGGCGGATCAGAATAGTGTGCCGTAGACGGACAGTATTCTGCTCACCAGACGCCCGGGCTGCATCCAAGACCATTTCTTGTCAGTCTGTCCGAGGTCGGATCATCTGTCATAAACTGTCGGTTTTCTGTCATTTGCACTTTGCAAAGCCGCCCTAAAGCCGCTCGGAGGGGGTGCTGAGGCGTGTCAGATCGATGCGCGGCGTCCCGACCATTCCAATGCGAGGGACTGTTCGATGCTTCGACTGACCAAGGTACTCATGGCCGGTGCGGCCGTCATGGCGCTGGCCGCCTGCGGCTCGGCCGAAGTGGCTTCCCCGGGCGAAGGCGACTTCGGCGGCGGAACCACGCCGCCGGTCGTGCCGCCCGTCGTGCCGCCGGTTACCGGTCCTGCTGCTGACTGCCCCACCGGCCTGCTGAATGCCGGCCTGATCGCCAATGGCAGCCTGCGCGTCTGCCAGCTGCCATCCGATATCACCGGCAACCTGACGCTCTCGGTTCGCGCAGGCACCATCTATTCCATCAGTGGCCGTACCCAGGTCGGCCTCGACCGCGGCATCGACACCGCCTCGACCACAGGCACCCAGGGTGTGCTGACGATCGATCCGGGCGTGCGCATCTTCGCCTCGGGCGGTTCGGACTATCTGATCGTCAACCGCGGCTCGCAGATCTTTGCCGAGGGCACCGCGACCAACCCGATCATCTTCACCAGCCGCCAGAACGTCGAAGGCACCACATCCCTGACCTCGCAAGGTCAGTGGGGCGGTCTGGTCATCGCCGGTCGCGCACCCCAGGCCAACTGCCAGCTGACCGCACCGGTCACCTGCACCGGCCAGGTCGAAGGCACCTCGGCCTTCTACGGCGGCAACACCCCGACCGACAACTCGGGCCGTATCCGCTACGTCCAGATCAAATTCTCGGGCTTCGAGATCTCGACCGGCAACGAACTCCAGGGCCTGACCATGGCCGGCGTCGGGTCGGGCACGACCGTCGAGTTCGTCCAGATCCACAACTCCTCGGACGACGGCATCGAAATCTTCGGCGGTAACGTCAACCTGCGTCGCATCGTGATCACCGGTGCCGACGATGACGGTTTCGACGTCGACACAGGCTGGCGCGGGGGTGCCCAGTTCGGCATCGTCACCCAGCGGGCCCCGAACTCGACCAGCCGCTCGGCCGGCTTCGAGTTCTCGGCTGCCCCGGCCGCGACCCCGCTGGCCTCGCGCTACAACACCCGTCCGCAGATCGCCAACTGGACCCTGGTCGGCCGCAACTCGCCCATCGACGCCCATACCGTGGCCCATTTCGATACCGGCGTGGCTGCAACCGTCATCAACTCGGTGTTCACCAGCCAGGCCGGTTCGGTCGCGGGCTGCCTCGACATTGCCGATGCTGATACCCAGACGGCGGGCACGAATTTCCGCTCGGTCTTCATGTCCTGCGGTATCTCGTATCGTCCGAACAATGCGGCCCGCTCGACGGCCGTGTTCACGACGGCTCCGAGCGTTGGCAACAC
>QBLX01000058.1:3358-5652 GCA_003241825.1 Alphaproteobacteria bacterium
GGGCGCCACCCTTACCACCCAGGGCCTAAACTCCATCACCGGTGCCAATGAAACCGCCGTGACCCCGGTCAATGCCGCCTCGGTCTATTCGTTCTTCACCACCACCAGCTACATCGGCGCCGTCCAGAACGCTGCCGACACCTGGTACACCGGCTGGACCTGCGGTCTGTCGGGCAACACCACCTGCTGATCAGGGAAATGCGGAGGAGAGCGCCAGTTCTCCTCCGGCTTTTCGCATTTCCTTTGACCCCTCCGAGGCGCTGATCATGAAGACCCACACCCTGACCCTGACCGGGATACTCCTGGCCACCAGCGCCCTGATCGCGCCGGGCCTTGCCCTGGCCCAGGACGCCGTCCCGCCCGTGGCCCAGACCCCTGCCGTCCAGGCCCAGGAGGCCGAGCCCGAGCCTGAAGTCGAGACCACCGTCGACGAGATCGTCGTCCTGGGTCGCTTCATCCCGGAGCCCAATCGTGAAAGCTCGGAGGTCGCGGCCTTCCTGACGTCGGAGGATCTGGAGCGGACCGGCGATTCGAACGCCGCTGCAGCCCTGACCCGCGTGACCGGCCTGACGGTCGTCGAGGGGCGTTTCATCTATGTGCGCGGTCTCGGTGAACGCTATTCGTCGGCCCTGCTGAACGGTTCGCCCCTGCCCAGCCCCGAGCCGCTGCAGCGCGTGGTACCGCTGGACCTGTTCCCGTCCAACATCCTCGAGAGCGTCACGGTCCAGAAGACCTATTCGGCCAACTATCCGGGCGAGTTCGGCGGCGGCGTGATCGATCTGCGCACCATCGACGCCCCCAATGAGCCCTTCTTCAGCCTGTCGACCTCGCTGGGTGGCAATACCGAAACGACCGGCAAGGAAGGCCTGATCTATTTCGGTGGCCGCACGGACTTCCTCGGCTTCGACGACGGCACGCGCGACGTGCCCGGCGCCCTGGCCGTCGCCTTTGCCTCGGGCAGCCAGGTCACGACCGGACCGAATTTCTCGGCGACCGATATCGCCCGCATCGGCCAGTCGCTGATCAATGCCCCGCTGCGCCTGCTCCAGGAAGAGAAGACCCCGGTCAACGTCGGCTTCAATATCGCGGGCGGGCTGTCGTCCGAGACCGGCCTGGGCACCCTCGGTCTGATCGCCGTCGCCGGCTATGACAACAGCTGGAGCATTCGCAATGCCGTCCAGCAGGAAGCCAATTTCGAAGGCAGTGTCCTGGTCCCGACGACGGACTTCGACGTCCGCTCGAACCAGAATGATGTCCAGTCCAACCTTCTGGCCGCGATCTCGCTGTCCAACCTCGATCATGAAGTGAAGTGGACGAATTTCTACGTCCGCAACACGACCAAGGAAGCCCGTTCCGAGGTCGGCTTCGACCAGCAGGCCGGCAACACCATCCGTCGCGACTTCACGGAATGGTTCGAGCGTTCGCTGTTCTCGACCCAGCTGGCCGGCGAGCACGCCTTCCTCGATGGCGCGCTCGAGTTCGACTGGCGCGGAGCCTTCTCGACCACCGAGCGCAACTCGCCCTACGAGACCCGCTTTGAATACGGCATCGATGCCCGCGGCAATTTCATCCACCGCGACTCCAACCAGATCTCCTTCAGTGAATTGACCGACGACATCGTCTCGGGCGGCGCGGACGTCAAATACACCCTCGCCCTCTCCGACGCTCGCGAGGCCATCTTCACGGTCGGCGTGGCCGGGTTCGACAACACGCGTGATGCCATCCGTCGCGACCTGACCTTCCGTGCCGTCGGTTCGCTGACGGACGAGCAGCGGCGCTCGCGCGTCGACTTCCTCTATTCGGACTTCAACCTGAACCCGACGACGATCGAGCTGCGTGAAGTGACCGGCGGAAACGGTGCCGCCGCCTACGACGCCCAGCTGCAGGTCAATGCCATCTATGCCCAGGTGGACGCCGAGATCATCCCCCTGTTTCGGACAACGATCGGTGTCCGCTTCGAGGATGGCGAGCAGACGGTCACGACACGGGACCTGTTCGGCAACGCCGCCCCGTTCGCCCCGACCCGGATCGAGGAGCAGTATTACCTGCCGTCCTTCACCGCGACCTGGAACTTTGCCGAAGACCAGCAGCTGCGTCTGGGCGCGTCCCAGACCATCGGCCGTCCCCAGTTCCGCGAGCTGGCACCGCAGTCCTATACCGACCCTGAAAGCAACCGGACCTTCTTCGGCAACCCCTTCCTGGTCGATACGGAAATCCTGAACCTGGACGCCCGCTACGAGTGGTTCTTCGCCCGCCAGCAGTATCTGCCGGCCGGCGTCTTCTTCAAGGATCTG
>QBLX01000058.1:5662-10405 GCA_003241825.1 Alphaproteobacteria bacterium
GGACAAGCCGGTCGAGTCGACCATCGTCCTGCAGGGCGACACCCGCCAGCAGTCCTTCCTGAACGCCCCCAGCGCAACCATCTTCGGGGCTGAGCTCGAGGCCAAGAAATTCTTCGAGTTCCCGGAAAACACCTCGCCCTTCATCGCCAACAAGCGCTGGCTGGTGCAGGCCAACTACACCTACTCGAAGTCGGAAGTTCAGGTCGAAACGGGTGATACCGTCCTCAGCCTGGGCGGTGGTGGCGTGCCCGAGCCGGCGTCCTTCTTCATCGAGGACGGCAGCCGCCTGCAGGGTCAGTCAGAGCATGTCGCCAACCTGCAACTGGGCTGGGAAGATGATACGGCCCGGTCCCAGGCGACCATCATCGTCAACTTTGTCAGCGAGCGGATCACCGCGCGCGGGGCGGGTTCGGCGGGATCGCGCGAACCTGACTACATCCAGGACCCGGGCGTGACGATGGACTTCGTCTACCGCAAGGATTTCACCGTCGGGAACCGCGAGCTGGGCTTCGGTCTGGAACTGCGCAATCTGCTGAACACCGACTTCGATGAATACCAGGAGCTCGGCAACAAGATCCTGATCAACAACTATGAAGTCGGCACGTCCGGCCAGATCAGTCTGACGGCCCGCTTCTAGATCCCGTTTCCTCCCGTCGACCTCACGGCCGCTCTCGCAAGGGAGCGGCCGTTTTCTTTTGCGGCCTAGCGGCTGCGCAGGCCGGTGATGGTGCGGTTCGGCGCGATGTCCTCGGCCGAGGTGATCAGGTGAACGACTGCCGGACGGCCTGCCGCACGGGCGGTGGCCAGGGCTGCGGGGAAGTCGGCAGTGGTCTCGCAGCGGATGCCGAACGCGCCGAACGCCTCGGCGTATTTCACGAAGTCCGGGTTGCGCAGGTCTGTGGCCATGACCCGTTCCGTGCCCGGATAATGCGTCTCCTGATGCATGCGGATGGTGCCATAGGTGCCGTTGTCGACGACGATCGTGACGACATTGATGCCGTGCTGGACCGCCGTTGCCAGTTCCTGGGACGTCATCATGAAGTCCCCGTCGCCCGCGACACAGATCACTTCGCGGTCGGGATGGACCGACTTGGCGGCGATCGCGGCCGGGAAGCCGTACCCCATGGCTCCCGACGTCGGGGCCAGCTGCGTCCGGCAGGACCGATGACGATAGAAGCGGTGCAGCCAGGCGGCGAAATTCCCGGCACCATTGGTGACGATGGCCGTCGGGGGCAGCACCTCGCCCAGATGGGCCATGCATTCGCTCATATTGACCGCGCCTGTGACGCCGACCGGGGTCGAGAAGGCCTGGTAGTGATCGTGTGCAGCACTGGCCTCATCGTGCCATGTCCGGCCGGGTTCGGTCCCGGCCAGCGCATGGGCGGCCAGCGAATTGTCCGCCGTGGCGCTCATCAGGGGCGTCCAGACCCGACCCAGTTCCTCGGCGCCCGGATGGATATGGACCAGGGTGCGGGCGGTGTGGTCCCGCGTGAACAGGGTGTAGCCCTGGGTCGGGTTCTCGCCCAGCCGCGCGCCCACGGCGATCAGCAGATCGGCATCCCTGGCGCGCTGCATCAGCGCCGGATTGCACCCCAGCCCCAGGTCCCCGGCATAGTTGGTCCGGGCATTGGACAGGATGTCCTTGCGCCGGAACGACAGGGTCACGGGCAGGCCCAGCCGCTCCGACCAGTCCCCGATCGCGGCTGCGGCCTCTTCAGTCCAGCCCGAACCGCCCAGCACCAGAAGGGGCCGTTCGGCCTTTGACAGACGCTCCGTCAGGGCCTCGACGAAGGCCGGGTCCAGTCCCGCGCGCGCGGGCGTCACCGCACGGATCGGGGCAGGGCCTCCATCGTCGTGCAGGATATCCTCCGGCAGGGCGACGACCACGGGCCCCATCCGACCCTGCAGGGCCGTGGCAAACGCCCGTTCGACGATCTCGACCGTCCGGCCCGCCTGTTCGATCTCGGTGGCCCATTTGGCCAGGCCGCCGAAAACCTCGCGATAGTCGACCTCCTGGAAGGCCCCGCGCCCACGGTCGGACGAGGCGATCTGGCCGACGAACAGGATCATCGGCGTGGAGTCCTGATGGGCCGTATGCACGCCGATCGAGGCATGGGTCGCACCCGGCCCGCGCGTGACCATGCAGATACCCGGCCTGCCGGTCAGCTTGCCATAGGCCTCGGCCATGTTGGCGGCCCCCGCCTCGTGGCGGCAGGTGATCACCTGGATGCGGTCTCTCACATCGGCCAGCGCATCCAGCACTGCCAGATAGCTTTCACCCGGCACGCAGAAGACCCGGTCGATACCATTGACCACGAGGGTCTCGACGATGCGGCGGGCGGCGGTGTTCTGCGGCTGTGTCATGGCCAGCCGATTAGCAGATCAGGTCGCGCCTTGGCCATGGAGGGCGAGACGACTGTGTGCGGGTATCATCGTCGCCGGAGAGAATCTTTTGACGTGAAAGCTTTGCCATAAGCGGGCAGACTGCCGCTCAGAACTTCAATGGAGCATGATTGTGGGACTTCTGGATGGCGTGCTTGGCAGCCTCGGTGGCGATGCAGCGGGCGGGATCGGTGAGCTTCTGAACAGCCAGGGTGGCGTGGCCGGACTGGCGGAGAAATTCGGCCAGAAGGGGCTTGGCGACCTGGCGGCTTCGTGGATCGGAACCGGTGCCAACGCCAATATCTCGGCGGAGCAGATCGCGGCCGTGCTGGGTTCGGGGCCGGTTGCGGATTTCGCCGCCCGTCTGGGAATCTCGCCGGAACAGGCGTCCGAGACCCTGGCGGGCCTGTTGCCCGAGGCGGTCGACCGGCTGACCCCGAACGGCCAGGTGCCGGACATGGGCGGTCTTCTCGACCAGCTGCCCGGCGGCCTCGGCGGAATCGTCGGCGGCTTCCTCAAGCGCTAGGGTAGGTCACCCCGGTCAGATACAGGCCGTCGGACGGCGCGACCGGACCACAGGCCGTGCGGTCCCGCGCGGCCAGGGCCTGTCTCACATCGTCCGGCGACCAGCGCCCCAGACCGGCCTCGACCAGGGTCCCGGCCATCGACCGGACTTGCCGGTGCAGGAAGGATCGCGCCTCGAACACCAGATGCACCTCTTCGCCGACACGGGTGACGCGGGCGACGTCCAGCGTCTTCTCCGGCGATTTCGACTGGCAGGCCAGATCGCGGAAGGTGGTGAAGTCGTGGTGGCCGATCAGGTGCTGTGCGCCGGCCTGCATGGCCTCTGCGTCCAGAGGCTTGCGAACATGCCAGACCCGCCCCCGCTCCAGCGCCGGCCGGCCCGGCCGGTTCAGGATCCGGTACAGATATTTGCGTCCCGTCGCCGAGAACCGCGCATGCCAGTCGTGCGGCACGATCACGCTGTCCAGCACCGCCACCCCCTCCCTGACCATATGGGCGTTCAGGGCATTCATCACGGTTTCGGCAGGCCAGTCGCGCTCCAGATCGACATGCACCACCTGTCCGGTCGCATGGACCCCGGAATCGGTCCGCCCGGCGGCAGCGATGCGCACACTCTGCGCGCAGAAGGCGGTCACGGCGCTTTCGATCACACCCTGTACCGTCGGCAGTCCCCCCTGGGCCTGAAACCCGGCATAGGGCCCACCGTCATATTCGATGGTCAGCCGATAGCGCGGCATCAGGCCAGGCCGTCGCCGGCCGGATCGAGGACCGTGCCGGCGGACAGGGGATAGCCTCTCAGAAACTCGTCGGGAGCCTGCGCCGCCTTGCCCTCGCGCTGGACCCTCAGCAACCGAACCGCACCGCCATCGCCACAGCCGACCAGCAGGGCATCGTCCAGCACCGCGCCCGGCGCGCCGCTGCCCGTGGCATCGATCCGCGACATCAGCGCCTTGATCCGCGTCCCGTCCGGTCCCTCGAACCAGGCTCCCGGAAAGGGCGACAGGCCCCGGATGTGGCAGTCGATCTCTGCGGCGGGCCGGCTCCAGTCGATCCGCGCCTCGGCGGGGGTGATCTTCTTCGCATAGGTCGGCTCGCCGACCTGTTCGGTCTCGGTCACGCCGCCGCGCTCGATCGCGGCCAGGGCGCGGGACCACAGGGTCGCCCCGACCATGGCCATGCGCTCGGATAGGCTGGCCGCCGTATCATCGGCGCGGATCGGCAGGACTTCCGACAGCAGGATCGCACCTTCGTCCAGCCCCTCCGACATCCGCATGACCTGCACGCCGGTCTGGGCATCACCGGCCATGATGGCCCGCTGGATCGGTGCCGCACCGCGCCAGCGGGGCAGCAGGGATCCATGCAGGTTGAAACACCCGAGCCGCGGGGCTTCCAGCACATCAGGCTTCAGGATCTGGCCATAGGCGACGACACAGGCGGCATCCAGGTCGAGGCTCCGGAAGGTGGCCATCGCCTCTTCGGCCTTCATCGACTCCGGCGGGAACACGGGCAGTCCCATGGCTTCGGCGAAGGCCTGCACCGGCGAAGGCGTCAGCTTCTGGCCGCGGCCCTTGGGACGCGGGGGCTGGGAGTAGACGGCAACGATCTCGTGCCCTGAGGCGATCAGCTCGGCCAGCGACGGGACGGCAAATTCGGGGGTACCCATGAAGGCAAGGCGCATCAGGGCGTCTCCGATAAAGAGGGGAGGGACGTTGCCCTAGACCGGATCGCTCCAGCGGGTCGAGACCCCGCCGCCTTCGTCCCATTCGCCACCGGCATCCAGGGCGTTGTCGAAATCCATCAGCCGGTCGATCAGCACGCCGACGACCAGGCCAAGGA
>QBLX01000058.1:10415-16782 GCA_003241825.1 Alphaproteobacteria bacterium
AAGGACGGCCACGCCCAGCAGTGTCGCGACGCTGCCGATGCCGACCTTCTCGGAACGGGTCAGGCGGCGGCGGCCGTCATGACCGATGATGCGGCTCCTGCCGACGCGGGCCATCAGGCAGCTTCCCGGGTACGCATGATTTTCTTCACCTTGGTCATGGCCCGGTCGCGACGCAGCCGCGACAGGTGGTCGATGAACAGAACGCCGTTCAGATGGTCGAGTTCGTGCTGGAAGCAGACGGCATACAGGCCTTCGATCTCTTCCTCGATCCGCGTACCCGCCTTGTCCAGATAGGCGACGCGGACCCGTGCGGGGCGTTCGACCTGGTCGAAATACTCCGGGATCGACAGGCAGCCTTCCTCATAGGTGTAGAGCTCGTCAGACTCCCACAGGATCTCCGGATTGACGAAGAAGCGGGGATTGGGATGCCGGGCACCCTCTTCCGTTTCAGCTTCGGCGTCAGCTCCGGCTTCTGACGAAGCCTCTGCTGCACCCTCGGGCGCAGGACCATCGCCCAGGTCCATCACCACGACCCGGCGCAGGTCACCGATCTGCACGGCCGCGAGGCCGATGCCCGGCGCGTCGTACATCGTCTCCAGCATGTCATCCATCAGGGCGCGCACATCGGCATCCAGCGTTTCCACGGGACGGGAGACCTGTTTCAGGATGCCCAGGTCGGCGGTGTTGTCGATGGTGAGGATACGTCTGACGGCCATGATGCTGAGGTAGGCTGCGGGACTGCCCGGGTCAAGATTTCCGGCCTATGCCACCCCGTGGGCTTGACCTGGCGGCAGGGCATGGGTTGATGTCCGCGACCGTTCTCCGCCGTCCAGAGGGCTCGCCCCTCGTCAGGGAAGACCCCCATGTTCAAGCGTTCCATCCTCGCCGTTGCCGCTCTCGCCGGGGGCCTTGCCGCCTGTGCGCCCGCGCCGGGCCCGAGTCCCTTTCCGGTCGCGCCTGCGGCCTTCAGCACGGCCGACTTCGCCTGGTCCCGGGAGCCGGGCCGAGCGGGCATCGATGGCCGCATCGCCTTCAATCTGCGGGGCGAGACCTATAACTGCACCGGACCCGTCGTCCTGACACCGGATACCCCCTACACGCGCCAGAGGTTCAACACCCTCTACGGATCGGTCAGTCGCGCTGCGATCCCCGAGCCCGTCGTGCGGGCTCGCAATGTGCCCGACCCCAATGCCGACTACCGATCATTCGTGCGTCAGGAGCGCTGCACCGACAACCGCTTCAGCATCGCTGACCTGCCGAACGGCAAGTGGTTCCTGATCGCCACCGTCAGTTCCACAGCCGCAGGGGCCGAGCGGATCGTCCTGATGCGCCGGGTCGAAACGCGCGGTGGGCGCACCATTACGGTCACCCTCTGACGGACAATCAGCACGCCGGGCGTTCGCCGACCCGTGATCGCCTTTGTTCGGCCTTAACTGGCGTCCCATTGGGGCGTGCGTTCCGGAATTGGGGCGCGATGGTCGGGGAGCGCGTTCATGTCCCAGCACAATATCGTCGGATCAGAAGCCTTTGATCGCGAGCCCTTCGTTCTGATCCGCTCGGTCAGAAATGGTGGAATGCGCCGCCGCCGGAGCCGCCTGGCCCTGGCCTTCGTCGCCGGCGCGGCCGCTGCGGTCGTTGGCGGACTGGTCGCGGCCCTCGCCGTGTTCGGGCCCGGCTTCGGCGTCAGCTGACGCTGACGCTCACGCCAGCCAGACCATCCGGCGTGTCCGGACGGGCGCGTTGCGAGCCCGGCTGAATTCCTTGCGGACCTCGCCGGTGTACAGAAAGCCAGCCTTTTCCAGCACACGGCCCGAGGCGGGGTTGTCATCGAAATGTCCGGCGACCAGGGCCCGGCGCTTCCAGCGTCTGGAGGCCCAGACCAGGGCCGCCTCGACGGCCTCGGTGGCATAGCCCCGTCCCCAGAAGTCGCGCCCGATCCAGTAGCCAGCCTCGGGTGCTGGGTCGCTGTCCTCGAACAGGCCGATGACACCGACGGGCCCGTGATCCTCGTGCTCGATCAGAAAGGTCGACGCCCTGGCGGGATCCTGTCCGGCAACGGCCACCACGAAGGCCTCTGCATCGCCGACCCCGAACGGGTGCGGCATTCTCAGGGTCATCCGCGCCACATCGACATCATTGGCCATGGCGGCGATCCGGCTGCAGTCCTGCATGCCCGGCGCGCGCAGCAGCAGACGCCGCGTTTCGATAACGGGTGAGGTTTCGATCACGCACATGGGCGCTGGCTCCCGACTTTCGCGTCCACCGCCTTGGCGATCAGGGCTCGGGCGGACTTCGAGACGGGGAAACGAAAACGGGGAGCCTGGTGATCCAGACTCCCCGTGGAATATTTTCCCTGGTCCGGATCGGCTGCGTGGTGTGCAGACCGATCCTTGGCGGGAGGTCGGTCTACTCGGCGGCGGCTGCGAGCGCCTGATCGTCATTCGCCGGAATGATCGATACGAAACAGCGGCCCTTGGCTTTCTTGGTGAATTTCACGGCACCGGTTTCAAGCGCGAACAGGGTGTGGTCGCGACCAAGGCCGACGTTCTCGCCGGGGTGGAAGGTCGTGCCGCGCTGACGCACGAGGATGTTGCCGGCAAGCGCACGCTCGCCGCCGAACTTCTTCACGCCAAGGCGCTTGGATTCGGAGTCGCGACCGTTACGCGACGAACCACCGGATTTCTTGTGAGCCATGGTGTGTCTCCCGTCTCTCTATCTATGCTTACGCTTCGTCGGCCGAAGCGTCGGCGGCGGGTTCAGTCTTGGTGGCAGCCTTCTTGGCCGGAGCCTTCTTGGCGGCGACGGGCTTTTCAGCGGCTTCGACAACGGGAGCCGGTGCGGCTTCGGTCGTCTCGACGCGCGGCGCCAGGCCACGGGCGCGAGCATTGATCTCGGCCTTGGTCATCATATTGACCTCGCCGTCCCATTTGGCGCTCTCGCCGGAACCTTCGATGCCCATGATCTGCAGGACCGATTCCATCTGGCGATGGCCGTTCGTCCGGCGATAGCCCTGACGACGGGTCTTCTTGAAGATCTTGACCTTCTCACCCTTGCGGGTCTCGATCAGGGTCGCGGCAACAGACGCACCCGAAATCATCGGGGCACCCAGGGTCACACCCTTGTCGCCGCCAAGCATAAGGACGTCGCCGAACGAAACGTTCGCCCCTGCGTCGCCATCGAGCTTCTCGACAACGATGACGTCGCCCGGTTGAACCCGGTACTGCTTGCCGCCGGTCTTGATCACCGCGTACATATTGAGCCTCAGCGTAAACGCAAAAAAGAATGCGCCCGCCGGGAGACCCCGCGGGCGAAGAGCGGCGACATATACGGAGGGGTGTTGCCGAGTCAACGGAAAACCCGTCCGGATGGGGCTGAAAAGCCGCCTTGCGGGTCGAAACCGGACGAAGCCTAGCCCTGATTTGCCGCATCGTGCAAAGACGCCTTTACCATGCCTGCCAGACATCCTCCCGCGAGAAGACTTCATGACTGCTGACGCCGACCGTCGCCTGCCTGCCGCACGCCGCATCATTGCCCATGTCGCAGACCTGCTGCAGGCCGACCTTTCGGTGCGGCTGTGGAATGGCGAGGTCCTGCCGCTCGGCCCCGGCGCGCGCGACGACATCCAGATCGTCATTGCCCGGCCGTCGGTCGTGCGCCGCCTGCTGCTGAAGCCAGGCCTGATGACCCTGTTCGAGATGTTCGCCTCGGGCGACCTGCGGGTCGAGGGTGGCAGTCCGCTGGAGGCTGCCGACCGCTGGGACCATGGCCGCGCTGTCCACCTGGCCCGCCGCGCCGACAAATTGATGGTCGCACGCGAGGCCATCCCTTTCCTGCTGGGCGGCTCGGACGAGGCGGCGACGCAACTGCCGGCGTGGGATGCAACCGGCGACGATGGCGTCGGTCGCGACAAGGGTGCGCGCCGGGACCAGGACTTCATCCAGTTTCACTATGATGTCGGCAACGACTTCTACGGCCTCTTCCTGGATCCGCGCATGGTCTATTCCAGCGCCTATTTCACCCGGCCGGACGCCTCGCTGGAGGAGGCCCAGGCCGAGAAGCTGGACCGCATCTGTCGCAAGCTGAGGCTCCGGCCCGGTCAGCGGATGCTCGACGTCGGCTGCGGCTGGGGCGGGCTCGCCTGCTGGGCGGCCGAGAACTACGGGGTCAATGTCCATGGCGTGACCCTGTCCCAGGCCCAGCTCGACCATGCCCGGGCCCGGGTCCGGCTGCTGAAGCTTGAGGACCGGGTCACCCTCGAGCTGAAGGACTATCGCGAGGTCAACGAACCGGGCGGCTATGATGCCATCGCCCAGGTCGAGATGTTCGAACACGCCGGGTTCGCCAACCACGAACGCCACTTCAACCAGATGCACCGGCTGCTGAAGCCGGGCGGCCTCTATTTCCATCAGGCCTCGGTGCGACGCGGCGGGCGCGATGCGATCCGGCCGACGGCCACGACCCGGGTCATCACCCGCTTCATCTTCCCCGGCGGCGAGCTGGACACCATCGGGATGACGGTCACCAACCTGGGCCGGCTGGGGTTCGAGACCCTGGATGTCGAGGACATGCGCGAGCATTTCGAGCTTACGCTGCGCGAATGGACCCGCCGTCTCTATGAGAACCGCGAAACGGCCTATGGAATGGTCGGCGAGGCGAGGGCCCGTCTCTGGCTGATCTATTTCGCCCTGTTCGCCAAGGGCTTCGAGCGCGGCTCGGTGCTGGTCTACCAGACCGTCGCCCAGCGCCGCCGCCCGGGCCCCAGCGGCCTGCCGCTGGATCGCAAGTCACAGTACCTCTAGCGCGCCCGCTTTCCGCTCATCCCGGCGAAAGCGGGGACCGAGGGGTTTCGCGCGGCACTACCCGCGGGATCAGGGTCCGGTGTTCGATCCGCGCACCCGCCTGCCCAAAGCCCTGGGTCCCGGCTTTCGCCGGGATGAGCGGCTACAGGTAATGTTCGAGCATGGCCCGGACATCGACCCTGGCCTTGAGCCGGCTCGCCAGCAGATAGACCCCGCCGAATTTGCGCTGCAGGAACAGGGTGTCGATCGGCGGCACGTGCCAGAAGCTGCGGTCCTCGGCCAGGGCCATCCCCTGTTCGCGCAAGGGTGCGGTCAGGCCGGTCTGCGAGAAGTCGAACGGGCCGGGCTGGCGCAGCGGCTCCATCGCCAGGTCGAACAGCGCCATCGCCTCGTCCTGCCGCCCGGCATCGGCGTCGGCGGCAAAGAAGCCGATGTCCAGTGCCGCCTGCCGTGCCGCCTCGCGATCCGCCGCCATCCCGGCCCGCAGGAGACGACGATAGCCCTCCACGATCGCTGGCGGCAGGTCCCGCGCCGCTCCGAAGTCCAGCAGCACGATCCGGCGCGTGTCCGGGTCGTACAGATAGTTCGCGAAATTGGGATCGGTCTGCATCAGCCCGAACTCGAACAGCTCGCGCAGCAGCAGCTGGACCAGCAGGGTCACGATCCGGTCGCGCTCTTCCTGTGAGGCCTCGGCCAGGGTCTCGATCGGCACGCCCGCCACATGGGACATGGCCAGCACCGTCGGTCGCGTCAGGTCGGCATGCATCTCGGGCACCCGGAAATCCGCCTGGTCCGCCAGCAGGGCCCCGAACCGCGCCAGATACCGTCCCTCGCGCTCGTAGTCGGCCTCCTCATGCAGCTGCCGCTTGGCCTCGGACAGGATGGAGGTCACATCCAGCGTCTTGGGCACCACGCCCGACACCCGCATCAGGGTCGCGATATTGTCGACGTCGCTGTCGATACTGTCGCGAACGCCCGGGTACTGGACCTTGATGGCCAGGTCGCGCCCGTCGATCGTCCGGCCCCGGTGCACCTGACCGATCGAAGCCGCCGCCATCGGGGTGAAGTCGAACGTTTCGAACCGGGCCTCCCAGCCTCGCCCCCAGCGCCGGTTCAGGGCCGCACGCAGCTGCACTTCGGGCATGTGGCGGGCATCGGACCTCAGCCTTGCGAGGATGTCGGCCAGATCGGGCGGCAGCATCTCGCCGGCGTCCATCGACAGCAGCTGCCCGACCTTCATCGCCGCACCGCGTAGCTGGGCCAGTTGTTCGGTGACGCGGATGGCATTGGCGGGCGTCATCAGCAGGTCGCCCACCGTGGGCCGCTTGCCGCGGGACAGCTGTTTTGCCCCGTCGGCCAGCATGGTCCCGGCAATCCCCGACGCCAGTCCGCCGAATTTCGCCAGCCGCGACAGCCGCCCACTGGGTACGGCAAGACCCTGCAGGGGGGGACGGACAGGTGGCAAGGCGGGCTCCCGGGGCTGCGGCGGTTTCAGCCCCGCGCCATTACCCGCTTTAGTAAGCGTGGGATGATGCCCTGTCCCGGGCCCCGATGCCGCAGCGGCGCGG
>QBLX01000059.1:0-7014 GCA_003241825.1 Alphaproteobacteria bacterium
TGCTTTCTCCTCGCCACCGCCGCAGGCGGAAAGCGTCAGTGCGGTCGTTACCGCCATCACGCTGAATATACCGATTTTACGCATAGTGGCAGCCTCGCATTTCCCTGTTGGAGGAGGGGACATTAGACCCCGCCGGACCACTGTCAACTGCGGTCATCGATGGAGTTTCGACTGCGACGGCCGTTCGCGGCGACAAATCCTCACGGCCGTCTTTCGTTCCGCGGCGTGCTGTCCCTTTCGAGTTTTCGGCGCCAGGAATAAAGGCTCCGCCAGACCAGGATAACGACCAGCGGGGCCGCGATCCCGACCGCGACTGTGGCGCTGAATCGCGGCCAGATAGCTTCAAGGGCCTTGAGCGGGAAGAACAGAAGTCCGACCGCATAATAGGCGATCGCGGCTGTCGACAGCCCCTCCACTGTCTGCTGCAGCTTGAGTTGCATGCCGGCACGCTTGTCCATTGAGGCCAGAAGTGCGGCACTTGTGGCTTCGGCGGCAACCTCGACCCGGGTGTTGAGCATCTGGGCCATGCGGGCGATGCGATCGATTGTAGCTCTCTGGCGCTCTGCGGTCGCGTCGCAGGTCCGCATGGCTGGATCCAGCCGCCGCTGCATGAACTCCCCCAAGGTCAGCAGGCCATCAATATGTGTTTCGCGCAGCATGTCGATTCGTTCACGGACGATCCCGTGATAGGCAGACGCTGCGCCGAAGCGAAAACTCGTTCGGCCAATGAGGGCTTCGGTCTCGCCAGCGAGTGCCGCAAGCCGATCCAGCAACAGGCGATCGGCTTCCGGGTCGGCATCCTCAGCCAGCTTGTGCGCCAGTTCGGCCGCTGTGGCCTCGATCGTGCCGAGCGCGCTGGCCGTCTGGCCCGCAACGGGAAAAGCCAGCAGGGCCATCAGGCGATAGGTTTCGATTTCCAGCAAACTCTGCACCAGCCGGCCGGTCAGAGCGGCATCGCCCGCATGGGCCAGCATCAGATACCGTGTCATCCCCTGCGCATCCGGGCGGAAATCCGTAAGGGCAATGGCAGCGCCGTCTGCGAGGCGCGCGCCGACCACCTCAAGACCGAAGAGAGCAGCAGCCGACCGCTCGTCGACTTCCGGCCAGACCTCGAGTCGTGTCGCAACCAGGACCTCGCCGGGAAAGGCCGATAGCCAGTCTTCCGGTACAAGATCGAGCGCCGACTCAGCGAACGGCGTCGTACCCGAAGGGGCGCGGAAGAAGGTCCATGTCGACAGTTCGGTGTGCCGCTCCCAGCGCACCCGCCATGGGCCCGCATCCAGGACGCACCAGCGCGAGTTTGGACCCGGCTCCGGTTGACCGAGGCGACGACAGAGCGCTGCCATATGCACTCGGTCGGCCTCTTCGCCTGCCTGACCTGACAGGGTGGCGATCCGGGTGATCAGGGCCGGCCCCACCAGGGGCGTAAAAGGACGGGCGTGCGCCTCGGCGATCAGGACATCCCGCTGGGGATGGTAACGCCAGCGCGTGAACACAGCCGATAGCGCCTGGCTCATTCCCGATCCCCGTACATAACCTATCCACGTTAGGGGAAGAACGACCAGTCTTCAAATGGCGTTGGCCTGCTTATCGTCGCACCCTGGAGCCTGTCTGCCCTCATGCGTCCAGAGGCGCGTAGATGGCGTCCCTGAACGGGCTGACCCCCACGCGACGGACGGTGTCTATGAAGCGCTCGCCGCCCGTTCTGATGTCCAGGTACCGGTTCAGAGCGCGTTCGATGGCTATCGGGGTTTCATCAGCCGACAGGCTGCGGCCGACGATTTCACCCAGCGCCGCCTGTTCGTCAGGGGAACCGCCGACGGTGATCTGGTAGAATTCCTCGCCTTTGCGGTCGACGCCCAGAATACCGATGTGACCAACATGATGATGGCCGCAGGCGTTGATGCAGCCACTCATGTTGATCCGTACAGGGCCGATCCTCTCCTGATGATCAAGGTCAGCCAGTCGACGTGACAGTGCCTGGGCGATCGGGATCGACCGGGCGTTCGCAAGGCTGCAGTAGTCCAGTCCCGGGCATGCGATGATGTCCGTAGCCAGATCAGCGTTGGCCGTTGCGAGACCTGCCCCGGCGAGGCCTCGCCAGATTGCCGGCAAGTCATCCAGCCGGACATGCGGCAACACCAGGTTCTGCTCATAGGCCGCGCGGATCTCGTCGAACCCGAAGGTCTCGGCCAGATCGGCAACGACCTCCATCTGGGCCGCTGTGATGTCGCCAGGGACGCCATCGACCGGCTTGAGCGAAATGACGACGCTGGCATAACCGGGCACCTTGTGGCGGCGCATGTTGTTGCGGGTCCAGCGTGCAAAATCGGGCTCGGCCAGGACAGCGCGATCGAATGGCCCGGAATAACGCGTGAGGGTCTCGAAAGGCGGCTGTGCGAAGCTGGCCCGGATGCGAGCGAGCTCTTCTGCGGGCAGGATCAACTCCTCGAGGCGGAGCTCTGCATGGTGTCGTTCGACCTCCTCTCGGAAGGCGTCGATGCCGACCGCTTCGACGAGGATCTTGATCCGGGCCTTGTGGATGTTGTCGCGCCGTCCCAACAGATTGTAGGCGCGCAGGATGGCCGTCAGATAAGCGAGGATCTCGCGACCCGGTACAGACGACGCGATTTCCTTAGCGATATGCGGCAGCCGGCCCTGGCCCCCGCCGACGAAGACGCGGAAGGCTGTCTCCCCGTCGGCTCCTGCCACGATCTGAAGGCCGACGTCGTGGGTGCGGATGGCCGCGCGGTCTGTCTCTGCCGCAACGACGGCGATCTTGAACTTGCGCGGAAGGAACGAGAATTCCGGGTGGATGGTGGACCACTGGCGCAGGATCTCGCACCAGGGCCGGGGATCCTCGATCTCGTCGTCGGCGGCCCCTGCGAAGACGTCGGTCGTCACATTGCGGATGCAGTTCCCGCTTGTCTGGATGGCATGCATCTCGACCATCGCCAGTTCTTCAAGAATGGTCGGGAGGTCCGTCAGCGCGGGCCAGTTGAACTGGATGTTCGTCCGGGTCGTGAAATGGCCGTAGCCCTTGTCGTAGGTCCGGGCGATGTGGGCCAACTTGCGCATCTGTGCCGAGCGCATCACCCCATAGGGTACGGCCACCCTCAGCATATAGGCGTGCAGCTGAAGATAGACGCCGTTCATCAGGCGCAGCGGCTTGAACTGGTCCTCGGTCAGGGCCCCGGACACCCGGCGGGCGACCTGGTCGCGGAACTCCTCGATCCGGTCACGAACCAGAGCCGCGTCGAACTCGTCGTAGCGATACATCAGCGGGCATCCAGACTGTGGCCAACGGTTGGACCGTTGGCGCGGATGGTCTCTTTCAGCCGGTCCCGACCCGAGGGCGCGCAGTCGTTGATTTCGACCGAATAGGGATTGACGAAGATGTCTGGACGGGATGCTGCGCGAACCAGCGCGGCATCAGCCTCGTCGTCATCGAAGGCAGAGGCGAGGGTCATCGCCTCGACGGCTCTGTCGTGAGGGCCAAGATAGATGACACGACCGTCCGACAGACGATTGGCAGTGATCAGCCTCATGCGGCGACCTCTGTCCGGACATCCAGCTCGGCAGCACTGAAGGCTGCGCACTCGCTAACAAACAGGAGCGCAGGTCCGTTGAGTTGCGATCGCGCGACCAGGTCGCCGAGATCGCCCAGCGTCCCGGTGATGATCCGTTCCTCCGGGCGGCTGCCATTTTCCACGATGGCAACCGGTGTGGCCGGTGCGCGGCCAGCCTCGATCAGCGAAGCTGCGATCTCGCTGGCTCGATCGGTGCCCATGTAGATGGCCAGTGTCTGGTTTGCCGCTGCCATCCGGCTCCAGTCGGGAGCAACGCCTCCGGGCTTTTCCTGGGCTGTGACGAAGGTGACCGACTGGGCGTGGTCACGGTGTGTCAGCGGGATGCCCGCGGATGCCGCGCAAGCCAGGGCTGCTGTCACTCCGGGCACAACGAAAACCGGTACACCCGCCTTGCGCATCGCCTCAAGTTCTTCGCCGCCACGGCCGAAGACAAACGGATCTCCGCCTTTCAGCCGCACGACCCGCTGACCGGCCCGCGCTTCTGCGATCATCATGGCCTCGATCTGGTCCTGGGGCACGGAGTGGTTGCCGCGCGTCTTGCCCACATACAGGCGCCGGGCGTCGCGACGGGCGCGCTCCAGCACAGCTTCCGGCACCAGCCGGTCGTAGATCACGACATCGGCATCCTGCAGCACCCGCAGGGCTTTCAGGGTCAGCAGTTCGGGGTCACCCGGTCCGGCACCGACGATATAGACCACGCCGGCCTCGGGCGCGGCGGCGTTGAGAAGGCGGAGCATCTCGCGTCGCGCTTCCAGCGGCTTGCCAGCCGCGACGAGATCGGCGGCGTGCCCTCGAAAGGCCCGCTCCCAGAAACGACGCCGAGCCAGGAAGTCGGGGACACTGGCCTTTACCGTATCGCGAATGTCTCCCGCCAGCCGGGCAAGGGGGCCGGTAGCAGCAGGAATGATGGCCTCGATCTTCGAGCGGATGTCACGGGCGAGGATGGGGGCAGCACCCCCGGTGGCGATTCCGATGACCACGCTGTCGCGATCCACGAAGGCTGGGGTCTGAAAATCGGCGAGCGCAGGCTTGTCGACCACATTGACGAGGGCGCCAGCGGAGCGGGCGAGTGCAGCAAGGCGCAAGGCCTCGACATCATCCTCGATCGCAATGAAGACCAGCCGGGCGTTACAGAAATCCTCAGCCACCGGGCCACGCACGATCGGCGGTGGGCCATTCCGTGACTGCTCGTTATGAGGGGGCGGCCCGTCCGGTGTGAACCAGCTCAGGTCTGCCGGACTGGACAGGAACAGCCGCAGCTTGGCGAGGGCGGGTTCGCCGCCACCGACCACCACAACGCGGGCATTCTGAAGGGGAATTGAGGCGAGGAAAACTTGCATCGCAGTCAGGCTCCCGCATCGCCGACGCCCGTTGCGACGGACGATCCGAGCCCCGCTTATGGGGAAATCGTCGCGCCACTCACAAACCAGATTGTTTTGTTCGCCCCGATAGGATTTCTGGCGGCGATGGCCAGACCCCTGCTTCCCCTGAACGCTCTGCGCGCCTTCGAGGCCGCTTCAAGGCACCTGAGTTTCTCAAAGGCCGCGGACGAACTGTCTGTCACGCCGGGCGCGATCAGCC
The DNA here is from genome assembly GCA_003241825.1 of Alphaproteobacteria bacterium. GTDB lineage: Bacteria > Pseudomonadota > Alphaproteobacteria > Caulobacterales > Caulobacteraceae > Brevundimonas. The sequence goes on from QBLX01000059.1 coordinate 5,172, forward strand.
AGCATATTCGTCTGCTGGAGGATACCATTGGTCAGCCGCTGTTCCGGCGCGAGGCCAAGGGCCTGCAGTTGACCGACCTGGGTCGGTCGGCGGTGCCGCTGCTCCGTGATGGGTTCGAGCGGCTGATGGACGGATCGGCCATGTTGCGCGAGCCCGTCCGCAAGAAACAGGTCTCTGTCAGCGTAGCGCCATCCTTTGCCGCCAAATGGCTGATGCCCCGCATGGACGACTTTCATGCCGTGCACCCTGAGATCGAGGTCTGGATCAGCGCGGATATGGAGCCCGTCAGCCTGTCGGACGGCAACGTCGATCTGGCTGTCCGCTATGGCCCTGGCGGGTATGCGGGGACGATCTCCGACCTGTTGATGTCTGAGACCGTGCTGCCGGTGTGCGCACCGTCCTTGATGCAGGGTGACAGTCCGATCCGAACCCCGGCTGATCTGATCCGCCAGCCCCTGTTGCATGATGTCTCGGCAGATGCTGATCCCAGCCGTCCGGACTGGGCGATGTGGCTCAAGGCCCGCAAGGTGCGGCACCCGGACCCGCGAAAGGGATCGCGCTTCAACCAGTCCAGCCTGCTGATCGAGGCCGCGCTCGCCGGGCGTGGCGTGGCGCTGGCCAAACGCGCCCTGGCGCAGGCCGATCTGGCCTCCGGGCGGCTGGTGGCTCCGTTCCCGGACGGTTCGGAAGCGGTCGGCTTCGCCTACCACGTCATCTTGCCCCGGGATCGACCGGCATCGCAGAGCGCAAAGGCCTTCGTAGGCTGGCTGAAGAAACAGGCTGTCGATCACGACAACACCATGGGACAATTGTGAGCATGAAAACCGTTTTCATCACCGGGGCGACCTCGGGCATCGGCGAGGCCGCCGTCCATGCGTTTGCAAACGCAGGCTGGAAGGTCGTTGCCACCGGTCGCCGTGCAGACCGGCTCGACGTGCTGGCCGCTGCCGTGGGCCCGGACAAGGTTCACACCCTGGCCTTTGACGTGCGAGACGAAGCGGCGCGCGATGCCGCGATCGCCAGCCTGCCCGAGGGTTTTGCGGCCATCGACTTGCTGATCAACAATGCGGGTCTGGCGCTGGGCGTGAACCCGGCACAGGAGGCAGATCTCGATCAGTGGAAGACTATGATCGACACCAATGTCACTGCGCTGGTTTCCATGACGCATCGGCTGCTGCCCTCGCTGATTTCAGCAAGAGGGGCGATCATCAACATCTCGTCCGTGGCTGCGACCTACCCATACCGGGGCGGCAACGCCTATGGCGGGACCAAGGCCTTCGTTCACCAGTTCTCGCTTGGGCTCAGGTCGGACCTGCACGGCACGGGCGTTCGCGTCACATCGATCGAGCCCGGGATGGTCGAGACCGAGTTCACCCTGGTGAGGACGGGCGGAGATCAGTCTGCATCGGATACCATCTACGGCGGAGCCGATCCCATGACCGGGGCGGACATAGCCACCACACTGCTGTGGGTGGCGGAACTGCCGCCGCACCTGAATATCAACACTCTTGAGCTGATGCCGGTCAGCCAGTCCTTTGCCGGTTTTCAGGTTTCGCGCTCGTGATGTCCGAAATCGATCGGCCCGTTCTGCCGCCGCTCGCCCGGGCGCTCGGTTTTGCGGGTCTGCTGCCCCAGCTCGGTGTCGTCGCCCTGTTGATCGGGGGAGGACCAGACATCCGGTTTACAGCCCTCAGCGTCGGCTACGGCTATGCGGCCCTGATCTTCAGCTTCCTCGGGGGCGTCTGGTGGGGACTTGCCGCCTTGGGTGGCGAGAGGACGCCCGGCTGGGTCTGGATCGCATCCGTTGTGCCGTCGCTGCTGGCCCTCGCGACGGCCTGGCCGT
>QBLX01000059.1:7024-15901 GCA_003241825.1 Alphaproteobacteria bacterium
CGTGGGCAACCGGCGGAACCTGGCCCGGGCCGTCACTGATCATGCTCGGCCTGTGCCTGATGGGCAGCGTTCTCGTTGACCTGAGGCTAATGGGACTTGGCCTGACGCCAGGCGGCTGGATCGCGTTGCGGGCGCCCCTGTCGGTTGGCCTCGGGGTGCTGACGCTGGTGGCCGGGCTAATCTGACATGCACGCCATGACCACGACCGAAGTGTTTCTGGTCGCTATCCTTCTGATCTTCACCGTGCCCTGGCTGCTCTGGCGCGGGCTGAAGACCGATTATTATGCGCCGCTTGTGGTCGTGCAGATCGTGTGCGGGATTCTCCTCGGGCCTGGCGTGCTTGGGGCGGCGTTCCCGGCCTATTACGCCTTTGTCTTCAATCCGGAGGTCGTCGCGGCGCTGAACGGGATCGCATGGTGGGCGGTCATGATCTTTGTCTGGGTGGCCGGGATCGAACTGGACCTCAAACAGGCCTGGAAGCACCGGGTCGATACGGGGATCACCTCGGGGCTGGCGCTCATTGTCCCGCTGGCTTTCGGCAGCGTGGCTGCGCTGATCCTGCTGCAAACGCCGGGCTGGGCCGGGGACCGGGGACAGCCGTGGCAGGTTGTCGTTGGTATCGGCATGGCCTGTGCCGTGACGGCCCTGCCGATACTGGTCCTGCTACTGGACAAGTTGCAGGTCCTGCGTGAACCTCTGGGTCAGCGGGTGCTGCGCTATGCGAGCCTCGATGACATCGCTATCTGGGCCGTTCTGGCCCTCATCCTGCTCGACTGGGAGCGGGTCGGTCGCCAGGGCGCATTCCTCGTCGGGTTCGGTCTGGCCGCCTTCGCGATCCGGTCGCTGATGCTCAAGCTTCAGGAAAAAGACAGGTGGTATGTCGGGCTGATCTGGCTCGCAGCCTGTGGGCTGGCGGCCGACTGGGCCGGGCTCCACTATATGGTCGGCGCTTTCCTCGCGGGAGCTGTGCTCGACAGTGACTGGTTCGACCGCAAGACTATGGACCTGTTCCGCGACCATATCCTGCTGGCCATCATGCCGGTCTTCTTCCTTTCGACGGGACTGAGAACGCAATGGGACGTCGGTGGCCTCATGGTGTTTGGCGCCGCAGGCTTGCTGCTCGTCGCGTCCGTCGCGGGCAAGCTCGCTGGCGTTCATGTGGCGGGCCGAATCCTCAACTGGCCGAAGGGTGAGGCTTCGGTCATCGGCTGGCTTTTGCAAACCAAAGCATTGATCATGATCATCTTTGCCAACATCCTTCTGGACAAGGGCATCATCACGAACGAAGCCTTCACCGCGCTGTTGCTCATGGCCGTAGGCTCAACCATGCTGACCATCCCGATGGTGACGCCGAAGCTCAAGCGGGCATCACCGTCCGTGGCTGGCGGTTCGACCTAGCTATTGCCTTCAGGGCCGGGTTGCGAGGCTGGCGGTGCGTCGCCAAGGCGGCCAGTCACAACGGCCTTCAATGCCTTGCTGCGCAGGGCGACCCAAAGAGCCGCAGCCAGCAACAGGGCATTGGCGACAAACGGCGCGGGCTCAGACCATTCGTATAGGGCAACGCCGATCACCGGCGGGCCGAGGAAGCTCAGGCCCGCCAGCGACATCATCAGGCCTGCGACTGCCCCTTGCTCATGCGAGCCAACAGCGAGGGACGATCCGGCGGTGAAGCCCGGCCGGGCGAAGCCCACGCCCATCGACACGATCGCGTAGCCGACGACCACCCCATAGTAGCCCGGTGCGGCAATGCTGATCACATTACCGGCCAGGGCGAGGCCAGCCCCCCAGCGCATCAGCGGACCGGGTTGCAGCTTGAGCAGGGGGATAAGTCCCCACTGAACCATCAGGGTCGCTGCCGCCCCTGCGAACATGGCAACCGCGATGAAGGGCTGGGCCTGTGTCAGACCCGTGCCAGTTTCGGCCATTTCATCAATGATGTGAAAGCCGAGTACGGAAATGTTGACGGCCTGGGCACCCGTGACGAACAGACCGTAAAGCAGGAAGTCTCGCACCCGGCGATCCTTCCAGAGCCCTTTGCCTGCATCGCTGCGCTGACCGCTGGGGGAGGGGATCCGGACGACGTCTCCACTGGGCAGTTTGAGCCAGACGATGGCCAGCACGACAGCGCCCATCAGGGCAAAGGCGTACATCGGGCCTGCAAGCACGACGATCGGCAGGATGAAAAGTGACGATAGTACGGGCCCGACCACGGTCCCCAGTCCCTGCGCCGACGCCAATAGCGACATGGCCTGGGTCCGCTCCTCGGGCGACGTGCGGTCGGCGACATAGGCCTGTGACGCGATCGGCGCGGCTGAACCGAACACGCCATAGACAGCGCGCGCGACAGCCATCAGCGCGAAGGCCGCCCCGCCGGTGAGCCAGCCTTCCAGCCCCGATGTCGCCGCAAGTCCAAAGCTTCCCATTGATGCAACAAAGCCCGCGAGGCCGATCAGGATGACCTTCTTGCGTCCCAGCCGGTCAGACAGCCTGGCCCAGACCGGCGAGGCGAAAGTCCACAACAGGGCCGAGATGGCAAAGGCGCCTGCCACCAGGGTATCAGACAGTTCGAATTGCCGGCCGATTGCAGGCAGCACGGACTGCAGCCCCATATTTCCCGCAGCCGCGATCAGGCTGACGGTGAACAGGATCGCAAAGGCTGAGGAGGTCGAGCGCACAGCATTTGCTTACGCGGCGTCGTCGACGGTTGCCAGACAGGGATGCAACCCTCCACATGGCCATGCGTGACCCTCGGCGAGGTTGGCGTTAGGCTGTCGATCATGATCCCGAGTTTGCCTGTCCCACGTTTGGTTGAAAGTGCATCTGATGCCGTCGACCTTGCCGCGCTGTCGAACCAGGGGCGACCGGTGGTCATGCGAGGGCGAGTGTCGCACTGGCCGCTGGTCCAGGCCGGATCCGGATTGCCCGCCTATCTGCGGCAGTTTGAAACCCCTCAGCCCATCTCCGCCTTTGTCGGCGCACCGGACATGAATGGGCGGTTTTTCTACAGCGACGATCTGAAGGGATTCAATTTCGAACGGGTCCGGCTCTCGCTGTCGGATCTTCTGGAACGGCTGGCCGTGAAGGGGCCGGACTATCTCTATGCAGGTGCAATTCCTGCGCCTACTCATCTGCCAGGGCTGGCCGAAGCTAATCCGCCGCCTTTTCTGGATCCCTCGGTGGAGCGGCTGACCTCCCTCTGGCTTGGCAACCGGACGCGAACGGCCGCGCACTGGGATCTGGCCCAGAACCTCGCCTGCGTTGTCGCCGGGCGGCGGAGGTTCATCCTGTTTCCCCCGGATCAGGTGTCCAACCTGTACGTCGGCCCGCTGGAGAATACGCTCGCAGGTCAGCCGGTGAGCATGGTGGATTTTGCCAATCCCGACCTGGTCACCCACTCCCGTTTCGTCGAAGCCATGTCCAACGCCCTGGTTGCCGACCTTGAGCCTGGCGATGTGCTCTACATTCCAAGCCTGTGGTTCCATCACGTGGAATCGATCGACGACTTCGGAGCCCTGGTCAATTTCTGGTGGCGGGACGGGCCCGAGTGGATGGTGACGCCGCAGTTCACCCTCTACCACGCGCTGCTGACGATCCGGGACCTGCCGCCGCGGGAGCGCGAGTCCTGGCGTGCCTTTTTTGACCACTACATCTTCCAGACCGGGGGCGATCCGCTGGAGCACCTCCCGGTCGAAGCCAAGGGACTTATGGGGCCTATCACGCCGCAATCCCTTGCGCGCATAAAGGCTATGCTGATGGGGCCCCTGAGCCGGTAACGCCTTGCCGCCCGATCCTTACGCAACGTGATCTTGGCAGGCGTAGCGGGTGCGGCTAGGTCTTCTTGCTGTCCATATAAAAAGGGAAACGACCATGGCTGATCTGGCTCAAGTCACCGAACACATCCGCGGTGCCGTAGGCGACAACTCGGGTCTCGGTAAGACCGTCAAGCTCGACCTCGGCGACAGCGGCAAGATCTACATCGACGGAGCCTCGGTGCCCAACACCGTCAGCAACGAAGACAAGCCGGCGGACGCAACCGTTTCGATGAGCTGGGACGATTTCATGGCCCTGTCGGACGGCAAGCTGGACCCGATGATGGCCTTCATGCAGGGCAAGCTGAAGATTGCTGGCGACATGATGATTGCCCAGAAGCTGGCTCCGCTGCTGAAGCGCTAGTTGCATCGTCCTCTCCCTTCGGGGGGAGGAGACGCGGCACACTCCTGTGCCGTGACGCGGGGGTTATCCGTGATCGGGTTCCCCCATCCCCTTGGGGAAGGTTTACCTATGGATTTCAAGCACTCCGATAAGGCCCTGCATTTCCAGGAGAAGGTGAACCGGTTCATAGCCGAGCGCATCCAGCCGCGCGCTGCCGACTACTGGGCCGAGGTTCATGCCGACCACACAGTGCAGCCACCGACCATGGAGGCGCTCAAGGCAGAGGCTCGGGAAGCAGGCCTCTGGAACATGTTCCTGCCGGGCGAACACGGCGCGGGTCTGACCAATCTGGAATACGCTCCCCTGGCCGAGGCGATGGGCCGAACTGGTCTGTGGACTCCCGAGGTCTTCAACTGCAACGCCCCCGACACCGGAAACATGGAAGTCCTCCATATGTACGGCAATGCGGCCCAGCAGGACCGCTGGCTGAAGCCCTTGATGGCAGCTGAAATCCGTTCCGCCTTCCTGATGACCGAGCCTGAGGTGGCGTCTTCCGATGCCACGAATATCCAGACGTCGATCGTGCGCGATGGCGATCACTATGTGATCAATGGTCGTAAATGGTGGTCGACCAATATGGGCCATCCGAACGTCGCGATCGCCATTGTCATGGGCAAGACCGACACGGGCGCTGCAACCCACCAGCAGCAGTCCCAGATCCTGGTGCCTACCGACACCCCTGGTTTCCGCGTCGAACGCATGCTGACCGTGTTCGGCTATGACGAGCGTCCCATCGGCCATGCCGAAGTTGTGCTCGAGAATGTCCGTGTGCCGGTCGAAAATCTCATCGCTGGCGAGGGCAGGGGCTTCGAGATCGCCCAAGGTCGGCTTGGCCCCGGTCGTATCCATCACTGCATGCGTGTGATCGGTGCAGCCGAAAAGGCGCTGGAGCTCATGTGCCAGCGTCTGTTGACGCGGACGGCATTCAAAAAAGCGCTGGCGGAGCATTCTGTCTGGGAGCAGCGGATCGGTGAGGCGCGGACCAATATAGAAATGTCTCGGCTGATGGTGCTCAAGGCGGCGTGGATGATCGATCAGGCCGGTGCCAAGAATGCAAAGTCCGAGATTGCCCAGATCAAGGTCGCAGCCCCGCGCATGGCGCTGCAGATCATCGACGATGCAATTCAGGCGTTTGGCGGGGCGGGCGTATCCGGAGACACGGTGCTAGCCGAGATGTACGCCACGGTGCGAACTCTGAGAATCGCTGACGGACCGGACGAGGTCCACAATCGAACAATCGCCCGGCTTGAGTACGCCAAGCACGGTGGACGGCCGGTTCGATAAGGCGCGGCATACTCTACGCGAAGGCCGTCGGTCCGCACCTCCTTACAAGGAAGGAGTTGCTCGCGGGACGACGGCATCTTCGGACGAGTCGTGCTGGTCGCCTCCCCTTGCGGGGTTGCGGCTGCATCCGCAGGGGTGCGTTTGCCACTGTCGCGTCGATCGGTCGCGGCGACAACAAGGAGGCTGGTGCAGGTAACCAGTCACGGCCATCAGTCGTAGTCGGACACAGGCGTCGAGGCATCAGAAGCTTCGAAGGACGGGTCCGGCCAATCGGAACATGGTCGCATCTTCGCACTGCTGGGGCGGGTTGCCGTCAAATCCGTGCTGGCTATCGGGAACGAACCCTAGGACCTTTCATTGGGTAGAGCACAGGGTGCCGCCGTGGCGGCTCCGATCTCAGAGCAGCGACCACCAATGAATGCATCTGTCCGCACAGTTACCGTCGAAAGTGACGACATCGCCCGCTTTCGAGCGGTCCGGGCAGGGATGATGTCGCTCGCAGACGGGCTGTCGGCCGAGGACCTCTCAGCCCAGGCCATGCCCGATGCCAGCCCTGGCAAATGGCATCTGGCACACACCAGCTGGTTCTTTGAGGCAATGATCCTGAATGCAGTTCCGGGCTATCAGGCAGTCGATCCGCGCTTCCAGCAGATGTTCAACTCCTACTACGAAGCTCTGGGCGAGCGTGTGGCGCGGCACGAGCGCGGGCTGATGACGCGTCCATCGATAGACGATGTCATTGCCTACCGACACGAGATCGACCGGCGCATGGTTGATCACCTCTCGCGGGGCCTGACCAGCGGGCACGAACGCTATCTCTTCACGCTTGGCCTGCATCACGATGAACAGCATCAGGAGCTGTTCGCGATGGATATCCTGAACTTGATGTCGCGATCGCCCCTTGAGCCGGCGGCCTATGTGGAAGAGCCGCGGCGTGCAGCTGTCCAGTCCGCGATCGGGGGTGTGCAATCATTTGATCGCGGATTGGTAACGATCGGCCATTCGGAAGGCTTTGCCTTCGACAATGAAGGACCTTCCCACAAGGTTTGGCTGGAGCCCTATGCGCTGGCTCGCGATCTGGTGACCAATGGGGACTGGATCGCCTTCATCGAGGATGGTGGCTATCGCCGGCATGAGTTTTGGCTGGCTGACGGCTGGGCGGCAGTCGGGCGTGAGGGCTGGACGGCGCCCCTGTACTGGCGTTGCGATGATGGTGAGTGGACCATCATGACCCTTGCGGGCCGAAAGTCTGTGAATCCATCCGCTCCGGTTCGGCATGTCAGTCTCTACGAGGCCGACGCCTATGCGCGCTGGGCGGGGAAGAGGCTGCCGACCGAGGCCGAGTGGGAGCATGCTGCAGCCACTGATCCTGCGGCTTTTTCGAACCTGTTCGGCGAGGTTTGGCAGTTCACATCCAGCGCCTATTCGGCCTATCCGGGGTTTGCGCCCACGGAGGGAACAGCGTCCGAATACAATGGAAAATTCATGTCCAATCAGGCGGTTCTGCGAGGATCTTCCTTCGCTACACCCGAAGGACATGCGCGGCCCACATACCGAAATTTCTTTTACCCGTACCAGAGGTGGGCATTCATGGGACTGAGACTGGCCGAGGACGTCGCGTCCGGAACTGTGAACGATGACGATCCCGAAGTCGCCAGGTTCCGGGCTGAACTGGTCGAGGGGCTAGCGAAAAACCAGAAGTCGCTGTCGCCGAAATGGTTCTACGACGCTGAGGGGTCCCGTCTGTTCGAGGACATCACGCGTCTGCCGGAATACTATCCCACGCGGCAGGAGGCCGTGCTGTTGCGGGAGCTTGCCCCGTCGCTGACGGCCCGTTTCGGTGAGAACGCCGTCCTCGTGGAATTCGGATCGGGAGCCAGCGAGAAGACCAGGATCTTGCTGGACGCAGCCAAGAGTCTCGCTGCCTATGTGCCCATCGATATCAGTCCCGAAGCCTTAGCCGAAGCAGCCGATCGCATTGGGTCGTCCTATCCGGATCTGGAGGTCGCACCGTTCGTCGGGGACTTCCTGAACCTGGAAGCCTTGCCGGAACTGGGTCGCGGCAGACGTATCGGGTTCTTCCCGGGGTCGACAATCGGCAACCTCGACCACGCCGAGGCCGTCCAGTTTCTGAGCGCCGCGCGCGAGCGCCTTGGTCCAGGAGCGCTGTTCATCCTGGGCGTCGATCTGGTCAAGGAGGCCGAGACTCTCGTGGCAGCCTATGATGACGCCCAGGGTGTGACAGCAGCCTTCAATCTGAATGTGCTCATCCGGGCCAATCGCGAACTCGGGGCGAATTTCGATCTTGATGGCTTCAAGCACCTCGCGCTGTGGAACGAGGCTGAATCCCGCATGGAGATGCATCTCAGGTCCACCCAAGACCAACGCGTTATGGTCGGCGACCAGACGTTCGCCTTTGCAGCCGGAGAGACTATCCATACAGAGAGTTCCAGGAAGTTTTCCTTGGGGACAATCGAAGCCTTGTCAAAGGCTTCCGGCTGGAGGCTTGTGTCTTTTGACAGGAGTGCGCAGCCATCCGTGGCCGTAGCTGTTCTCAGTAGCTGACCGCACAGCAAAACGGCGGGACCCCGGGGGTCCCGCCGCAAAGCGCACTTTTTTACTGACTGCTGATGCCAGTTATCCGGTCACTTCATCTTCCGGGCGCCGGCTTCCATGAGAAGCCTCGCCGCCCTTCCGGCCTGCCTGAGCGGCCAGACTCCGGTCCTGAGAAAAACTACGTTTCTCACTTGGAACGCTCGCGCCACCCTTGCGGGCTATCTCGCGCTGACGTTCCGGGTCCATAGAGGCGAATCCGCGTTTGGAGACACCCGACGGGCGGTCGGTCTGAGTTTCAGCCATTCGGCGTTCCTTTCATGCTTTGGTGGAGGGGTTGATCTGTTAACCCGACGCTGCGGCCAAGGTTCCAATCAAGGTTGATTTTCAAGGGCTCGGACCAGCGTGTCGTTACGCCGACGGCCACGCTTCAGTTGAATGCTGTTGGCGGAGGACTGATGAGCGCCCCGTCATCCCCGTACTGCGGCATTTCCTGCGGGGTCTCTGCCGGAGCAATTTCAGGCTCATAAGCCGGGGACGGATCGATGTCCGGCGCAGGCGCAGGACGGTCATCCGGAATCTCGATCGGGGGTGTGGGGTCAGTCATGGTTCGGGGCCCTCTCTCCTTGGCCAACGTCAGCGGTGCTTCCTTGTTCAGTCACGTTTGCGTTGGTTGGCCGGAACCGCCTCGCCGGGGGGCTGTTCTGAAGGGCCATAACCCACCCCGCCAGGAGCCCTCCCATGACCGATACCTATGCCAATGAATCGCTTGTCGATGACCTTGATTACACGGTGGACTCGATGTCCGCCCGTCTGTCTGGTCAGGCG
>QBLX01000005.1:0-6071 GCA_003241825.1 Alphaproteobacteria bacterium
AGCCGCGGGGCTTTCTGATGTCCAGTGAACTGCAAACAGAAGGGGGCGTGACCGGCTGATTACGGCAGGCTAGATCTCCTTCGCACTTTTCAGGAGACGCCGATGTCCTGCCAGACCCTGCAACTGGACCTCGATAACGGCCTGCTCTGGGTCCGTCTGAACAGGCCAGCGCAGTTGAATGCCTTCACCGTCGAGATGGCGGATGAACTGGAAGCGACCTTCCGGTCTGCCAGTCTGGACGACGCAGTGCGGGTCATCGTTGTGACCGGCGAGGGCAAGGCCTTTTGCGCGGGGATGGACCTGTCGGTGTCCGGCAATGTCTTCGGTCTGGACGAGACGCTGGATCCCACCCTCGCCGAACTCGACGCGGGTTTCGAGGATCGGGCACTCATCGCCGGTGTGCGTGACACGGGGGGGCGGGTCAGTCTGGCCATCCATGAATGCAGCAAGCCCGTTATTGCAGCCATCAACGGCGCTGCCGTGGGTGTCGGCGCCACAATGACCCTGGCCATGGATTTCCGGATGGCGTCCAGCGCGGCGCGGATCGGGTTCGTTTTCAACAAGATCGGCATCGTGCCCGAAGCCTGCTCGACCTGGTTCCTGCCGCGGCTCGTCGGGCTGCAGCAGGCGCTCGAGTGGAGCTACACCGGCGACATCCTGAAGCCGGAGGCCTGTCTGCAGGCTGGACTGCTGCGGTCGGTGCATGAGCCGGATACTCTGCTGGCGGACGTGGAGGCCTTTGCCCGCCGTCTCGTCACTCATCGATCGCCCGCTGCGATCGCCATGACCCGTCACATGATGCGGCGAAACCCCGCCTTGCCGGATCCCCGCGCGGCGCATCTGATCGAGTCCCTGGCCATGCTCCACGCCAGTCAGGGTGACGGTAAGGAAGGCGTGCGGGCTTTTCTGGAAAAGCGGGAGCCGCAGTTCTCGGCCTCCGCATCACGCCTGCCGGACTTTGCAGAAGCCTGGCTCGCCTGATCGCGCGTTTCCGCGTCACGGCAGACGGCCATGCGTGCGGCGCGACCATATGTCGGGTAACCGCAGGCCTTGCGTCCACGTAGCTGTGGGGTGCGGCGTTGCGCCCGAAGCTGATAGAGTCTTCCGATGACCCGACTGTTCTCCCTCATCGCCCTGCTGTTTCTCGCCGCCTGCGCTGCGCCACAGCCGATCGAGCGGCCCCAGCCTGCCAATGCCGCGACCGCCGTGTTCGCAGCGGGATGCTTCTGGTGCGTCGAGGAGGCATTCGAGAAAACGCCGGGCGTTGCCATGGCCATCTCGGGCTATACGGGCGGCACAACGATCAGCCCGACCTATCAGCAGGTCACGGCGGACAACACCGGTCATTATGAGGCGGTGAAGGTGATCTACGATCCCGCTGTGGTCACCTATGCCCAGCTGCTGGACGTGTTCTGGAAGAACGTCGACCCGTTCGATCCGATCGGGCAATTCTGCGACAAGGGCACATCCTATCGCGGTGCGATCTTCCCTGCGACGCCTGAAGAAGCAGCAGCGGCCGAGGCGTCGAAGCAGGCGGTGGCCCGGAGGTTCAGTCGCGCGGTTGCGGTCGAGGTCCTTCCGACAGCCACATTCTATGACGCCGAAACCTACCATCAGGACTACTATCTGAAGAATTCGCAGACCTATAATTTCTACAAATGGCGGTGCGGGCGGGCGCAGCGGCTGGAGGAAATCTGGGGGCCGGCCTGATGGTCTGTACGTCCAGACGTGGGCTGATACTCGGGGGCGCGGCGGCTCTGGTGGCCGGGCCGGGTCTGGCCCAGACCGGCGGCGTCGCCGGGTTCACCGTCAACAGGGCGGGAATCGGCACAGCGAGTCATGGTGCATTCGACATCCTGGTGGGACGCCGGGCGCGCGGCTCACGGGATGGCGTGGTTCGCGTCGACTATTCGGGCTGGAAAGCCTCAGTGGCCGACCGCGCGGCCTTGAAGTCCTATATCGCCAGCCTCACGCGATTGAGCCCGCTGACGCTGACCCGACCGGAGCAGTTCGCCTTCTGGGCCAATCTGTACAATGCGGTGACCATCGATGTTGTGCTGGACGCCTGGCCGGTGCGGTCGATCCGCGACATCCGCTCGGGGCTGATCGCCGGACCCTGGAGACGAAAGGTCGTCACCGTTGCGGGGGTCGAGCTGTCGCTGGACGACATCGAACACAATATCATGCGCAAGGGCTGGAGCGATCCCCGGGTCCATTATGCCGTGAACTGCGCCTCCTACAGCTGCCCCAACCTGCCGCTGCGCGCCTGGCGCGGTGCCACGCTCGGGCCGGGGCTCGACGCTGCAGCCCGGGAATATGTGAACTCGCCCAGAGGCGTGACCTTCGATGGCGAAGTGCTGGTCGTGTCGTCGATCTACAAATGGTACGCAGGTGACTTCGGAAGCTCGGACGCCCGCGTCATCGCCCATCTGGCCCGCTATGCCGATGCACCCCTGAAGACGCGGCTTGAGGCGGCAACGCGCATCGGGCGCGACACCTATGACTGGTCACTGAATGCGATCGCTAGAGGCTGAGGCATGAAACAGTTCAAACGGTTTCTGCCCCTTGCCGTGCTCATCGTGGCTGTGATCGCGATCTTCGCCAGTGGTGTGACGCAGTATCTGAATCTGGAGGCCCTGCAGGCCAATGAGGCGGGGCTGCGCGGCTTCATCGACGAGAACCTGATCCTCGCGCTGCTGGCCTTCATCGCCGTCTATGCCATCGCCACAGCGGTAAGCCTGCCGGGTGCGATCATCCTGACCCTTGCGGGAGGCTATCTGTTCGGAACCTGGGTCGGTGGCTCCGCAACAGTGATCGGCGCGACGATCGGTGCCGTGGCCGTCTTCTATGCCGTCCGGACCTCGCTGGGGGAGGCGCTGCGGGCAAAGGCAGAGGCGTCGGGCGGGATGCTGAAAAAGGTGATCGATGGTGTGGGGCAGGGGGCGCTCGGCTATATCCTGACGCTCAGGCTGATCCCTCTGGCCCCCTTCTGGCTGGTCAATGTCGCGGCGGCCCTCGCCCACGCGCCGCTTCGGGCCTATGCACTGGCGACCTTCTTCGGGATCATGCCTGCGACCTTTATCTACAGCGGCATCGGGGCCGGGATCGGGGCGCTTGTCGCTCGGGGAGAGGCACCGGATCTGGGCGTCATCTTTGAACCGAAGGTGCTGGTGCCGCTGGTCGCGCTCGGCCTGCTGTCGTTGGGCACGACCCTGTATCAACGCCGCAAGGGGAAGAGCCTTTGACCGAGACACTGAAGGTCGATCTGTGCGTCATCGGGGCCGGCTCGGGCGGGCTGTCGGTCGCGGCCGGGGCCTCCCAACTGGGTCTCGATGTCGTCCTGTTCGAGAAGGGCGAGATGGGCGGGGACTGCCTCAACTATGGCTGCGTTCCGTCGAAGGCCCTGATCGCAGCCGCTGACAAGGCGCATCAGGCGCGGACGGCAGGCCTCGGCATCAGCGCTGTGGAGCCGGTTGTCGATTTCGCCGCCGTCATGGCCCACGTGCACAAGACGATAGCCACCATAGCGCCTGTCGACAGCCAGGAGCGGTTCGAGGGCCTGGGTGTCCGCGTGATCCGCGCCCACGCCCGGTTCGAGGATGACCGGATCGTGGCCGGCGGTGATGTCAGGGTGGAGGCACGAAAGATCGTTATAGCGACCGGGTCACGGGCGGCAGTCCCGCCGATTCCGGGGCTTGAGGGCTTGCCCTATCTGACGAACGAGACCCTGTTCGAGCTGACCGAGCAGCCACGGCGGCTGATCGTGCTGGGCGGCGGTCCGATCGGGGTGGAAATGGGTCAGGCCTTCCGGCGGCTGGGGTCCGAGGTTGTCATCGTCGAGGCAGGGAAGATTCTTGGTCGCGAGGACCCGGAGGCGGTGGCTGTCGTTCGCGACCAGCTGATTGCGGACGGGGTTCTGTTGCAGGACGGGACCCGGGCTGTGCGAGCCGAGAGGTCACCGGATGGCGCGGGCCTTGTCCTGATCGTCGAGGGGCCTGACGGCGAGAGCCGGGTCGAGGGTTCACACCTGCTGGTCGCAGTGGGGCGGACCCCGTCGACGGGCGGGCTCGACCTCGAAAAGGCGGGTATCCAGCATGACGAGCACGGCGTCCTGACCGACAAGTCCCTGCGGACCAGCAACAGACGCGTCCATGCGATCGGCGATGTCGCGGGGCGGGGACAGTTCACCCACCTGGCCGGGACCCACGCGTCGCTGTTCGTGCGGCGGGCCATTTTCGGTGCGCCAGTCAATGCTGATGCCCTGGCCGTGCCGCGCGTCACCTATTGCGATCCGGAACTGGCCACGATCGGTCAGACAGAGGCCGAGGCGCGACAGGCCTATGGCGAGGATGTCCGCGTCGAGACGTTTCATTTCAGCGAGAACGACCGCGCACTGGCCGAGGGCGATGTCCGGGGGCTGGGCAAGCTGGTGACGACCAAAAAGGGCAAGGTCCTTGGCGTCACCCTGGTCGGGAGGCATGCCGGGGATCACATCCACGTCTGGTCCCTGTCGATGTCTGCCAAGCTGAAGCTCAGCGCCATGACCAGCATGATCGCGCCCTATCCGACGCGGGGCGAAATCGGCAAGCGGCTGGCCGGAATGTGGTACACGCCCGCCCTGTTCAGCGACCGGACACGCAAGCTTGTGTCGGTGTCGAAGCATCTGGCCTGAGACGCTCGACGGGCGTCAGGCGCGGTGGCGTTCGACAAACCCGATATCCAGCCGACGCTTGAGCGCCAGTGCAAGACGGCCCTGCCACCAGAGATCGCCACGCATGGCCAGACCAGTGCCGTCGCCGAGGTCCATGATCGAAAGCCAGCGCGACTGCGGTCTGTAGGGTCGAGGCTTGGAGCCTGTGCCCAGGGCGCAGAGATTGTCGATCAGGACTTCGGCCGCCCGCACGCCAAACACGCCGGCAAAGGGGCGGGGTGAACCCTTGATCGTGGCGCAGTCTCCGGCGGCAAAGACCCTGTCGTCGCCGACGCTGCACAGGATCGGCGCGACCTTGATCCGGCCCAGGTCGTCCAGCGGCAGGTCAAGCTGATCCGTCAACCTTGATGCCCGCAAACCTGTTGCCAGCACCAGGTGATCGCAGGCGATCGACTGGCCATCCGAGAGTGTGATCCGGCGGCCGCCATGGCCCACGACCCTGGCAGCGATGCGTTTCACGCCGCGCCGGTCGAGGTTCCGCGTCAGGCTGCGCCCGGCTGAACCAGGGGCCCAGTGGGCGTTGGCGGTGGGGCCGGTGAGGGTCAGATTGACGGACCGCTCCCGGCGTTCATGCAGTCCGGTCAGGGCGGCGGCAATCTCGAACCCTGTCGGGCCGTCTCCGGCGATGACGACGGCAGGGCTCCGGGTGCCAACGGCCAGATCCTTCTCCAGCGCCTGGCGCAGGGAGAAGAGTGACGAGAGCGGCTTGACGGGCCAGACCCCCTCGAGACTGGCCCATGCGTCGGGGTCTTCCACTGAGCTGCCGATGTTGAACGATACGGCGTCATAGGCCGCCCGCGATCCGTCCCCGAGTGTCAGGGTCCGGGCCTGACGATCGACGCCGGTGACCTGGGCCACGGTGTGCGGGACGCCGTGTTTCCGGGCGAGGCCAGCGATGTCGATGCGGGTGCTCTCCGCAGGCATTGCGCCCGACAGCACGCCGCTGGCCAGACCGGAATAGTCGAAGCCGGCAGGCGCAATGAGGAATGGATCCACCCCGGCAGCCCGCAGTCGGCTGGCGTTTGCAATGACAGCCAGATGCGTGTGGCCCGCGCCGACGAGGGCCAGGCTGACCGGCACCGAAAGAGGAGCGGTCATGGCGGTCATGACCCGGCTCTAGAGGCGGGCAGCAAGGCTTGAAAGATAGGCCTCGATCCGTGCCGCATTGGCCCCCAGGTCGCTGAGTCCGACCCGCGAGGTCGAGCGCACGTCAACCACGGAGCCTGCTCCTTCGGCCCGGACGCGGACCGCGACATCATCCTTGAAACCGAACCAGAAGGTGGTCGCCGTGGCACTGAGGGTGCCGGTTGCCGGGTCCTGACTGACGATGGTCCAGCCCTGGGCCTCGGCCTCTGCGAGG
>QBLX01000005.1:6081-12928 GCA_003241825.1 Alphaproteobacteria bacterium
GGCCGGGGTGGTGAGGGGCCTGATGTCCGGATAGGCCTCTGCCGCAACCTGGCCCAGCGACTGATCCGCCATGTCGGCAAAGCGGGGACCCTGATACTTCTCCAGCCGGGCCATGGGGACCGTCAGATCGACGACCGGATTGACGTCTTCGCTCAAGGCACGCTGAGCCATCAGCGCCGGCGAGAAAGCGGGGGGATCGGCGGGGCTGGTCGAGATGTCGTGGATGGGCGGGATGTCTTCCGATTGACCCCGCACCCAGCCCAGATAGCCAAGAGCGGCCGCAGTGATCAGCAAGGCAATGAGGGCCGAACGCCAGCCCTTGCGCGGCGCTTTTACCAGAGTCGCGATCAGGATCAGCAGGGCCACAGCCAGGACGCCGATGATCAGCCGAGGGCCCCACTGGATGATCATCGTCCCGAGGCCGAATTTCCAGTCGAAGACCCCGAAACGAGCACCGAGAGCAGCTACGGCAAAATAGACCGGCAACAGCAGGGCCACGATCAGGATCAGGCGGGCCAGTGTTGATCGCATGATCGGTTTCCTCTCGCTTTGCCGGTCCTGTGTTCCATGTTCGTCGCGCCGAAGCCAGACCGTAGCCGCGGGACGAAACCTCGCTGGGTGCGCTGTCGTAACTCGGAGACAGCCGCTTGCACTCGCCGGGCGCGCCCTTCAGATGTCGAGACCATGACCCTGGCCACCCTGTCCCCCTTCGTCACAGCGCGACCGCGCACCCTGTCGCCGGAGAAATTCGTCGATCCGGCATGGACCCTGGACGGCTCGCCACGGGCAGCGGTCGCACTGACGCGGCTGGAGACGCTGTGGTTCAATACGGGGACCCTGTGCAACATCGCCTGTGCCAATTGTTACATCGACAGTTCGCCCACCAATGATGCGCTGGCCTATCTGACGCGAGCCGATGCGCGGGCCTATCTGGACGAGATCGCCGGCCAGGGTATGGGCACCATCGAGATCGGCTTCACCGGCGGCGAGCCGTTCATGAATCCGGACATCCTGCTGATGATCGAGGACGCCCTGGCAAGCGGGCACCGTGTGCTGGTCCTGACCAATGCGATGCGGCCGATGATGCGCTGGGACCACAGGCTGGCCCGGCTGGCCGAGGTCGCGGGCGACCGCCTGACGCTGCGGGTCAGTCTGGATCACCATACACAGCCGATCCATGACGCCGAGCGGGGCGAGGGGGCGTGGGACAAGGCCTGGGAGGGACTGCGCTGGCTGCGCGACCATGGCTTGCGCCTCGCCATCGCCGGACGGCGGCTGGCGCACGAGGACGAGGCATCGGCGCGGGCGGCCTTTGCGGCCCTGTTTGCCGCTGAACGTTTGAAGGTCGATGCCGGAAATCCCGGGGCCCTGGTCCTGTTTCCGGAGATGGAACCGGCCGCCGATGTCCCGGAGATCACCGAGGCCTGCTGGGGCATACTGCACAGGTCGCCGGCCGAGATGATGTGCGCCTCCAGCCGGATGGTTGTGCGCCGTCGGGCGGCACAGCACCCTGTCGTCGTCGCCTGCACCCTGACGCCCTACGATCCCGGCTTCGAGCTGGGACGGACCCTCGAGGAGGCGTCTGGCCGGGTGTCGCTGAACCACCCCTTCTGTGCCCAGTTCTGCGTTCTTGGTGGAGCCAGTTGCAGCGCGTGAGCCCGCTGGAGCAGATCGACGTCATTATCCCGACGCTGAACGCGGCGACCTCGCTCGCGGCGACCCTTGCCGCCCTGCCGCCCGGTGTTGCGGTAATCGTCAGTGACGGAGGCTCGACAGACCATACAACGGCGATCGCGCATGCAGCCGGAGCCCGGGTCGTCACTGGCCCGCGGGGGCGTGGCTGTCAGCTGGCGGCGGGAGCCCGGGAGGCGACGCGCCCCTGGTCGCTGTTCCTGCACGCCGACACGACCGTTTCCCCCGATGGCTGGGCGGCCATCAGCCGCCATATCGAGCGTCCGGATGCACGCGACCTGGCCGCCTCGCTACGGCTCGAGATCGACGATCCGGCCTGGCAGGCGCGGGTAATTGAAAAAGCCGTGGCATGGCGGGTACGCCATACGGGCCTGCCCTATGGCGATCAGGGGCTGTTGATCCACCGCGACCTGTATGGCGCTGTTGGCGGGTATCCGGACCTGCCGTTGATGGAGGACGTCGAGATGATCCGACGTCTCGGAAAGGGCCGGCATGTCGGGCTGTCCGGCGAGGCCCGGACCTCGGCCGCTCGCTGGCGGCGGCGCGGGTGGATCCGCCAGACGGCGTTGAACCTGACCTGTATCAGTTTGTACCGGCTCGGTGTGTCCGCCGACCGGATCGCGAAACTCTATGGCCGCTAGAGCCTGTCACCTTGTGATTTTCGCCCGCCGGCCCCTGCTGGGCGTGGGCAAGCGGCGGCTGGCGGCTGACGTCGGGGATGTCGAGGCGGTGCGGTTTGCACGGCATGCTCTGGACCGGCTCACCCGTACCCTCGGCCGCGATCCGCGATGGCGGCTGTGGTTGGCGGTCGCGCCGGATTGCCCGCTGGACTGGGTCCGGACGGGAACGCCCGTTCCGCAGGGGCCCGGCGATCTGGGCGAGCGGCTGACACGGGTGATCCGGTCCCTGCCGCCAGGGCCGGTGGTCATCCTTGGCAGCGATACGCCCACCGTGACACGGGCCGATGTCGCAGCGGCCTTTCGAGCGCTCGGGTCCAGCCGGGCCGTGTTCGGTCCAGCGACGGATGGCGGCTACTGGCTGATCGGACTGCGCCGGGGCCCGGGCGAACGCCTGCCGTTCGAGGGCGTACGGTGGTCGACCGCGGATGCGCTGTCGGACACCCTGGCCAATCTTGAGGGGTCAGCCGTCTCCATCCTGCGCGAGCAGGAGGACGTCGACGACGGTCCGGCGCTGAAACGCTATCGCGCCCGGTCCTAGCCGAATTTGCGCGGGCAGACTGTCGCCAGCCTGGCCTTCAGGTCTGGCTCCCACAGGTCCGGGGCGGTGATCACGGCCATGTCCAGGGTGGTGTCGATGGGCGATGTCGCCCGCTCGGAAGGCAGCGCTCGCACCAGTCTGTCGACCAGTTTGCGCCCGGCCTCGGCATTGCTCTTCAGAATGGCCAGGACGTCTGTCACCTGCACGTCGGCGGTGTGTTCTCTCCAGCAGTCATAGTCGGTGACCATTCCGATACAGGCGTAGGGCAGCTCCGCCTCGCGGGCGAGACGGGCCTCGGGCATGCCGGTCATGCCGATCACGTCGCAACCCCATGACCGGTACAGATGGCTCTCGGCCCGGGTCGAGAACTGGGGCCCTTCCATCGCCAGATAGGTGCCGCCGTTCACGATCGCGACGCCGTTGCTTCGCCCGGCCTCGAACGCCAGTCCCGCCAGTCGCGGGCAGACCGGGTCAGCCAGAGAGACATGGGCCACGATGCCGGGGCCGAAAAAGGATGCCGGTCGCGCGAACGTACGGTCGATATACTGGTCGATGACCACGAAAGAGCCCGGCGCATGCTCTTCCTTCAGCGATCCGACTGCCGAGATCGACAGGACGTCGGTACAGCCTGCCGTCTTCAGAGCCGCGATGTTGGCGCGGGCGTTCAGGTCGCCGGGCGGGATCCGGTGGCCGCGGCTGTGACGCGGCAGGAAGACCAGCTCGACCCCGTGCAATGTGCCGCTGAGCAGCTCATCCGACGGTGCGCCCCACGGCGTGTCGACCCGGTGCCACTGACGGTCCTGAAGCCCGTCCAGCTCATAGAGGCCCGAGCCGCCCATGATCCCGATCTTCCACTCACCCATGTTTCACCCTTCGTCGACTGCAGCGGTTCCGTTACCGTATCGCACTGTCGCTGTCCCGGCCCTGTTCGCTGGCGGCTGGGACGTCTAGAGACCGGACATGACTGCCGTCCTTCGCGTTGCTGCCCTCTACCGGTTTGCGCCTGTTGCCGATCCCGAAGGGATGCGGGCGACGATGCAGGCTGCGTGCGAGGCTGCCAGCGTGCGCGGGACCCTGCTGGTCGCTCATGAAGGCGTGAATGGAACTCTGGCCGGGACCGGGTCAGGGATCGATGCCGTGATCGCGACCCTGCGGGCCCAGCCCGGTTTCGAGGCTCTCGACGTCAAATATTCGGCTGCGGAGACCATGCCGTTTCACCGGCTGAAGGTGCGGATCAAGCCCGAGATCGTCACCCTGGGGCGGCCCGACGTGGATGCCCATGACGCGGGGACCTATGTCGCGGCTTCCGACTGGAACGCCCTGATCTCTGACCCGGATACGGTCATTATCGACACCCGCAACGACTATGAAGTTGCCGTCGGTACGTTCGAGGGGGCGATCGATCCCCGCACGGTCAGCTTCCGTGACTTTCCGGCCTGGTTCGCGCGCGAGGGCCGCGCTCTGCTGGACCAGCCCGAGCCGCCCCGGGTTGCCATGTTCTGCACAGGCGGAAGCCGCTGCGAAAAGGCCACGGCCCTGCTGAAGGCTGAGGGGGTGGACAAGGTCCACCATCTGCAGGGCGGCATCCTGAAATACCTCGAGACCGTGCCCGAGGCGGAAAGCCTGTGGCGCGGCGAATGTTTCGTGTTCGACCAGAGGGTCGCCGTCGGACACGGCCTGAGCCCCGGCACCCACACCCTGTGCCACGGTTGCCGCATGCCGGTCAGTCCGGAAGGCAGGACGTCGCCATTCTTTGTCGAGGGCGTCTGCTGTGAACGCTGCCACGACCGCCATCCCGACCGGCAGGCCGGCTATGCCGAGCGCCAGCGGCAGATGCAGATCGCAGCCCGGCTGGGCATCGATCATGTTGGCGCACGCTTGACGCCACCGGTGCGATCGCAGCCTTTGGACGATGACAGCGTTTCGACGACGCCACCCGAGGGGACATCATGATCCGGCCCGACCGTTTTACCGTCATCGCTGCCGTCTTGCTGCTGGCCGCCTGCGACCGCTCGCCCGAGGCTCCGGTCCAGCCGCCCGTCGAACCCTCGGCACCCGTCCTGACGGCTGCGGCCGTTGCCTATGAATGCGAGAGCGGCAAGACCGTCGCCGTACAGTATCCGGACCTCCAGTCCGCCGTGGTCACCTATGATGGCGATGTCTACCAGACCCGCTCCGTCGAGGCGGCGACCGGCGCGCGCTACTCCGGTTCCGGGGTCCAGTGGTGGACCACGAGTCGCAACGGCATCGAGACCGGAACCCTGGGACGCGTCAGCGCGGCCGACGGTGGTGTCTCTGCCATTCTGGAACGATGCAGCCGGGCCCTGCCGCCGTCAGCCAGGACGATCGCTGCCACCGCAACGCCGGCTCCCTGTCGCGCGGCGGATCTCAAGCTGTCCAGCGCGGGCGGTGACGCCGGGGCGGGCAATCGGCTGGCAACGATCGGGGTTCAGAATATCGGGGCCCAGCCCTGTGGCCTGACCGGCTATCCTGCCGTCGCTCTGCTGGACGCGATCCAGCAGCCGATCACCACGGTGCGCAGTGAACAGGAGACAGGCAGCTATCTGCAGGCCGGGGCGGCGCCCGCACTGGTGCGACTGGCCCCGCAGGCCATGGCCTTCTTCGATATCGCCTGGAATGTCGTCCCGGACGAGACCGGGGGGCAGACGACCTGTCCGGCGGCTATGGGAATCCGTGTGACTCCGCCTGCCGACACGCGCGCCGTCGATCTTGCCCAACAGCTCGGTCCCTGCGGGGGTCGTGTGAAGGTCAGCCCCTTCCGTGCCGTGCAGGAACCGGCACCCGCCCTCTGAGAGCGATCATCGGTCGCCCATCAGCTGCGGCACCGGGGTGGAAACACCGGTCATTTCAGCCTACCTGTCCGGTCATGACCACGACCTTTCACGCCCGTATCGCCACTGAACTGACCGACATCGAGGCCCAGGGCCTGACCAAGCCCGAACGGGTGATCGCCTCGCGTCAGGGGCCAGTGATCAAGGTCGGCGGGCGCGACGTCCTGAACTTCTGCGCCAACAACTATCTGGGTCTGGGCGGCGATCAGCGGGTGGTCGACGCCGCCAACGCCGCAACCGAGCAACGCGGCGCGGGGACAGCCTCGGTGCGCTTCATCTGCGGAACGCTGGACATCCACAAGGAACTGGAGCGTTCGGTCGCGGACTATCTGGGCTTCGAGGATTCGATCCTGTTCGCTGCGGCCTTTGATGCAAACGGTGGCCTGTTCGAGCCGCTGTTCGGGGCCGAGGACGCCATCGTCTCCGACAGCCTGAACCATGCCTCGATCATCGACGGCGTCCGGCTGTGCAAGGCCAAACGCTACCGGTTCGCGACCTCGGACATGGACGATCTGGAGACCCAGCTGAAGGCCGCCCGCGCCGACGGGGCCCGCGAGATCGTCATCGCGACGGACGGCGCCTTCTCGATGGATGGCTATATCGCCAAGCTGAAGGACATCCGGGCCCTGGCCGACCGGTATCAGGCCCTGATCATGGTCGACGACTGCCACGCGACCGGCTTCCTGGGCCCGCAAGGCAAGGGGTCCTATGCTCACCACGGCGTCGAGATCGATTTCCTGACGGGGACCTTCGGCAAGGCTCTGGGCGGAGCCATGGGCGGCTTCATCTGTGCGACCGCGCCGGTGGTGCAACTGCTGAAGCAGCGGGCGCGGCCCTATCTCTTCTCCAACGCCCTGGCCCCGTCGATCTGCGGCGCGTCGCTGGAAGCGATCCGCATTGCCCAGGGCAGCGAGGGTGACACCCTGCGCACGCAGCTGTTCGCCAATGCCGCCCGCTATCGCTCGGCCATGACAGAGGCCGGTTTCGACCTGCTGCCGGGCGAGCATCCCATCATCCCGGTCATGCTGGGCGATGCGCGCCTGGCGCAGGATCTGGCGGCGCGGATGCTGGAACTGGGCGTCTAT
>QBLX01000005.1:12938-23963 GCA_003241825.1 Alphaproteobacteria bacterium
CGTCTATGTCATCGGCTTCTCGTTCCCGGTCGTACCGCGCGGTGCCGCGCGTATCCGGACCCAGATGTCGGCGGCGCATACCTTTGAACATATCGATGCAGCGGTCGCGGCGTTCACGACGGCCGGCAAGGAACTGGGAGTAATCTGATGACCGATACCATGAAGGCCCTGGCCAAGACCGCACCGGGCATTGGCCTGGAACTGATCGACGCCCCGATCCCGGTTGCCGGGCCCGAGGATGTCCTGATCCGCGTCAAGCGGACCGCTGTGTGTGGCACGGACATCCACATCTGGAACTGGGATGACTGGTCCCGGAAGAATGTCCCGACGCCGATGATCACGGGTCACGAGTTCAGCGGCGAGATCGTTGCCATCGGCTCTGACGTCAACCGGCCCCTTAAGATCGGTCAGCGGGTCTCCGCCGAAGGCCATGTCATCGACCTGAACTCGGAAGCGGCCCGCGCCGGGCATTTCCATCTTGATCCGCATACGCGGGGCATCGGCGTGAACCGGCAGGGAGCCTTTGCCGAGTTCGTCGTCGCGCCGGCTTTCAACGTCATCGAACTGCCGGACGACGTGTCCGACGACGTCGCCTCCATGCTCGATCCGTTCGGCAACGCCGTTCACACCTGCCAGCAGTTCGACCTGCTGGGCGAGGATGTGATCGTGACCGGTGCCGGACCGATCGGCATGATGGCCGCCGCCGTGGCGCGTCAGGCCGGGGCCCGGACCGTGGTCCTCACCGACATCAATGACTTCCGGCTGGAGCTGGCCCAGAAGGTCGCGCCCGGCGTCCGGACGGTGAACACGACCCGCGAAGATCTGAAGGACGTGATGCACGAGCTGGGCCTGAAGGTCGGTTTCGACGTGGCACTCGAGATGTCGGGCTCGCCGATCGCCTTCAAACAGTGCGTCGATACCCTGATCATGGGCGGCGGCATGGCCCTGCTGGGTATTCCGTCCAAGCCGATGGAAACCGACTGGGGTGCGATCATCCTGAAGGCCCTGACGATCAAGGGCGTCTATGGACGCGAGATGTTCACGACCTGGCGCAAGATGCTGGGCCTGCTGAAGGCGGGTCTGGACCTCGAGCCGCTGATCACACACCGCATGGGCTACGAGCGCTTCGAGGAGGGCTTCGAGGCCATGCGGTCCGGTCAGTCCGGCAAGGTGGTACTGAACTGGGACAAAGCGGCCTGAGAGCCGCCCGAGGGCGCTATTCCGGAATGTCCCTGACGTTCGAATAGCGTCCGTCGCGGGCCAGGTTTCCGAACCGGGTCGTGTCGGCGTCGAACGAGAGTTTGACGATGCCGATCGGGCCGTGGCGCTGCTTGCCGATGACGACCTCGGCCTGATGCTGCAGGACGTCCATGTCCTCCTGCCATTTCAGGTGTTCCTCGGTGCCTTCGCGAGGCTCGGTCCGGCCCAGGTAATAGGCCTCGCGGTACACGAACATCACGGCATCGGCGTCCTGCTCGATCGAGCCGGATTCCCGCAGGTCGGACAGTTGCGGGCGCTTGTCCTCGCGGTTCTCGACCTGACGGCTGAGCTGGGACAGGGCGATGATCGGGACGTTCAGTTCCTTGGCCAGGGCCTTCAGGCCGCCGGTGATCTCGGACACTTCCTGAACGCGGTTCTTCTGCCCGTTGCCGCCGCCGACCGTGATCAGCTGAAGGTAGTCGACGATGATCAGGTCGAGCCCCTGATCCATCCGTTTCAGGCGCCGCGCCCGGGCGGCCAGTTTCGAGATGGCCAGACCGCCGGTGGCGTCGATGTAGAGCGGGCTTTCGCCAATCTCGATGGCGGCATCGCGCACGCGGCCAAAATCGGAGGCGTCGATCTCGCCCTTTCTCAGCTTGTCCGACGACACGCCCGAGGCATCGGCCAGGATCCGCATGGCCAGCTGTTCGGCGCTCATTTCCAGGCTGAAGAAGGCGACCACACCGCCGGAGACCGTCTTGCGGCCCTCGGGCGTAGGCTCCCAGCGGTAGTTCCGGGCGACGTTGAAGGCGATGTTGGTGGCCAGCGCCGTCTTGCCCATCGACGGGCGGCCCGCGAGGATCAGCAGGTCGGAGGGGTGCATACCGCCCAGCATCCGGTCCAGGTCGTCCAGGTGGGTCGCCAGGCCGGCCAGCTTCCCGTCGCGCTGATAGGCCTCGCCGGCCATCTGCACGGCCCCGGCAAGCGCGGTCGAGAAGCTGACGAAGCCCGAGGAGGGCGCGCCGCTCTCGGCCAGGGAATACAGGGTCAGTTCCGCCTGTTCGATCTGGTCGATGGCAGCGGTTTCGGGATCAGGGGCATCCTTGATGATGTCCCCGCCGATCCGGATCAGGTCGCGGCGCAGGGCCAGGTCATAGACCACGCGGGCATAGTCTGGGGCGTTGGCGCCCGGAGGGGCCCGGTCCATCAGGTCAGCGAGGTAGCGCAGGCCACCGAACTCGGCAAAGGCAGGGTCCTGCTTGAACCGTTCCATCAGGATGGTCGGCTCGGCCAGCATGCCCTGGCGGATATGGTCCTCGATCGCGGCGTACAGACGCTGGTGAAAGGGCTCGTAGAAATGCTGGCCCCGCAGCCGGTCTGACAGCCGTTCGAACACGGCATTGTCGAACATCAGCGCACCCAGGAGCGCCTGCTCGGCCTCCAGGTTATGGGGTAGCGACGGTATGGCGAGATGATCAGCGCTGATCGGAGCAAAGGCGTTCATCCACGTTTGCTTAACCGTCTCGAGCCGCCGCGACATGCGTGTGACGGGCTTCGGTGGTGGAGAAGTGCGCGGGCTTGTGGACTGTCCGGAAATTCCCGAGACGGTATCGATTGCAGGGTCAGGCCGGGCAGGGGTAGCGCTCGCGCATCCAGGTCCGGAAGCCGTCGGTCACGCTCATTCGCTGACGACGGTCCTGCGGGATGGCGTTGAGGAAGCCCAGCAGTTGCTGCGGATTGAGGCTCATGCGATCCGGCGGACAGGCGGGTGGGGTGCGACCGGCGGCACGGGCTGTCTGGATCTCGGTGCCGATGGTCCGGAAGGCGCGCTCGGCCTCGCCTCTCAGGCGGTGGGCACTGGGACGGAGTGCTGACGTCGCGTTCAGTGGAATACGGTTCGCCTCAGCCACAAAGGCGTCGAGCGTGCGTCCCTGAGCGGCCGCGACGTCGGGCACCATGAAAAGGCCGAACGCAAAAAATACAGATGCCAGTCGTTTCATACATCTCTCCCGATCGCCCCGATGCTGATCCAGCCGAGGAAACACAAGCCTCTGTGAACAGTGGCTGAACAGGCCCGCTCGGGATGAATCCCCTTTGAGCCAGGACTGAACTTCAGCCACTCGAGGCGCAACCTTTCTGCTGTGGTTGTGGCTCAGGCAGGAGGGCGGCACGACATCCCTGTCGTGCCGCCCTTGCCGGATCAGAAGGCGTAGCTGAGACGGCCGTAGAAGAAGCGACCGTTGAAGCCGAAGGGCGAGAAGCTCGGGAAGCCGACCGAGCCCGTCGCCCCGTTCAGGGCAGTGGGCGTGGCGGTGGGATACTCGTCGGTCAGGTTGTTGACCCCCACGGCTGCGGTGACCCCGAACGGGAAGGTGTAGCGGCCTTCCAGGTCGACCAGCAGCGCATCCCCGGTCTGGTAGTCGAGGACAGCGTTGTTGTTGGGCACCAGCACCGAGTCATAGCTGGTGACCCGGACCGTTGCGGCAAAGCCGTCCAGTTCCCAGTCGACGCTGCCGACGATCTTCTGCTCGGGCGTGCCTTCCTCGAAGGTCAGGCGGCTGGAGCGGTCGAACAGGAAGTCGTTCGAGGGCGCGATCGCCAGGTTGGCGGGGACCGGCGGCGTGCGGGTCACTTCAGTCTCGTTGAAGTTTCCGGCCAGGGTGAAGTCGAACCGGCCATAATCCTGAACCGTGCGATAGCGTGCCACCAGATCGATACCGGACGTGGTGCTGTTGACGCCGTTGAGGAAGAAGCGGGCCCCGGCCACACCGAGAGGAGCGAGCAGGGTCTGGATGGCGGCCGTGGAGGCCGCGCTCTGGCTGGGCCGCGAAACGCCGAGGGTTTCCGAATAGATGATCCGGTCCTGCAGATCGATGCGGTAGGCGTCGACCGTCAGTTCGAACCCGCCCCGGCGCAAGACCGCACCGGCGGAATAGTTGGTCGAGGTCTCGGGCTCCAGCGGCTTGGCGCCGAGGGCGATGGCCGTCGCATCGGTGACGCGGAACGAACCGTTCTGCTGGATCACGACGCCCTGCGTCGTCGCTACGAGGTTGGAGGCGACGTAGGAGAAGAACTGCTGCTGCAGCGCGGGCGATTTGAAGCCGGTCGAGATGGCACCGCGCAGGGCGAAGCCGGGCGTGAAGTCGTAGCGCGCCGACATCTTGCCGGTCAGGGTATCGCCGAAGTCGGAATAGTCCTCGTAGCGGGCGGCGAGGCCGAGTGTGAACTGTTCGGTGAACTTCCCTTCCAGGTCGACGTAGGCACTGATGTTGCTGCGGTCCTCGTCGGTGACGTTGGAGGGCTGGAAGCCCGGGAAGCCCTGAGAGCCACCCCCGGCTGATGCCGTGCCTGCCGTGCCGCGGGTGTAGGAGGCGAGTTCACCGGCCGTGACATCAAACGCCTCGGCGCGATACTCGACGCCCAGCGCCAGGTTCAGTGGCTCGTACAGGCCGGCTTCGATCGGACGCACGGCGTCGATGGCGAAGGTGAACTGGTCATAGCCGAGACCACCGGCATCAAACGAACGCGGCGATGCAGCGCCGAGCGAGGCGTTGATCGAGTTCTCGACCCGGTACTCCAGCTCGTTGCGTCCGTAGCCTGCCGAAATGTCCCAGTCGAAGCCTGCCGCCGGCCCCTTGATCCCGCCGTAGATGTTGGTGTCCACGATCGCGGTGACGATGTTTGGCAGGAAACCGTTCGGGTAGACCGAAATGATGTTGTTGGCATTGTTGAACGCCCGCGCCGTCGCCGCAGCGCTGGAGTCGCGGTGCTGATAGCCGCCGAAGGCATAGGCTTCCCAGCCTCCGCTCAGCGGCTTGCCGGCATTGAACCAGCCCGCATAGGCTTCAGTCTCAGGATCACCGAAGCGACCGAGCACGGTTCTGGAAGATCCACCGTTGACGGCGGTCGGTGCAGCAAAGTCGGAACGATTGGTTGGCGCGCGGCTCTGGACTTCAGCCGACAGCGTCAGGAAGCCGTCGCCGAACAGGGGCAGGCCGACCCAGCCGGCGGCGGAGTACTGCTCGCCGTCGCTGGCGCTCTGGTCACCCCGGGCGGTGGTGTATTCGGTGTCATAGATGCCGTAGTTCAAGGTCAGCCCGCCGCCGCTGCTGGCCTCGCGCAGACGCAGGTTGATCACACCGGCGATGGCGTCGGCACCGTACTGGGCCGATGCGCCGTCGCGCAGGACCTCGACCGACCCCAGGGCGACGGAGGGCACGGTGTTCAGGTCGAAGGCGGTCGAGCCGCGTCCGACGTTGCCGTTGACGTTCAGCAGGGCTGCGACGTGGCCGCGCTGGCCATTGATCAGGACCAGGGCCTGGTCGGGGGCGAGACCCCGCAGGGTCGCCGGGCGGACGTGGTCCGAGCCGTCGGTGATGGCCGGGCGGGGGAAGCTGATGGACGGTGCGGAAGCGGCGAGAGCTGCCGCCAGCTCGGTGCCCGTGCCCTGACGCGTCAGGACCTCGGCACTGATGACATCGACCGGAGCCAGGGTCTCGAGGCGGCTGCGACCGACGGTGCGGGTGCCGGTGACGACGATGTCGTCCACCGTTGCGTCAGGCTCTTCCTGCGAGGCAGGGGCCGTTGCAGGGGCCTGGGCAAGGGCCGCAGCCGGGAAGGAGAGGACAGCGACCGAGGCGAACCCCAGCAGAAGCGTACGGGTGGAGACGTTGCGCATTTGTGATCCTGACAGCTCGATGACAAGCGATCCGCCGGTTTGCGCAAATTTCTTGCGCATTGCCGCATCCTGTCGCCCTTGTCTGCAAGCTGATGTTGCGCAGAGGTCAGGTCAAGCACGGTGCGTGCGACTATCCGCGCCCGTTGCAATTTTGACATAGATGAGGCGAGCGGAAAAAAAGGCGCATCCCCGGAGGAATGCGCCCTGTTTCGACTGTCTCTATCCGGAGGGGATAGAAGAAATCAGGCTTCCGAGCCCAGACCGTCTTGCTGGCCTGCGCCGCCGGCGACCATGTCGCGAGCCTGTTCGATCGCCGCTTCGCGGTCCTCGTCATAGGCCGACTTGATGACGTCCTCGCCCTTCGCCTGGCGCTCGGCTTCGTCGGCCGAACGGGCGATGTTGATCTTGACCGTGGCCGTGACCTCGGCGTGCAGGCGAACCAGCACTTCGTGGACACCCAGGGTCTTGATCGGCGTATTCAGGACGACCTGCGAACGCTCGACCTTGCCACCTTCGGCACGAACGGCCTCGGCGACGTCGCGACCGGCGACCGAACCGTACAGCTGGCCGGTTTCACCCGCCTGACGGATCATGACGTAGGACTGGCCATCGATCTTGTCGGCGACCTTCTGGGCGTCGCCCTTGTTCTTGTCGTTGCGCTGCTCGATGGCAACGCGGTCGAGTTCGAACTTCTCGAGGTTCTTGGATGTGGCCCGCAGCGCCTTTTCGCGCGGCAGGAGGAAGTTACGGGCGAAGCCGTCCTTGACGGACACGACGTCGCCGATGGCGCCGAGATTCTCGACGCGTTCCAGCAGAACGACCTTCATCTTACTTCACCACATAAGGCAGGAGGGCCAGATAGCGGGCGCGCTTGATGGCCTTGGCCAGTTCGCGCTGCTTGATCTGGGACACGGCAGTGATGCGCGAGGGCACGATCTTGCCGCGTTCGGAGATGTAACGCTGCAGCAGCTTGACGTCCTTGTAGTCGATCTTCGGCGCGCCTTCACCCGTGAACGGGCAGGTCTTGCGGCGACGATTGAAAGGACGGCGGCCACCACCGCCCGAACCGGCAGGGGTGCCGGGGACGTTTGCGGAACGGGGAGCGGTTGTATCGGTCATATGATCTGATCCTTACGCTTCGACGGTTTCGTCGTTGCGGACGGGGCGGTCACGCTCGCGTTCGCGCTCGCGGCGGGCCAGCAGCGGCGACAGTTCAAGGTCGAGCTCCTCGACCTTGATGGTCAGCCAGCGCAGGACGTCCTCGTTGATGCCCAGTTGACGCTCGACTTCGGCCATGGCCGCAGGCGGGCAGTCGATGGCCAGCAGCGAATAGTGCGCCTTGCGGTTCTTCTTGACCCGATAGGTCAGGTTGCGCAGACCCCAGTATTCGATCTTGGCGACCGAGCCGCCACCGGCGACGATCAGATCCTTGATGGTGTCGTTCAGCGCTTCGGCCTGTTGCGCGCTGATATCCTGGCGCGACATGACCGTGTGCTCGTAAAGAGCCATGCGTTCGTCTCCCTTGTAGAGCGTCGGCGTCGATGCGGCCGGGTAAGCCGCTTCGGCGATGGATCCTGAGGCGGCGGCCGGGATGACTTCCCGAACCCTTTGGTATTCCGCTTCAGGACCGAAGCCCTGGAAAGCCGGGGCCTATAGGGGAAAACTGTCCCGGGAGCAAGGATGGGCTGCCGGGGCCAGACTGCGCCGGGAAGAAACAGAGTCTGGATAGTCTGGATTGTCTGGAATCCGGGACCGATTGATGCTGGCGTGCCGGGAACTGGGAAGCCATTCCCCCTGGCGCAAGGGTTACCCGACCTAGAAATTGCGGCGTGCGCTGACGAAGGCGCTCAGGTTTCCCCGGTCCGATGAGCGTTCGTCAAAGACCGGGCCGGACCGGTTGCGAGGGCCGCCGAACAGGGTGAAGCGTCGCTCGGAATCGCTGGCCAGGTTGACCCCCGCGCTCAGGCTGAGCTTGTCGTCGGGGCGCCAGCTGATGTTGCCGTTGATTGACGGCTCGGACGAGAAGCTGGACAGGACGGTCGGCGCAAAGGACCGGTTCTCCTGTCCGCTGGAGGCACCGATGCTCCAGCTGATCTTCTGTTTGACGAGGTTCTGGCTGAGGCCGAGGCTCCAGCTGGTGGGTTGCTCGCCCGACAGGCGGCGCTCCAGGAAGGTGACGGGATCCTCGGTTTCGGACTTGCGAACCTGCAAGGATGCCGAGGCGATGCCGCCGGTCATCCCGTACTTGTCCAGCGGCAGGCGACCGGAAACGCGGGCCGTGCCCCGTTTCGCTGGGCCGACGTTGCGCGTCACATTGAAGGACCGGGACAGGGTCTCCCCGGGCAGGGTCTCGACGACGACGACCTGACCGAGGACCTCGTCCAGCGCCTCGTGGGTGAGTTCCGCCACAATCGACCCCTGGCGGTCGAACACCCGCTCATAGCGCAGGGAACTGATCCAGGTCTGGGCGGGGCGGATATCGGGGTTGCCCCGCCCGAAGACGCCGGTCGCAAAGGCGGCCGAGGCCTCGAAGGCACCAAAGGACAGCTGATCGACGTTGCGCTCAAGCCTGAAGTCGACGGAATGGCTCGGGCGAGGCGTCCAGGACACGTTGAGGCGCGGCTTCAGGAAGGCGAGATTTGTCTCGGCAGCTCCGCCCGACCCTGCGGCAGTGATCCGGGAGCGCTCATACCGCATGGCCGCCGTGACACTCAGCATCGTCTGCGGGGCCCATACGGCCGAGACAAAGCTCTCGCTGCGAAGTTCCTCCACGCGGGTGTCGTCGCCCGGCAGGAGCAGGGGGGAGCCGTTGAAACGGAAGGCGGTGGCGCTCTCCACGAAATTGAAGGCGACTTCGCTGCCGGTCTCGATAGCGACGTCACCCCACGGGGTTTTGAGGGATGCAAACTGGACGGCCGCCGAACCGATGCTTTCGCCGCGGGATTCTTCATTCACCGACTGTGAGGTGAAGTCGGGGGTGTCGAACTCGCCTGCTTCTTCGTCCCAGACGCGCTGTTTCGATCCCAGCACTTCCATCGTCATGCCGAGCGGCAGGTCCCGGCTCCAGCGAACCCCGACCTCGGCCCTGGTCTGGCTCTCATCCTCAAGATTTCGCTCCTGGCCAGTCGGGAACAGCAGAAGGTCGACGCCGTCATATCCGTCGGCATTGTATTCGACGAGGCCATTGAGGCGGACGCGGCCGCCCGCCAGGGGGCCCTCATAGACGCTGGTGACCTCTGCGCCGCTGTATTCAAAAACACCGTCGGTCCGCCCCAGCAGGAGCAGCCGTCCGTCCGGGGTCCGACGTTCGCGAAGACCGTAGTCCTCGCCCGAACCGCCATAGGTGCTGAAGGCGGCTTCGATGGATCGTCCGCCGAACTGTCGCTGGGCCTGGAGGTTGAAGCTCGGGTTGAACCGGCCATCCGTATTGGCCTGCAGATTTCCGCTGACAAAGCCGGTCAGGCCACCATCGGGCGCGCGGATCACATTGGCCACAACCGACTTGCCCGCCATGTCGATACCGCCGGCACCGGCACGGACAATCTCGATCCGCTCGACCTGGTCAGCGGGGATGCGCGACAGGATCGACTGCAGCGAATCGCTGCGCACCGGGGGGCGTTCGCCGTCGATCAGGATGTTTCCGACCGTCCCGGCAAAGCCCCGCCCCGAGGTGCCGCCGTCGAACTGGAACCCCGGGATACGGCCGATCATGTCGAGGGCCGTGAGGGGACGGAACTCCGTGAAGAAGCTCGCGGCATAGGGCGTGACATTGGGGTCGGAAGCGGGAGCCGATACGGGCTCCGGCGTCAGGGCCTGAGCCTGCTGCGTCGGGCCCAGGATCGAAACAGCACCGATCGCCAGCGCCAGCACGCTCACCTGTGTCACGCTCATCAATGCCCCCTGATACCCACTCGAGACAAAAGTTTGCCACAGATTGTGGCAGATCGGCGACCTCTTGATCGCGTTTCCGGAACCCTTGAGCCGGGCGGCGGCTTGGCCTAACCCTCGCGACAGATCTGTCGCAATCTCCGAGGCCTTTCATGACCCTTGCACTCCTCTTTCCCGGCCAGGGCAGCCAGTCGGTGGGCATGGGCGCGAGCCTTGCCGATGCCTTCGGCCCGGCGCGCGAGGTGTTTGCCGAGGTCGATGAGGCGCTGGGGCAGGACCTGTCGGGACTGATGCGCAATGGCCCCGAGGACCAGCTGACCCTGACCGAGAACGCACAGCCGGCATTGATGGCGGTTTCGATGGCAGCCATGCGGGTGCTGAAGGTCGAGTTCGGGGTCGATGTGTCGGCCGCGGCCTGTGTCGCCGGGCATTCGCTGGGCGAATATTCAGCCCTGTGCGCGGCGGGGGCGATATCGCTGGCGGACACGGCGCGGCTGCTGAAGCTGCGCGGCCAGGCGATGCAGCGGGCGGTGCCGGTAGGCAAGGGGGCGATGGCCTCGCTGATCGGGCCCAGGACGGACCTGGCTCTCGCCGAAGCCGCCGCCGCTGCGGGCTCCGAGGTCGGGGTCTGTGTCGTGGCCAATGACAACAACAACGGCAACATCGTCATCTCCGGCGAGAAGGCCGCCGTCGACCGGGCGATCGAGAAGGCCAAGGAACTGGGCGCGCGGGCGATCCCGCTGAATGTCTCGGCTCCCTTCCACTGCCCGCTGATGCAGGCGGCAGCCGACGAGATGGCGACGGCGCTCGCCGCGGCGACGATCATCGCGCCTGTGGTGCCGGTGGTGGCCAATGTGACGGCGCGGGCCGAGCGGGACCCGGAGGTCCTGCGCGGCCTGCTGGTCGATCAGGTCACGGGCCGGGTGCGCTGGCGCGAGAGCATGGAGTGGATGGCGGGCGAAGGCGGCGTGACCCGCTTTGCCGAGATCGGCTCGGGCAAGGTCCTGACCGGCATGGCCAAGCGGATCGCACCCGACGCCGAGGCGGTGGCGCTCAACACGCCGGAAGAGCTGGAAGCCTTCGCCAGGGGGCTTTGAAACGCGTCTCTCCCTTCGCCTGCGCGAAAGGAGAGATGAGGATCAGCTGGCCATGTCCCGGGCAATGGCCGCGCGGGTCTCGG
Organism: Alphaproteobacteria bacterium; assembly: GCA_003241825.1. Lineage (GTDB taxonomy): Bacteria > Pseudomonadota > Alphaproteobacteria > Caulobacterales > Caulobacteraceae > Brevundimonas. Next base: position 23,885 of record QBLX01000005.1, read on the forward strand.
CCACGAGGCCGATTTCTGCGTTGAAGAACTGGACCATGACGACCCCGGCCATGTCATTGGCGGGATCGACCCAGCCGCG
>QBLX01000005.1:23973-46893 GCA_003241825.1 Alphaproteobacteria bacterium
GTCGCGGGGTCCATCACCCTGACGCGTCCGGCACGGCCACCGTCCAGCAGCATGGTCATGAAGTCGAGATAGTCCCGGGTCGACGAGATCAGACCCGCCCCGCCTGCGAACAGGGTCACCGGGGCGGAATAGGCGGCGATGGAGGCCCCGGCGGCCGGGCGACGACCTTCGCCTGCATAGTCATAGACGGCGGCCGTGCGGCGAGCGTCGCCGCCACCCAGGCGCCAGCGGGTATCGTCCATGCCGATGGGGTCGAACAGGCGGCGCTGCAGGAAGTCCTCGAAGGTCATGCCCGAGGCGCGCTGGATGACCAGGCCCAGGACGTCGAGCGACACGCTGTAGTGCCAGGCCCGACCCGGTTCGAACAGCAGCGGGATTTCGCCGAGACGGCGGACCATTTCGTCCAGATCCGTGACCTTCGGCCCGTCGCCGGGGACGGCGCCGAGGTCGCCGGTGAACGGGAAGATCCCGGCGCGGCGGTAGGCCTTCTGCACGGGGCCGTTGCCCATGATGTTATAGGTCAGGCCACTGGTATGGGTGAGCAGGTGGCGAATCGTCATGATCTGGGTGGCAGGCCGTGCCGCGAGGCTGTTGGCCGGGTCGGTGGCGACGGTCAGGCGGGCGAACTCGGGAATGAAGTCGACGACGGGCTGGTCCAGCGACAGCCGCCCGTCCTCGACCAGCAGAGCCGCTGCTGCTCCAGTGACCGGCTTTGTCATCGAATAGATGCGAAACAGGCTGTCGCGGTTCATGGCCGGGGAGGGGATGTAGTCCTGCGTCCCGGCCTGCAGATAGGCGCGGTCGCCGCCGGGCAGACGCAGCCCGACCGTGGCACCTGGCAGACTGCCATCAGCGACATACCGGTCCAGCACAGCCTGGGTCGCCGCAAACCGGACAGCGTCGCTCCGCGCAGGCGCGCGGGTGGTCGCGCAGGCCGCGGTCAGGCCGCTGGCCCCGAGGATCAGACCGCGACGGGTGGGCTGCAGAATCGACGGCTGGATCAAGGGGCTACTCCGTAAACAGGTGCGGACGGTGGTAGAGAAAACACGGGAAGTCACGTCTGAATCCTTCTCCCGCAAGGGGAGAAGGGTCGCGAAAGGGCTTTGACTTTCCGTCTCCCCCTGCGTGAGAAGGTGGCAGGCGAAGCCTGACGGATGAGAAGTCACACTGCTCTTTCCAGACGGTCTTCGGTTATAGATTCACGGGTCCATGCGACCCCTCATCCGACCCGCCTCGCGGGCCACCTTCTCCCGCAGGGGGAGAAGGAAGGGAGACAGACGATGTTTAATCTCACAGGCAAGACGGCGCTGGTGACCGGAGCGACGGGCGGAATCGGCGGGGCGATCGCCCGCGCACTGCACGCGCAGGGGGCCACGGTCGTTCTGTCCGGGACGCGCGAGGCGGTTCTGCAGGAACTGGCCACCGAACTGGGCGAGCGGGCCTTCGTGGCAGCGGCCAACCTGTCGGATGCCGTGTCCGTGGACGGGCTGGTGGGGCGGGCCGAGGAGGCTGCGGGCGCAGGTCTGGACATCCTTGTGGCCAATGCCGGCATCACCAAGGACGGCCTGCTGATGCGGATGAAGGACGAGGATTTCGAGAGCGTCCTGAAGGTCAATCTGGAGGGCTATTTCCGCCTGACCCGTGCGGCCATGAAGGGGATGATGAAGCGCCGGACCGGGCGGATCATCGGCATCACCTCGGTGGTCGGGGTGACCGGCAATCCCGGCCAGACCAATTATGCGGCGTCCAAGGCCGGGATGATCGGCTTTTCCAAATCGCTGGCGCAGGAAGTCGGGTCGCGCGGAATCACGGTCAACTGTATCGCGCCGGGCTTCATCGCCAGCCCGATGACGGACGTCCTGAACGACCAGCAGCGCGAGGGCATCCTGGGGCGAATCCCGGCCGGGCGGCTGGGGACGGGCGACGAAATCGCGGCCGCCGCCGTTTATCTTTCGTCGGATGAGGCAGCCTATGTGACCGGTCAGACGCTTCATGTGAACGGCGGGATGGCGATGGTCTGACGCCGTCGCTAGACTGGCAGGCTTGAGGAGCAGGTAATGGCTGATTTCGAACACGTGTTTGCAGAGCCGCCCGAGGGGGCGGCGGCCGACTGGACCATCAGCCAGAATTGGCGTGCCTATACCCAGGTCGAGCATGCGACCTGGGACACCCTGTATGCCCGCCAGATGGAAATCCTGCCGGGCCGGGCGGCGGATGCCTTCATGAAGGGGCTGCAGGCCCTGCGGCTGGATACGGGCGGCATCCCCGACTTCGCCCTGATGAATCCCAAGCTGCAGGCCCTGACCGGATGGACTGTGGTCTGTGTGCCGGGGCTGGTTCCTGACGATGTCTTCTTCGACCATCTGGCCAACCGCCGGTTCCCGTCGGGACAGTTCATCCGCAAGCCGGACCAGCTGGACTACCTGCAGGAGCCCGACATCTTCCACGATGTGTTCGGGCATGTGCCGATGCTGACCGACCCGGATTTCGCCGATTACATGCAGGCCTATGGCAAGGGCGGGCAGCGGGCCCAGAGCCTGGGGATGCTGACGAACCTGGCGCGGCTCTACTGGTATACGGTCGAGTTCGGGCTGATGGATCAGGGCGACGGTCTGCGGATCTATGGTGCGGGCATCGTGTCGTCGGCGACCGAGAGCGTGTTCGCTCTGGAGGACCCGTCACCCAACCGGATCGCCTTCGATCTGGAGCGGATCATGCGGACCAACTACCGGATCGATGACTTCCAGCAGGTCTATTTCGTTATCCCGTCGATCGAGGCTCTGAATGACGCCACGCTGGAAGATTTCGGTCCGATCTATGACCGGCTGAAGGGGGCTTCCGAAATCGAGATCGAGACCGTGCTGCCCTATGATCGGGTGATCACACGCGGCACCCAGGCCTATGCGGCTCGTGGCGGAAGGTTTGCCGCATGAACCGGATCATCACCACTGCCGCCGTGTCGGCCCTGATCCTGGGGGCGGCAGCCTGCACGGACAGCGAACGCGCGCAGCAGGCCGCCACATTTGCCGACCAGCCCGCCGATATCGTCTGCTGGACCTATGGCACCGAGAATTTCCGCGGCCGCTCGACCGGCAAGATCGAGTATGACGAGGGCGGGCGGGTGTCGTTCGTCGACAGCGCCAACGGCCGCCTCACCACCGTCGAGGGCGACTGCCGGGTTACCTATCTCGGCGAGGACACGGAAGTGCCATTGCCACCGGTCGAACCCGTTCCGCCCGTTCCGCCCGTCGCCGTCGAATAGGCGCGAACGCCTCAGCTCATGAAGCCGAGGTCGCGGGCCGGGAAGTTCCTGAGGTTGGGGAAGATCGCGTCCAGCCCGCCTTCGCTGGCCCCCAGCCATCGACCCATGGTCGCTGCATACTGATCCACGGACGTCGTCGGGACCAGGGCATTGCCCGCCATGTCGGGGTTGCGGAAGGTACCGAGATCGACGCCGAGGGTCGGGTACTGGCCATAGATGTCGCCGCCCTTGACGGAGCCACCCATGACGAAATGGTGCCCGCCCCAGGCATGGTCGGTCCCGTCGCCATTGGTCGTGAACGTGCGCGAGAAGTCGGATGCGGTGAATGCCGTCACGTTCTGGCGCATGTTCAGCCCGCCGATATTGCCCATGACCGTATCGAAATAGGCCATGGCGTGGGCGACCCGGCCCAGGTTGGCGGCCTGGACGGTGTTCTGGACATCGTGGTTGTCCCAGCCGCCGATGCTGACGAAGAAGACCTGGCGCTTCAGCCCCATCGAACTGGATACCGCGATCATTCGGGCGACGGTCGCCAGCTGGCTTGCAAGGCCGTTGGTCTCAGACAAGCCGGTGACCGGGTTCAAGAACGGCGTGGGTGCAGGGACGGCTGTCGCCGCCGCAGAGCCAAACTGGATGTTCAGATTGGTGGCCGCGGCCATGGAACGGTTGGCCACAGTGCCATAGTCGGCGGCGAACAGACTGTCCGAGGTCTGATCCTGGATGGTGTCGCGGACCCTTGAAGGGGCGACAGTCGACCCGAACAGCGTGCCGCCTGTGCCGTTGATCACGACCGCCGGCTGCGCATTGGTGGTCATCTGGTACTGGATGACGTTCTGGCCGGACAGGAAGACGGCGTTGCCGGCCGTGGATATGGCCGTGAACAGGGTGTTGGTCCCGTTCATGCCCGTGATCATGTCGCCCAGTCGACCGCCCCACCCGACGCGGGCACCCTCTGACGCCCCGGCCTGCCAGGTGGACTGCTGGTCGTTGTGCGAAAACAGGTTTGCCGGATAGGCGGTGTTCCTAGCCTGGTACTGGGCCTTGGTGATCGGCCTGACGAGGGTGCCGACATTGGCGACGACGCTCAGGCGACCTGCATCGAAGAGGGTCTTCAACGGGGCCAGTGAGGGGTGCAGGCCGAAGGTCCGTCCCGTCGCATTGGTCCCGGCCGGGATGGGCTGGGGGGTGCGAGGAACGATGGGCAGGATGCCGCCGATATGTTCCGGCGACCCGGCCGTCGCGACCCGTCCCGTGTAGGAGGAGGTGGCACCGATCGCGATCGGCGCTGTGCCCGGAGGCAGGAGGGCGATCGGGCTGCTGCCCGTGTTTCGCGCCGCATAGTAGCGACCGTAGGAATCGGCGTCGGTGGCGAGGACGGTGTTGTGGCTGTCGTTTCCGCCGAACATGAAGATGCACACCAGGGCGCGGTAGTCGGGCGCGGACTGGCCTGCGGCCGAGCCGGCGGCTGCCAGTTGTGCAGCAAAGGGTGCCGCGGCCCCGAGCACGGTCAGCCCGCCCCCGATGGACAGGAGGCGGCGGCGATGGATGGGTCCGGTCATGTGCTTGTCCTCACCGCTGAACCAGGTATTCGGGGGAAATCATGGTCAGGTAGATCGCAATCCGTGCCCGGTTGAGCCGTGCGGTGTTGATCTGCGCTGCTGTCGCCGTGCCGCCGGGAATCGCCACGCTGTTCACGCTGTCGATGATTCGCTGGCGGAGCCTGCCGGACATCTGGCCGTAGAGGAGAATGGCATTCATCCGGTCAGCGAGGGCATTGGCGTCGTGGGCGATTGCGACCTCCCTGGCATAGGTCGCCCGGACATCCGTCCCGGTGCCGATCCCGTTGCCGATGGCCCCCAGCATCGTGTTGGCATAGCCAGCCACCGACACCTCATCGACGATCTGAAACTCGGGAGCCGTGAGACTGGCGGCCCCGAGCCTTGTGTTCGGAGGGACATAGCCCGGGCGGAAGAAGTTGAAGACGGATGGGGCTGTCAGGGGCGCCTGAGCCAGCGAGACGTTGGCGCGGGTCGAGCCGACCAGATACCGACCGCTGACAGAGGTTGCTTCGAAGGCCCGCATCCAGTTCGTCAGCCTGATCATCGGCTCACGAACCTTGCCTGAGCCCGGACCCGTCCCAACCGTGGAAGCTTCGCGATCCAGCAGAATGGCGCGGGTTACGGCGGCCAGGTCTCCCCGGACACCCTGTCCGTTGTTGTTGAAGACCGCCGCCACGCGCCCGACATAGGCCGGACTGGGGTTGGACGTCACCAGCCGCTGGATCAGACGGCGCGCAAGAAACGGTCCGGTGTTGGGATGATTGAACAGCACGTCGAGCGCTTCGTTCAGCTCAGCCCGCGCATCGGTCGATCCGGCAGGGATCGTCTTGCCGAGAAACGTCTTGGAGTTTGTCGAATGATAATTTGCGTAGGGGATCATCGACCGCACCGCTGATTCCGGGTCGCGGTTTCTTCCGAGGAAGGTGTTGTTCGACGGTGTGGGATGATACCAGCTGAAGCCGGTGAAGACCTTTGCCATCTCGGTGATGTCGGCCGAGGTGTAACTTGGGATCGCTGCGCCGTTGGCATCCCGTCGAACCGTGCCATCCGGGTTCAACTGCTCGACCCCGATCGACATCAGTTGCATGACCTCGCGGGAGTAGTTTTCGTCAGGGCTCCGGCCGGTTGCAGGGTCTTCCTTCTGGTTGCCCATGTGGGTCAGATAGACGCCCATCATCGGATGCAGGGACACCTGCTCGAGCAAGGTCCTGTAGTTCCCGAAGGCGTTGTTCCCGAGCATGTCGTAGTAGGACGCTGCGCCCCTGATCTCCACCACCGGGTCAGCGAGGGAGATGACGAAGATTTCCGAAAGCGCCAGTTTCATCCGCTCGCGCAGCTGGGCCGGGCTGGTTGCAGCGTAGAGCCAGAAGCTTTCGTAGAAATGGGTCGCGTCCAGAGCCGCGGTCGGGTTGGCCAGCCTTATCTGCTCGAACCGGTTGTCGACATAGGCAAGGTGTGACGACGATGGTGTCGCCATCTGCTGGTCGAGCCAGCCGCGATAGCCAAGCGCCTGTACCTGGAGCACGGACGCGTCGGTGGGACCAAAAGTGGCCTGCGTCAGGAAGCGCGCGGCGTTCTGTTTGGTCGAGGCGGCTTCGATCAGAGGTGAGCTGGTGCCGGACGGGCCGCCGGCGCCTGCTTGATCATTGACGTTTCCACAGCCGGCGACGGCAAGTGCCAGCACCGTTAAACAGATGCGACGAGAGCGCTGTAACAGCATCTGGCCCATGACCCCTCCGGTTGCCGTGCTGCGTATGAATGACAGCAAATCAAAAGTAGTCGAGGTCCATACACACTTAAAATGAAGTTATTCATAATCAATCGGCATGTCGCTTATCTTCGGCTTCGACCCCAGCGCAGAACTGATAAACTGTGAGTTGCGGCGAAATTTGCGCCCTCGACATCAATCGTATCGGGTTTGCTGGTACGTTCCGCGAGCGGGAAGTCAGGGTCTGCGACGAGCCAGAAACCGAGAGGGGGTCGTAGCAATTCCGAGGGCGATGCCAGCAATGGAACGAAGAAGTCCATGATATCGTTCTGTACGCAGCATCAGGAAACCTGTGGTGCCGGCCTGCGTCAGCCCTGCCGAAGCCCTCGGCCTTCCTGCCATGCGAGCCGCCCCGTGTTGCCGCGGTGCACCCATCCTGAATGCGTGATCAGGGTGCCGAAATCCTGTTGCAGAGAGGGGGCGGACGCGGAAAAGTAGCGCCAGCGGATGAGCGTCAGGGCCGTTGCAGGCCATTATCTGCGCAGATGTCGCCTCAGATCAACCCAGGCGGAGGCTGGTTTTATGCCCGAGAGGTCCGCACGGCTCGAGGCCGGGGAGACTGTCGGGCATGACGATCGGGTGTCGCCTGGCCTGGTGACCCGCGCCTTCCGTGTCTGATCAAGGCCGTTACGGTGCCCGAGCGAAGCCTGTCTGGCGGAGACAGGCAGTCCGGCTGGGCCGCTTCAGGCCATGAAACCGAGGTCACGTTTCGGGAAGTTCTTGAGGTTCGGAAAGATCGTGTCCAACCCACTCTCGCTGACCCCAAGCCAACGGCCCATGGTGGCAGCGTACTGTTCCACAGCGGTGGTGGGCACAAGCGCACGCGCGGCCATGTCCGGGTTACGGAAGCTGTCTCGATCCGTGCCGAGCGTCGGGTACTGACCAAAGATATCGCGCCCTCTGACGGACCCGCCCATAACGAAATGATGGCCACCCCAGGCATGATCCGTTCCGTCGGCATTTGTCGTAAAGGTGCGCGAGAAGTCTGATGCGGTGAACGAGGTAACATTTCCCCTCATGTTCAGGCCTCCGACATTCCCCATGGCGCTGTCGAAATAAGACATGGCGTGCGCAAGCTCCGCGAGCTTTATCGCCTGGTCCGGACCCTGGGTATCATGAAAATCCCAGCCCCCCGTCTGGACAAAGAATACCTGCCGTTTCAACCCCAGTGAACTCGCGACTGCGATCATTCTGGCGACCGTTGAAAGCTGTTCTGCGAGGCTGCTTGAACCTGTCTGACCCGAAACCGGGTTCACGAATGGTGGCGGACCCGCAATCGCCCTTGCTGCAGCCGATGCGAACACGGCGTTCAGACTTGTCGCCGCTGCCATGGAACGGTGGACGACTGTGCCATAGTCCGCAGCGAAATGACTTGAGGACGTCTGGTCCCGCGCAATGTCCCGCAAGCGTGCCTGGCCGACTCCGCTGCCTGCAGGAAGGCCAATAGAGCCGTTGATGATCAGGGCCGGTTGGGTGCCGGGTGAAACCTGAAACTGGATCACATTGTTGCCAGACAGGTAGACGGCATTGCCCGCGACCGACATGGCGGTGAACACCGTATTGGTTCCGTTCATCCCCATGATCATGTCCCCAAGCCGGCCGCCCCAGCCAACGGTCGCTCCTTCCGAGGCTCCAGCCTGCCAGGTGGATGACTGATCATTGTGCGAAAACAGATTCGCAGGGAAGGGGACGGTCCCGGCCTGGTATTCGGCTTTCGTGATAGGCCTTATCAGGGTGCCGACATTGGCCACCACGGCGAGACGGCCCGCGTCGAAAAGTGTTTTCAGCGGCCCCAGCACAGGGTGGAGGCCGAAGGTCCGAAGAGTCGCATTCGTGCCTGCCGGGATAGGCTGGAGTGTGCGTGGCACGATCGGCAGGATGCCGCCCAGATGCTCGGGCGACCCGGGCCTCGCAACGCGCTGCGTATATGTGGACCTGGCCCCTACGGCGATCGGCGGTGTTCCCGGCGGCAGGAGAGCGATCGGGTCGGACCCGGTGTTCCGCGCCGCATAATAGCGGCCATAGGAATCGGCATCAGTAGCAAGGACAGTATTGTTGCTGTCATTACCGCCGTTCAGGAAGATGCAGACGAGGGCGCGATAGTTCGTGGCTGTCTGCCCTGCGGCGGATCCGGCGGCTGCGAGCTGTGCCGCGAACGGCGCTGCAGCCCCGAGAAAAGTCAGCCCACTGCCGATACTCAACAGGCGGCGACGATGGATAGGTCCGGCCATGTGATTGTTCCTACCGTTGAACCAGATAGTCTGGTGAGACCATGGTCAGGTTGATGGCCATCCGCACGCGATTGAGGCGGGCGAAGGCGCCCTCGGCTGCTCCGCTGGGGATTGGCACGCTGTTGACGCCATCGATGACTCGCTGGCGCAAGGCCGGGGGCATCTGGCCATACATGAGGATCGTGTTCATCCGTTCGGCCAGGGCGGCTGCGTCATGAGCGATTGCGATCTCCCTGGTGTAGTTGGCCCGGACTTCGTTCCCCGCCCCGATCCCATCCCAGATGGCCCCGCCTATGGTGTTGGCGTATCCGGCAATCGAGACTTCATCGACGGTCTGAAATTCAGGGCCTGTCAGACGCGCCCTGCCTACGCGGGAGTTTGGCGGGACGTACCCTGGGCGATAGAAGTTGAAGACTGACGGTGCCGTGAGCGGGGACTGACCAAGCGAGCCGAAGTACAGTGTAGATCCGACAAGGAAATTGCCGCTCCTGGACGTGGCATTGAAAGCCCGCATCCAGTTTGCAAGTCTTATGATCGGTTCGCGCAACTTGCCCGAGCCAGGTGCAGTGCCGACCGTTGTCGCCTCTGGATCCAGCAGGATGGCCCGTATGACGGCTCCGAGATCACCGCGTACGCCCCGACCATTGTTGTTGAACACAGTGGCAACGCGCCCGACATAGGCCGGACTGGGGTTCGACGTGACGAACCGCTGGATCAGGCGATGTGCCATGAACGGGCCGACATTGGGGTGGTTGTAGATCGCGTCCAGCGCCACCTTCAATTCGGCAGTGGCGTCGCTTGAACCAGCCGGAATGGTCGTTCCCAGGAAGGTCTTGGCCGAGGTCGAGTGAAAGCTGTTGTAGGCGATCATCGAACGCACATGCGCGTCACGATGCCGGTTCCCGCCAAAGAAGGTGTCGCTGGTCGGAGTGGGAGAATACCAGGCGAACCCCGTGAGGACCTTTGCCAGGTTCGAGACGTCAGCCGAGGTGTAGCTCGGGATCGGGGCTCCCCTGGCGTCGAGTTTCGGCGTGCCATCAATGTTCAGCTGAACGACCCCGATGGACATCAGCTGGAGGATTTCGCGGGCGAAGTTTTCGTCAGGAGTCCGGCCCGTGACCGGGTCCTCCTTCTGATTGGACATGTGGGTCAGATAGATCCCCATGATCGGGTGCAGGGAGACATCCCCGAGCAGATCCCGATAGTTCCCGAAAGAATGCCTGCCCAGCATGTCATAGTAGGAAGACGCGCTGCGGATATCGAACCTCACGTCATTTACTGACACGACAAATATCTGTGAAAGCGCGAACTTCATCCGCTCGCGCAGCTGCGCGGGACTGGTGGCGGCATTGATCCAGAAACTGTTATGGAAGGTCGGCGCATATAGCTGTGCCGTCGGGTCGGTCAGCCTCATCTGTGCCAGCTGGTTGTCGACATAGGTCAGGTGCGACGGAGACTGGGTCACGATCTGCTGGTCGATCCAGCCGCGATAGCCGAGTGCCTCCACCTGTTGAATGGCCGCGTCCGTCGGGCCGAACGTCGCCTGGGTAAGGAAGCGCGCAGCGTTCTGCTTGGCCGGAGAGGCTTCGATGCGCGGCGTCGTGGTTTCGGGCGTGCCGCCCGTCACAGGCGACCCGCCCTCCTGACCACAGGCAGACACGGAGAGGGCCAATGCCATGGCCCAGAAGCAACTCGAACCCCTTGAAACGATCTTTTGCATGAGGACACCTGATTGCCGTTCAGCTTATGAATGACAGCAATTTTCAAGTCGTCGAGGTCTATACGATCTTAAAGAGAAGTTATGCATATCCGGATACTGCATACCGAATGATCTGTTAATCCAATTTTGATCAGTATTATCAATCGTGCAAAACCCACTTAACGCAAATTGAGCCGGTTTAACTGCATTTATCAATCAATAGCGGTTTTTGTTGTTAAAGATGGGTAATCGCGTCGTGGATTTTGCTGATCAACGTTGAGGTGATATCTGTGCCCGAGGCTGATGTCGGGGCCGATCTGCTGCCAACTCAGGCAGTGCAAGCCGGCCCGACGCCAGGGCGCGCGATCTTCTGAACCAGATCAGCCGCCGCCCAGACCGGGCAATGTCAGCGATTGCCTTCTGATCACAGCGTGCCTGATCGGGCTTGGTGCCGGGCAAGGGAAACGATGGTGGGCAATGTTGGGTTCGAACCAACGACCCGCTTATCAAGATCGATCAATCTGTTCGGGAAACGTCCGCGCGGTGCCACTCAGGTCGCTTGAGCGCGACGCTGACCGGTCGGATCAAAGGTAGGCTCCTCGCTGCCAGGGGACGAATTCCGCATCTCCGATTCCCAGGATTTCGGACGCGGAGGGCTCGCCTGAAGCGAGTGACAACAGTCGCTGAAAGATTGTTTCGCCGACAGAATCCAGGCTTTCGCCGTTGAGCACGCCGGACGCATCAACGTCGATATCTTCTGCCATCCAGTCTGCAAGCCGGGCGTTCGAGGCAATCTTCAGGCAGGGGGCGGGTCGAGATCCGAACACCGATCCTCGTCCGGTCGTGAAGGCGATAAGATTGGCACCTGAGGCGATCTGGCCTGTCGCTGAACAGGGATCGTAGCCGGGACTGTCCATAAAGCTCAGGCCAGCCTTGCGGACAGGCTGGGCATATCCGATCACGTCGACGAGCGGTGCCGAGCCCGCCTTGGCGACCGCGCCGAGTGACTTTTCCAGGATCGTGGTGAGGCCGCCCTTCAGGTTTCCGGGCGACGGGTTGTTGTTCATCTCCATGCCATTGTGCAGGGCATAGTCCTGCCACCATGCGAGGCGCTCCATCAGAGCCCGTGCGGTTTCGGCGTCGGCCCGTTTCAGCAGCAGTTGTTCGGCCCCCCAGATTTCCGGAGTTTCGGAAAGCAGGGCTGACCCCCCCAGTGCAATCAGCCGGTCAACCGCACGACCGAGGGCGGGGTTCGCCGTGACGCCAGACCAGCTGTCAGACCCGCCGCACTGAAGACCCACGACAAGGCCGGACAAGGGTGCTGGCTCGCGCCTTGCGTTCGCGGCCTCTGCAATGAGCTGGCGCACGATTGCCTGTCCGGCATCAATCGCCTTCAGCGTCCCGCCGGCCTCCTGGATCGACAGGGTTCGCAGGTCGGGCCCTGCCGTCAATCCTTCTCGCTCGAGCCAGTCAGGGATCTGGTTCGCCTCACAGCCCAGCCCGACAATCAGCACAGCTGCGACATTGGGGTTGCGCGCGTAGCCTGCCAGCGTCCGCTGCAGCAGGGTGACATCCTGACTGTCCGATGCCCCTCCGCAACCGCCCGTGTGGGTATAGGCGACAACGTCATCGACACCCGCGGGAAGCGTGTCAGGCGGAAAAGCGCCGGCGATGCGTCTGGCGACGGTCGCTGAGCAGTTGACGCTGGTGAGGATAGCGATCGTGTTGCGCGTCCCCCACCGGCCATTGGCACGACGATAGCCCGACCAGGTTGCCGGCGTTCTGACGGTGGATGACGGCCTGGCCCGGGTTTCCGGCCCTGATGACGGGGCGGAGGTGCTCATGGCGAGGTTGTGGGTGTGAACCCAGGTTCCGGCTTCAATGTCACAGGAGGCTTGCCCGATGACCTGGCCGTATTTTCGGATCAAGGCACCAGCAGCTACGGCGTGCAGGGCGACCTTGTGGCCCGCCGGAGCGCCGCCAGGATGATCGATAAGGGTGATTGCGACGTCATCGGAAGGGCTGAGGGTCAGAAGGGTCATGACAGGCTGCCGGCTGAAGCCGCTGCGGATCGCGCACCACTGGCCGCCAGTCGGGCATAAGCCTCAATAACCGGACCGCTGAACCGGGGGTTCCGGCTCAGTCGTGGCGGAAAAACAGCTTCTATCGAAAGAAGGGCAGCGGCGCGTTCGAGTGGATCGGGCGTGGCGGCCACAAGCCGAGCCGTTACAGCAGCGAGAGGATCGTCGACGACATGGATCGCACCCGTTTCATCGCGACCGTCCTGCCAGAGGAGCCAGGCGGCGATCGCCATGGCCGTGGCTGGAATGGGAAGGTTACGGTCCAGTCTGGCTCCGGCACCGGCCAGCAGTCGCTGGGGCAGCTTCTGTGATCCGTCCATGGCAATCTGGAGCGTTCGATGCTCAAGGGCAGGATTGGCAAACCGGGTCCTGAGAGCCTGCCGGTAGGTGGCCAGGTCCAGGCCGGGTGTGGGTGTCAGGGTCTCTTCAGCCTCATCCCAGAGGCGTTCTACAAAGCCGGCGAAGGCCGGCTCTGCCATGACCTCGTGCACGAACCTCAACCCGGCCAGACCGCCCAGGTAAGCCATTGCGGAGTGAGCACCGTTGAGGAGGCGGAGTTTGGCATCCTCCCACGGGGCGACGTCAGAGGTGATCTGGACCCCAAGACGTTCGAAATCCGGACGCGGCCCTGCAAACCAGTCCTCGATCACCCACTGGGTGAAGGGTTCGGTCTTGACCATGCCATGGTCCCTGACGGCGAGGGATCTAAAGAGGCCATCGCGGTCCTCCGGCGTCGTGGCGGGCACGATCCGGTCGATCATGGTCTGGGGGAAGGCGCAGGACGTCTCGATCCACTCTGCCAGTTCATTGTCATGGTGGCGCGCGATGGCCAGAACCGCATCCCGCAAGCGCGCCCCGTTGTGAGGAAGATTATCGCAACTGATGACAGTGAGCGGTGGGCGCTGGAGCTCGCGGCGACGCGCGAGACCTGCAACAATGAAGCCGGCTGCCGTGCGCGGACTGGTCAGTGAGACGAGGTCCGATGCAACCTCGCGGTCATTCTCCATCAGTGCGCCTGTCGACGGGTCGAGGCGGTAGCCCTTTTCGGTCACTGTCAGGGTGACGAGATGCGTATCGGGATGGGCGAGAGCCGCGATGACGTCGGCAGGGGCCTCTGGTGCCACAAGGACGTCGAGAACAGCACCGACGATGCGTTTCTCGATCCGCGTCCCGTCACGCACGACCAGAGTATAAAGCCCGTCTTGCGGCTTCAGCTGATCCCTGACGTCAGGCGATCGCATGGAGACCCCCCGGATGCCCCAGCGAAGATCACCTGCCGCCAGCGCGCGGTCAAAGACATCGGCCTGATGCGCGCGATGAAAGGCCCCGATGCCAAGGTGGACCACACCGGCAAGCACCTGCTGGCGGTCATAGGCCGGGAGGATCACCTCAGCGGGAAGACTTGACAGCGTTGTTCCGGAAAGGCGGTTCATCCGAACAGGCCCGGAAGAGTCAGGGTCAGAGCCGGAAGGAACGTCACCGCCATGAGGGCTGCGAAAAGAGCCAGATAAAAGGGCCAGATCGTCCGGACGGCTTCCTCGACCCTGATTTTTCCGACCGCGCAGGCCACGAAGAGGACCGAGCCCACCGGGGGGGTAACCAGCCCTATACCGAGGTTCAGCATCATGACGATACCGAACTGAACGGGGTCCATGCCCGCCTCCACCGCAACGGGCAGGAAGATGGGTGTGGTGATGACGATCAGCGGTGCCATGTCCATGAAGGTCCCCAGCACGAGCAGGATCAGGTTGATAAGCAGCAGCACGACAATCGGGTTATCCGATATCAGCCGCAGCAACCCTGCGAGCTGTTCCGGGGCCTGGTTCAGGGCAAGCAGCCAGCCGAAGGATGCAGCCATGCCGATGATGAGCATGACCATCGCCGTTGTCCGGACAGCATTCTGGGCCGCCGCGATGAACCCTGAGAAGCCGAGTGATCGATAGACCACGAGAGCGATCACCAGGGTGTAGATGACGGCGACGGCGCTGCTTTCGGTCGGGGTAAAGACCCCGCCAAGCACGCCTCCGAAAATGATCACTGCCGTCAGCAGACCGGGCAGAGCCCCCACAACTGCGGCGGCAAACGCCGGCCATCCCGGGAATGTCCCGCGAGGGTAGCCGCGGCGTACTGCGACCAGCCATGCCACCAGTGCCAGCAGCGCCCCGGTGAGCAGGCCCGGGCCAATGCCAGCCATGAACAGATCGGCCACGGATATGGAGACGCCAGCCGCTGCGGCATAGATGATCATATTGTGTGACGGAGGGATCAGGATCCCGAGAATGGCCGAGGTCGAGGTGACGTTGACGGCATAGTCGGCGTCATAACCCTGCTTCTTCATCAGGGGGATGAGCGTCGACCCGAGGGCGGAAACCGAGGCCACGGCAGAACCGGACACGCCCCCGAACATCATCGAGGCACCCACATCGACGACGCCAAGCCCGCCGCGCATGCGGCCCATGGCGGCATCAGCCACCCTGACAAGACGTTCCGCGATGCCGGCCTGCTGCATCAGGTCCCCTGCGAAGATAAAGAAGGGGATGGCCATGAGAGCGAAAACATTGACGCCCGTGGCAATGCGCTGAAACGCCACGACGGGTGCGATGTCCATGAAGATGAAGGTCACCAGGGACGCGATGCCCAGTGCAAAGGCGACCGGTACACCGATGACCAGCAGTCCGATCAGCAGACCAAGCAGCAGGATCAGCTCCACAGGGGTTCAACCTTTCTGCCCTTTGCCTCGGCAACGAGATGTTCGAGACAGAAGGCGGCTGTCAGCCACCCGGCAATGGGAACGGGGAGATAGGCCGCGCCTCTGGGCAGGCCGAGGGTGGGAATATCGAACGCCCATGTGCGCAGGACCAGCTCACCGCCCCACACGCCCATCGCCACCCCGAAACCGAGAACCAGTATCAGGGACAGAACCCGGCACCCTTTGCGCAGTATCGGGGGCATCGCATCGGTAGCGGCCGACATCCCGATGTGGAACTGTTCGCGCACCCCGACAGCAGCGGCGAGCATCACATACCAGACCATCAGCAGCAGGGCTGACTGCTCAGCCCAGGCGGGAGCCTGCTGCAGGACGTATCGCGCGAACACTGCCCAGCCGATGATGGCCGTCATCACGACCAGCCCAAGGGCCGCAAAGCCCAGAGTCAAACGGCTGATCCAGCGAGACAGGTCTGCGATCAGGCCGAGCATCAGGTCAGAGCCCGAATAGCAGCGACCAGATCGCTTTGCCGTTGTGAAGTGACGAAACGGTCCCACACCGGACGCATCGCCGTCTCGAATGCCGTGCGGTCAATGTCCTCGATCACCTCGACGCCAGCGGCCTCGACGAGACGGCGGGCCTGCGCTTCCCGGTCCTCCCAGAGCCGGCGCATGAAGGGCACGCTGTCCGAGGCTGCCTGGCGGATCAAATCACGATCCGGTTGGCTGAGACGGCTCCAGGTTCTCGAGGAGGCAACGAGGACTTCCGGGGCCATGACATGCCGGGTCAGGCTGTAGTAACGCGCCACCTCGTAGTGGCGGCTGTCCTGAAACGAGGGCCAGTTGTTCTCCGCCCCGTCGACGACCTTCTGAACCAGGCCCTGGAAGACCTCGCCGTAGGACATGGGAATGGGGTTGGCTCCAAGGGCCTGAACAAGAGCCACATAGAGGTCGGAGGTCTGCACCCGCAGTTTGAGACCGCGCATGTCGGCCGGTGTCCGGATCGGCCGTCTGGTATTGTAAAAGCTGCGCTCCCCGGAATCATAGAAGGCCAACCCAATCAGACCATGGGGTTGAAGGCTCTCGAGCAAGGCCTGCCCCGGTGCACCGTCGAGGGCCCGCCGCATGTGTTCGGTCGACCGAAACAGAAAGGGCAGGGACGGGACAAGGGTCAGCGACTCAAGTGGATTGAGCAGTGCCAGGTTGACGCGATTGAAGTCGAGGCCGCCAAAGATGGTGATCTCCAGCGTATCCTTTTCCTCCCCGAGCTGCCCCCCTGCATAGTTTGCCAGACGCAGCCTGCCGTTGGTTTGCTCACTGATCCGTCGACCGAAATAGGCCACAGCTTCGACGGTCGGATAACCGACGGGATGACTGTCCGCGCCGCGCAGGGGTCGCTCCCCAATGGCCTGAACGCAGCCGCCGGTGGCTGCCTGAGCAGCGAGGACGCTCCCCAGAAGGGCGCGGCGGGTCGGGGTCATAACTGGTACGCTGCCTTGACCAGATCGTAGGTCAGGGCTCGGGCGAGTTCGTGCGCCTCGTCCTCCTCCATGCGGTGCTCCACGACCAGCCTTGCCAGCCATCCGCAGTCCATTCGCCGGGCAACGTCGTGGCGGGCGGGGATCGACAGGAAGGCGCGCGTATCATCGTTGAAGCCGACAGTATTGTAGAACCCCGCGGTCTCGGTCGCCTGCTCACGGAACCGGCGCATGCCCTCGGGACTGTCGTGGAACCACCAGGGCGGCCCGAGGCGGAGAGCAGGATAATGGCCCGCCAGCGGTGCGAGCTCGCGGGCATAGCTGGTCTCATCGAGGGTGAAGACGATGATGGTCAGCCCTGGCTCGGACCCGAACCGGTCGAGCAGGGGCTTGAGGGCCGTGACATAGTCGGTCCGGGTGGGAATATCCGCGCCCTTGTCGCGCCCGAAGCGATTGAAGACGTGAGCGTTATGGTTGCGGAAACTGCCCGGATGAATCTGCATCGTGAGCCCGTCATCAAGGCTCATGGCCGCCATTTCCGTCAGCATCTGCGCCCGGAAAAGCTCAGCTTCCGCGGCCGTGACTGGTCCTGCTGCGACACGGGCAAAAAGGGCTCGGATGTCTGTATCTGACAGGTCCGCCGTCGCCGCAGTCGGATGTCCGTGGTCGGATGCGGTTGCGCCACGGGCGATGAAGAAGGCCCTCCGGACACGCAAGGCGGCGCGATAGCCGTCCCAGTCCCGCGCATCCTCGCCCGTGATCGCCGAAAGCCGGTCCAGATTGGCGTGAAAGCCTTCGAACTCCGGATCGAGCACGGCGTCTGGCCGGAAGGTCGTGATCACCCGGCCAGACCAGCCCGAAGACTGGAGCGCGGCATGGTGATCGAGCGTATCCAGCGCGCTCTCGGTCGTCGCAATGACTTCGATATTGTATTTTTCAAACAGGGCGCGGGGCCTGAAAGCCTCCGTCTGCAAAGCCGCATCGATGACGTCGTAATAGTGATCCGCCGTTTCAGCTGAAAGTCTGACGTCGAGGCCAAAGACTTCCGAATAGACCCAGTCGTGCCACATCCGCGAGGGCGTCCCCCGGAAGAGGTGGTAGCGATCGGCAAACCGACGCCAGATGGCGCGAGGATCGGTTTCGACGGGTCCGCCGTCCGTGCGCGGGACCCCAAGGTCTTCAAGCGCCACGCCCTGGCTGAACAGCATGCGAAAGACATAGTGGTCTGGCGTGATCAGCAGGGCAGCCGGGTCTGACCACAGATCATTGGTCGCAAACCAGGCCGGATCGGTGTGTCCATGAGGGCTGACAATCGGCAAGCCTTCGATCTCGGCATGAAGCCGGCGCGCGATGGCGCGGGTTTCCGGCTCGGCAGGAAAAAGGCGATCGGGATGCAGGCGAAGCGGCTTGGCCATCACTGTGCGCCCTTGTCTTTTGCTGGAGCCCCGAACTGTGGCTCCTGCGCGCTGCCCACTGTTACCTTCGCACTGTGTCGCCTCAAGCGAAAAAACAGCATTCGCTCAACTCCAGCTGTAGGCTGTCTTGGTCTGGGTAAAGAACTCGACCGCCGCGAAGCCCTGCTCGCGCGCTCCATAGCTGGACGCCTTCGAGCCGCCGAATGGTACGTGATAATCCACCCCCGCTGTCGGGAGGTTGACCATCACCATGCCGGCCCTGGCCCGGCGCTGGAAGTCCCGGGCATGCTTCAGACTGGTTGTCACGATGCCGGCGGACAGGCCGAACTCGGTTCCGTTCGCCACAGACAGCGCCTGTTCGTAGTCCTTCACCCTGATCGTCGATGCAACGGGACCGAAGACCTCTTCGGTGTTGATCCGCATGTCCGCCGTGGTGTCAGCAATCAGCGTTGGCTGGACGTACCAACCTGGTGTGCCAAGGCTTAGCCGCTCACCGCCCGTGACGATCCGGCCGCCGTCGGCGCGCGCGATCTCCACGTATCTGTAGGACGTCTCCATCTGATCCTGAGACACTGCCGGGCCCATCTGCGTGGCCGGATCCAGCGCATCACCAACCTTCAAGGCCCCCACTCTTTCAGCCAGAGCCGCCACGAACCGGTCATGGATACCGTCCTGAACAATCAATCGACTGGAAGCCGTGCAACGCTGACCCGTTGCGAAAAAGCTTCCGTCCAGGGCGATCTGTACCGCCCGGTCGAGGTCCGCGTCATCCAGGACGATCAGCGGATTCTTCCCGCCCATCTCCAGCTGCACGCGTGCCTGACGCTTGATGGCTCCTGCGGCCACACCGGCCCCGACCGTCTGGGAGCCCGTGAAACTGATGGCGTCAATATCGGGGTGATCGACGATGGCCTGACCGACCCTTCCCCGTCCGATCACCATATTGACCACACCCTTCGGCAGGCCTGCTTCGTGGAGAATGGCGACCAGGGCTTCAGCGGTCGCAGGTGTCAGGCCGGCAGGCTTGATGACGACAGTGTTTCCGAAGGCCAGCGCCGGAGCCATTTTCCAGGCAGGGATGGCGATGGGGAAGTTCCACGGCGTTATCAGTCCGAAGACCCCGACGGCCTGACGATAAGTCTGGATCTCCACGCCCGGGCGCACGGACATCAGGTTCTGGCCGTGCAAACGCAGCGCTTCGCCAGCGAAGTACTTCAGAATGCGTGCTGCCCGGGCTGTCTCGCCGATCCCCTCCGCAAGGGTTTTGCCCTCTTCACGGGCCAGCAGTCGACCTACGGTCTCTCGCCGGGACATCAGAAGGTTGGAGGCGTGGTCGAGAATATCGGAGCGTACCTCGGGGGTCGCTTCGGACCAGGCAGGGAAGGCCGCCTTTGCGGCAGAAACCGCAGCGTCAACATCGTCCGGCGTACCGTCCGGCGTGCGGGCGACCACCTGACGCGTATCCGATGGATTCAGGCTCTCGGATGGTCGGTCGGAAACGATCTTCTGACCGTCGATCCAGTGTGACAGTTCTAGGATATCCGTCATGTTTTGGTCCTGCGCGAGAGGACTGCAGTGTCTCAGGTGCGCAGCAGTGCCATCAAGGTCTATGCGCGCATACATCAAGCCAAAAGCCGCATCGGTCGATAGCGGCTTTGGCTTAGACCCCTGGCGGACAGGTCATTACCGTTCCCCCAATGGCGCAGCTACAGCGCCCGGCACTGATTGCCGCGAACAGGGAAGCGCATATGTCCAGAATGACACCCGTCGAAATGGCCAGAACGGTCGGTGGCGGCCTGTTGTCGTTTCCAGTGACGCATTTCGATGCGGCAGGGCAGTTCACTGAAACGGCTTATCGCGAACACTGTGACTGGATGCTGCAGTACCCACTCGCCGGGCTCTTTGCGGCTGGTGGTACGGGCGAGTTTTTCTCGCTTCTGCCAGCGGAAGTCGATGCCGTAGTCCGCGCCGCTGTGGCAGAGACCGCAGGCAGGACGCCAGTCATTGCGGGCTGTGGTCACGGCACTGCCATGGCAGTGCAAATGGCGCAGGCGGCGGAAGCGGCGGGTGCGGATGGCCTTCTGCTATTACCACCGTATCTCATGTTTCCGGGACAGGACGGACTTGCTGCGCATGTCGAAGCCGTCTGCAAGGCGACCTCACTGGGGGTCATTGTCTACAATCGCGACAACGCCATCCTGACTGATGAAACCCTTGCAGGACTGTGCGACCGGAACCCCAATCTGGTTGGGTTCAAGGACGGAGTCGGCGACATCGAGCTGATGATGAGGGTGTACGCCCGCATGGGCGACCGCCTGACCTACGTCGGGGGGCTACCTACGGCCGAGACGTTTGCGCCCGCCTATCTGGAAATGGGCGTGACAACCTACTCGTCGGCGATCTTCAATTTCGTGCCGGAGTTCGCACTGGATTTCTACACGGCGGTTCGTGCCCGTGACCATGAAACGATCATGGCCGGCCTGCGCGATTTTGTGCTGCCTTACATAGCTTTGCGCAATCGCGGCCGGGGCTATGCCGTATCTATTGTGAAGGCCGGCATGACCGCCATTGGCCGCACTGCAGGACCGGTACGAACGCCACTCGTCGACCTGAGTGCCGCAGAGCTTGGCGAGCTGAAGGCTTTGATCGCGCGGGTACATCCTGCGGCACCGAAGCTTGCGGCGAACGGCTGATCCCGGACCCTGTCCGAGCGGAAAGGACGAGCCTAGGGTGGTCGGTCACATCCACCGAGGGTCCGTGCCGATGTTTGAGCTGAGCCAGCTCCGCTGTTTCGTTGCTGTCGCCGACGAGCTTCATTTCGGTCGTGCCGCTCTGCGTCTGAACATGACCCAGCCGCCATTGAGCCGGCAGGTCCAGCTCCTTGAGCGCATTCTGGGGGTCATGCTTCTTGATCGCACAAGCCGGTCGGTGCGGCTGACCCCGGCGGGGCGGACCTTCCTTATCGAGGCGCGACGCATCATCCGGCTTTCTGAGAGTGCCGCCCTTACGATACGCAAGGTCGCCAGTGGCGAGACCGGCCGAGTTGCCATCGGCTTCACAGCAGCGTCCGGCTATAGTTTCCTTCCGCAGCTGGTGCATCTCGGCCAGAGTCATTTCCCCAATGTGAACCTCACGCTGCGGGAAATGGTCACCGGAGAACAGACAGAGGCGCTGTTGACCGGCCGGATCGACCTTGGCCTGATCCGGCCGCCCTTGACGCGTCCCGAGTTCGACAAGGTGCGGGTGATGACAGAGCCGCTCGTCGCAGCGCTGCCCGCAGGTGACCCGCGCCTGGACCGCGATTGCCTCGACTTGAGTGATTTCGACGCTCTGCCCATGGTGATGTATGCGCCTGAGGGGGCCGGATATTTTCACGCGATGCTGACCGCCATGTTCGATGCTGCGGGAGTTTCCCCCGTCTATGTGCAGCACATGAGCCAGATCCACTCGATCCTTGCCCTTGTCCATGCCCGGATCGGTGCTGCCCTCGTGCCCGAGGCAGCGATGCGGCTGCATTTTGAAGGCGTTGAGTTTCGCACTGTCGCCATCACGCCTGCTCGTCCCGTTGAGCTGTTCGTTGCCTGGCGTCGGGACAACGACAACCCGAGCCTCAAGCCACTGCTCGCGCTCATCGAGGCGCAGGCAGAAGAGCATTTCAGACAGGAGATCTGAGGAGAGCGCATGCAGAAGCCTTCACGCCGAACGGTAATAACCTCGACAGCCGGCCTTGGTCTTGCGGGGGCGTTTCCCGTCGGGGCGCTGGCAAATGGAGCGTCGCCCATTGCCATGAGCCGGCATGGCCCGGTCCGCGGCTACGTCGACAGAGGGATCAGCGTCTTCAAGGGCGTACGTTATGGTGCCGACACCGCTCCGCGGCGTTTTCAGTCAGCCGTGGTCCCGGAGCAGTGGACCGATGTGCGCGAGGCCACGAGGTACGGAAACGCTTCGCCGCAAGCGAGCAACGAGCCCGATCAGTCCGAGGACTGCCTGTTCCTGAATGTCTGGACGCCCGAAGTTGGGGGTGCCGGAGAACGGCCTGTGATGGTCTACGTCCATGGCGGGGCTCATGCCAACGGATCCGGCTCCTCTCCTCTGTACGACGGGGTCGCCCTGTGCCGGCGCGGCGACGTCGTGTTGGTCACCCTGAACCACCGGCTGAATGTGTTTGGCTACAATGGGCTGGGACAGTTGCTGCCTGCGGCGTTCCGCCAATCCGGAAGCGTCGGCAACCTTGACATAATGCTGGCGCTGGAATGGGTTCGCGACAGCATTGCGGCCTTCGGCGGTGATCCTGCCAACGTCACGGTATTTGGCCAATCCGGTGGCGGGGCAAAACTGGTCACCCTGATGGCCATGCCGTCTGCTGCAGGACTGTTCCACAAGGTCATCACCATGAGCGGCCAGCACGTCACGGCCATGGGACCCCGGCATGCCGAGATGCGGATGCGCCGCTTGCTAGATCACCTCGGGCTGGCTGCTGATCGTGCGGCTGAATTGGCCGATGTCTCTGCTGCCCGTCTGGTCGACGCCCTCGCGATCGATGATCCGATCGAAAAGGGCTCGATGTATTTCTGGTCCGTGATGGATCACGACACCTTGCCCCGGCACCCGTTTGTCCCCGATGCACCGCGTGAGAGCCGGCACATACCGATGATGATCGGCAATACCCGCGACGAAGCCCGTGCCTTCACCGCCAATGACGAGCGTAATTTCGCTCTCAC
>QBLX01000005.1:46903-56970 GCA_003241825.1 Alphaproteobacteria bacterium
CGCGGCCAAACTGGAACCCGAGTTCGTTGTCGATCTGAATGCCCGGTATGTTGTCGACTGGTATCGCGAGCGGTTCCCGGAGATGTCTCCCGTCGATGTCTTCTTTGCTGCCGCGACCTGCGGGCGATCGCGTCCCGGCCATTTGATCCAGGCACAGGAGCGGGCTCGGCTGGGCGACCTTACCTGGATGTACCAACTGGACTTTGGCTCGCCGGTTGAACCCCGTCTGGGCGCCTATCATGCGTTCGACATCGCGCTGGCTTTCGACAACTGCGACAAGCCGGGTTCGAACACCGGCACAGGCCCTGAGGCCCTCGAGGTCGCGCGACGGATGAGCGAGACCTTCATCGCCTTTGCCAGGAACGGGGATCCCAGTAATCCCGCCATTCCGGCCTGGGCCCCTTATGACCTCGAGCGACGGGCGACGATGATCTTCGACGTCGAGACACGGTCGGTGGATGACCCGCGCGGGGACGAGCGGCGGTTGTTCCAGGTCGCACCCTTCCTGAAGCAGGGAACCTAGCTGCAGACGTCCAGAGGAATGGCATCCGCCATGGCGGCATAACCGGCATCCGATGGATGCAGCCAGTCACCGCTCTGCAGATCGGATCGTACCCTCGTCGGATGCCCTGGATCACGCATGACCGCGTCGAAGTCCAGAACGGCGTCGAATGCCCCTCCGTCCCGGATGAAGTCGTTCACGGTCTGGCGGATCACTTCGCCGGAAATGCTGAAGTAATGTGCACCTTCAAAAGGTGTCAGGGTCACGCCAACGACCTTGGCTCCGCGTGCCCGGGCTCGTGCGATGACTTGCCTGTACCCGGCGATCAGGTCCTCGGCATCGACTGCCTCATGCGCATAGACAGGGATCGTCGGGCGACCGATGTCGTTGATGCCTTCCATCAGGATGACGCAGCCGATCCCGGCAACCGCCAGGACATCGCTGTCGAGGCGGCCAAGCGCGCTCGGTCCCGTGCCCGGGTGCAGGAGGCGGTTCCCGCCAATGCCTGCGTTCAGCACCGTCCATCCTGTCCCGGAGTTGATCATCCGCGCATTCAGGGCTTCCGGCCATCCGCCCTCGCCAGGTGTTGAGCCAACGCCTTCGGTGATCGAGTCTCCAAGAGCGACGATCACGGGAAGAGGGTTATCTGTTTCGACTTCGAGCCCCGACGCCGCGGTGCCCATTCGCATCCTGACCGGTTCAGGAGCGGTCTCGGTACTCAGCCATTGGCTCACGACCCGGGCAGGAAGGGTGGCCTCGCCCGGATATGTGATGGTGACCGCAAGTCGCTCCAGTGCTCTCACAGGCAAGGCGGCAGGATCCGACAGACGCACGGATCCTGCCGGTAAGGTGACCAGCCTCTGGCCATCAAACGTCAGGGTCACAGCGTCGGAACCGGACGGCTTGTCGTCGCCGGCTCTAGCAAGCAGAACAGGGCCCAGCCGAAGCGGTCGTGACCCATCCTCGTTGGACACCCGCAGGCGGACCCGCTGGCCACGCGCGGCCACCTGGAACATCTGGGTCAGGGTCGCGTCCTGAATAACAGTCGGGCCAATCGGACCACGCGGGTCTGGCCGGGCGCCCGGTGTGGGGGCCCTGGGGGGCGCGACGGGGCCATCGTTGGAGGAAGACGGGAACAGCCATGCCGGTGCCCACCGGTCCTGCGAAGCCACGGGCGTGGCGACCAGGGCAAGCGCAGACAATGCGGCACAACCAAGATGCTTCACGTCAACGATCCCAGGGGAAGGCCAGGCTGGGCTGATTGACGTATCGGTCCATTGCAAGTGTCAGCGTCGCGCCCGCCCCCGGGGCGAGCCGGATGGTGACTGATGGCGCATCGACCGGCGCAAGACCGTTCCCCGCGTCGAGGCTCCGGATCTGGTGCTCACCATAGCCGCCACCCTGAATGACCACATTCCGGGCCTCGGTCAGGCTGACATTCACGAGGGTCACCGTGGTCTGGTCAGCCGTCATCGTATGCACGAGCGCTGCCACATCGTCCGGCACGCCTGCCCGCCTGCGGTCGGCGTCGAAGTACCTCAAGCGGGCGTAAAGCGGCGATCCGCCGACATTGGCCGAAGTTGTTGACCAGGCGGGGCGAGCGATGTGAAGCGCCCCCATCATCGTCTGCATCAGCGCAGTTACACTGGCGGGATTGAACTCCAGCACGGCATCAGCCAGCCGCGTGTCCGGTGTGGATGTATCGTCCCGCTCGGCCCTGGCCATTTCAGCGACCCGCGCCAGGTCTCGCCGAAGCGCCGTTTCGGGCCAGGACGGATTTCGACCTTCGAGATAGGCCACCCATGGATGGTCGGGTGCCCGCGTCCGATCCGAGGCCTTCATCGAGAACCACCAGATGTCGAGGCTGTTTGCCTGATTCAGGCCGTCCTTCCATCCATACCAGCCGTCCGGGCCGTACATGGTTGGGTGCTGAACCTTCCCCTCGAAGGTTCGGCGTTGAGCGTTCAGCTGGTCCACCTGCTTGCGCCAGACATCAAGGTATTTGTCATCGCCTGTCAGCAGATAGGCATTGAAGAAGCCGATGATGGTGCGAGGTACGCGGTTGCGATCCTCCCGCAGGCCGGTCGTCGGATTGATCGGCGAGAAGCCCCAGCCATAGGCTCCGCCCCACCAGTTCCCTTCGGCATCCGACCCGATGACGCCATCGCGTCCGACGTTGGAAGGTAACAGGTTGTCGTTGGCCTCGGCCCGTTCAGCCCAGGCATCGACGTAGCCGATAAGCCAGTCGCGGTATTTGGGCTCCTGATCGATCATGAAGGCGTTGAGCGCCAGCGTGGTCGCGAACAGGTTCAGGGGGTGGTCGCCGACGACATCCGTATACTCGACGTAGTGTTCCAGCGTCTGCTCGTAGCTGGTTTCTCCGTGTTCCATGAAGAAGCGGCCATTGACCTCGAACCGGTCACCGGCCCAGTCGAGGGCGGTTGCTTTCCGCAGCATTGGGCCACGGCTGCCATTCATCAGGCTCCGGATGACCCGACGTTCCGGATCGTAGTTCGGGGCATGAGGGTCTTCACCCATATACATTGCGCTGAACCGTCGGGCCCGATCCTGAAAGCGGCCGTTGTAGGGGTCCGACAAGCCCTGGACGTTGAACATCGTCATGCCTTCGGAATGGTGCGCCCAGTCAAGCTGAACGCAGAACTCCTTGAAGAACATGCCCTCCCGCGCGATCTCTACCTCGGTGGTCTTCGCCTCTGTGAACTGGCGCAGGTGCCCTTCCCAGGCCTGGGTGTACATCGCCTTGACACTGTCTCGTCCCCCGAGCGCATGGAGTTGTGGCCAGCCGTTGACGTTTTCGATCGCATCATCCGGGCCGTCATTGGCCCCCCATCTTTCAAAGCACAGGAAATAGCCCCGTTCATCGAAGTAGCGAATATAGAAGACCTCGCATGCATCGGCATTGGCTCGCAGCAACTCGCGTTGCAGCAGGGCCCATGTTGGCGGGGCCATTGGCGAATTGATCTGGATCCTGGCACGTGCTGACGCCCGACAAGGCAGGCCGGTTGCCACCGCAGCCAGACCGGCGCTGCCCAGCACCCATCGTCGGGTCGTTGCCATCAGGAAGCTCCCTCTGGCTTCAGACTGAGCCGCTCGATCCTGCCGGTGATCAGGAAGTAGGCCGCAACGACCAGTATGCAGTGCAGCCCGACGAACCACAGCGCTCCGTCGAACGATCCGGTACCGGCGACGATGTAACCGATAACGATTGGCGTCACGATTCCTGCAGAGTTCCCGAAGGTATTGAAGATGCCGCCCGTCACTCCGACCAGCTCTTTGGGCGACGTATCTGACACGACAGCCCAGCCCAGCGACGCGATACCCTTTCCGAAGAAGGCCACCGCCATGACCACAAGGATCAGCCATTCCTGCTGGATGTAGACGCAGGCAATGATGGTGGATGACAGCACCATCCCGATCAGCAGGGGTGTCTTGCGCGCGATTGTCAGAGAGCCCGTCTTCTTCAGCAGGGCGTCCGATATGAAGCCCCCAAGGACGCCGCCGATGAAACCACAAAGAGCAGGCGCTGCAGCGGCAAATCCCGCTTCGAGGATGTTCAGCCCGCGCTCCTTCACGAGGTAGATGGGGAACCAGGTGACGAAGAAGTACGTCAGCACATTGATGCCGTACTGGCCGATGAAGACACCGATGAGCATCCGGCTGGACAGGACCTGTTTGACGTTTGCCCAGGTGAAGGCACTGGCCTTTACGACCTTGTCTTCCATGCGGATCAGGCCGCCGCCAGCTTCAATATAGTCCAGTTCGGCCTGGTTGATCCCGGGATGTTCGACCGGCGAGTGGATCAGTTTCCAGAACACGACTGCTGCCACCAGCCCGAGGCCGCCCATCACGAAGAACACGGAATGCCAGTCATAGGTATGCACCAGCCAGCCCATCAGCGGGGCGAAAACGACCAGTGAGAAGTACTGCGCAGAGTTGAAGATGGCCGAGGCCGTGCCGCGCTCGGATCCCGGAAACCACGCTGCCACAAGCCGGGCATTACCCGGAAAGGATGGGCTTTCGGCCAATCCGACCATGAAGCGCATCGCAAAGAGGCCGACGAAGATCAGACCGCCGGTCAGAAAGCCTGAAAACCCCTGGACCAGAGTGAAGAACGACCATGCTGCGATGGCAATGGTGTAGATGAGCTTGGTCCCGAAACGGTCCAGCATGACGCCGCCGGGGATCTGGCCGATCACATAGGCCCAGGCGAAGGCCGAGAGGATGTATCCCATCTCCACGGGGTTCAACCCGAGGTCCTTCGATGCTGCATCTCCAGCAATCGAGAAGGTCGATCGGTCCGCGTAGTTGATCGTTGTCAGCAGGAAGATCAGCAGAAGGATCAGGAACCTGACCCGGGTCCGTTTAGGCGCTGGCTCAGTCATACGGTCTCCTCCGTGTGCGAACGAAAGACTCCGCCGTCAGGCCCGGACGTCCCTGTCCGGTCGTTCGATCGGGCTCCCCTTGCTGGTGCCGAGTGGCACCGACAGGTGCTTCTTCGGCACCTTATCGTGGAACCTTAGAAGGGAGGCCCAAACCCGTCTAAGCTAAAACGCCTATGGACCGATCCACTACGGACATTGATCTGCACCGCTCGCTGCGCGCGAGGAGATAACATCGGTTCACATCATGTATCGGTTCATGCCGGATTGGGATTGGCCTGTCCCGATCTCGCCCCCCTATGGTTCAGATAACGCCACTCGGGTCACCGGACGGCAAACGATAATGACCTGCAACATGCGGGCTAGGGGAGGAGACCAAGACATGCGGATCACGCACGGAGTCCATCTGGCCTTGAAGTGCAGCGCTTCAATCGGCGCGCTGACGCTTGCCCTCGCCGCCGGGGCAGCGGCTGCGCAAGACGCCTCGGCACCACAAGAAGGTGAAACTCAGGTCGACGACATTGTCGTTACTGGTTTTCGAGCCAGCCTTCAGAGCGCGATCAATGCCAAGCGTAGCGAGAGCGGCGTGGTTGATGTCATCCGCGCTGAGGACATCGCGGACTTCCCTGATCTGAATCTGGCTGAGTCCTTGCAGCGTGTGCCGGGTGTCGTGATTACCCGCATCAACGGCGAAGGGCGCCAGATCTCGGTCCGTGGTCTGGGTTCGGAGTATACGCGTGTCCGTATCAACGGCATGGAAGCGATCTCTACCACCGGCGGCACCGCGAACTCGGGCGGCACAAACCGCAGCCGCGGGTTCGACTTCAATACCTTTGCTTCCGAGCTCTTCAACAGCCTGACTGTCCGGAAATCCGCCTCGGCCGATGTCGAGGAAGGATCGCTGGGCGCGACCGTCGATCTGCAGACTGCTCGCCCGTTCGACTATCGGGAACCGACGCTCGTGATGGGAGCGCAGGCCAGCTACAATGATCTTGCGCGTGACGTGACGCCTCGGTTCACCTTCCTTGCCTCGGATACCTGGCTGGACGGCCGTCTGGGCCTGCTCGTTTCGGCGGCCTATGAAGAGCGCCACCTGCTTGAAGAAGGGACCAACGTCACGCGCTGGACCTTCGGCGGGGCCAACGGGGGCTTCAACAGTGCCTCCACGCTAGCTGGCTACACCATCTCCCAGATCAACGACACGAACACGTCGACCGCGCTCTATCACCCGCGAATTCCGGGATTTGTCAGCTACGACATCAACTCGGAAAGGCTGGGTCTGACCGGCGCGCTTCAGTTCCGTCCGGACGATCAAACTGTCCTGACGCTGGATGTGCTGTATTCAGATTCCAGGAGCACGCGAGATGAAGTGCAGCTCCAGGCAATCGGTCTGAGCCGCGCCGGGGCAGGCAAGCCTCAGACAATCATCCGCTCAGGTACGGTGGTCGGAAACAACATCATCCAGGCCAACCTCGACGCTGTCGACGTGCGCACCCAGTCCGCCCACGACGAATTGCAGACCGAGTTCCAGCAGTACACCTTTACGGCCACGAGGGACGTGTCTGACCGGTTCCGCGTCGGCTTCATCGGGGGCTACTCAAAGTCAGCCTTCAGCAATCCGGTATCCACGATCGTTACCTTCGATCGGGCCAACACCAACGGATTCTCTTACGATTTCCGGTCGAGGACGCCGGCGATCAACTGGGGTTTCGATCTGACCAATCCCGCCAACTGGTCGATGATCACAGGTACATCCGAGGTTCGCATCCGGCCCAACGAAGTGATCAACAGCTTCGAAACTGCCAAGGGCTATCTCGAGTTCGAAGCCAACGAACACATCACGTTGAAGGCAGGCATCGACTTCCGTCGCTTCCACCTGGACTCCGAAGGCCAGTACCGCACGTCCGAGACAGTGGTACAAACCCTGTCCGCTGCCGAACTTGAGGCGGTGTCACGCGTGTACTCGGGCTTCGGCCGCAATCTGAATCTGCCGGCTGGAAATGCCACAAGCTGGCTTGCTCCAGACCTCGACCGGTTCATCTCGACCCATAACATTTACAGCAACACCGGCATTTACGCCCTGACGGGGTTGAACAACTCGTCGGCACGCGGCCAGTACATCACGGTCGACGAGAAAAACTACGGCGCCTACATCCAGGCGGATTTCCGGTTTGATGCCTTCGGTCTGCCGTGGCGCGGTGATGCCGGTCTGCGCCACGTCACAACAGAGCAGTATTCCGACGGCTTTGCGGCACGAGGCGGTTCGATCGAATTGGCGCGTGCGCAGCGTTCCTACGACCTGCTTCTCCCGGCGGCCAATCTGGCGGTTGATCTCACGGAAGATGTGGTTGCCCGAATTTCGGCTGCGCAAACGGTATCGCGTCCTTCCATCGGTACGCTCACGCCCGGCGGCGACGTCGGTATCCAGGGCGCAAACCGGAGCTTTTCCTCCGGCAACCCGAACATCGAGCCCACCAGATCGGACAATCTCGATCTGTCCCTTGAATGGTACCCTGATGCAGACACGCTTTTTGCTGCCGGGTTCTTCTTCAAACGCATCAATACCTTCGTCCAGACCCTGCGTCAGGACATCCCGTTCAACCAACTGGGTCTTCCGAACTCCTTGTTGACCGGCACCACGGCCTTGCCGACGGACTTGTTCGTCGTGACCCAGCCGGTCAATTCGCCCGGAGGGGACCTGAAAGGGTTCGAGCTCAACGTCCAGAAACGCCTCGATTTCCTGCCCGGCTGGTTGGAAAATCTCGGAATCCAGGCGAACTACACGTTCGTCGATTCCAACATTGAATATCTCACATCGGCGGTTCCCGGAGCGCCGGTCATTGAAGAGACCCTGGTTGGCCTTTCAAAGAATGCGGCGAACTTCACTCTTTACTACGAGACCGATAGATTTTCGGTCCGGGGATCAGTGGCCTATCGCGAGGGTTACCTGACCCAGGTGCCCGGGAACGACGGAAATACCTATCACGGTAACAATGAGACACTGAATTTCGACATGCAGGCGTCGTTCGCCGTGACAGATCAACTCAAGTTCAGCATTGAGGGCATTAATCTGACGGACGAGTTCAACGACGCCTATGTCGACGTCTCCAATCGCCAGAATGTCTACACCCATACCGGCCG
This sequence comes from Alphaproteobacteria bacterium, assembly GCA_003241825.1. Taxonomy (GTDB): domain Bacteria; phylum Pseudomonadota; class Alphaproteobacteria; order Caulobacterales; family Caulobacteraceae; genus Brevundimonas. The sequence goes on from QBLX01000005.1 coordinate 54,947, forward strand.
GCAGTTTTTCGCCGGGCTTCGCTACACTTTCTGAGACAAGACCTTCTCCCGTAGATGTCTCGCGCCGGGTCCCTCAAGGATCCGGCGTCTTTTTTGTGAGCGTTGGATACAGGGGTGATTCTGATCACGGTTATGCCGCTGAAGGAGTCGTCACACTGGCACAAAGGCGCGCGTCACTCGTACCGACGAGGAATGTTGTAATTTTTCTGCTGGAAACGATGGTGGGCGATGTTGGGTTCGAACCAACGACCCGCTGATTAAGAGTCAGCTGCTCTACCAACTGAGCTAATCGCCCGACCGACCGTTTCAGGCGCAGGGGCATGTTACATGCCGTCTGCGAGGCGACTGCTCCTAATGGGAATGGCCGGATAGCGCAAGCAGGTGCTTTCGGAATGCGACGGGATAGCGCTAAGGTCCGCGCGGAATCAGGCTTCCGGATCGGGGCCGCGAGGGGAATATCGGCATGGCATTCTGGAACCGGCGGCGATCGATCGAGGCCATCACCAGCTTCGAGGGCGGCTCCAGGCTGAAGGCGACCATGAGCTGGCCGCACCTGATTGCCCTCGGTGTCGGCGCCATCGTCGGGACGGGAATCTATACATTGATCGGCGTGGGAGCGGCCAAGGCCGGGCCTGCGGTCATGCTGGCGTTTCTGGTGGCCGGGCTGGTGTGCGTGTTCGCAGCCCTGGCCTATGCCGAGCTGGCAACCATGATACCGGCGTCCGGGTCGGCCTATACCTACAGCTATGCCGCCCTGGGCGAGATGCTGGCCTGGATTATCGGCTGGAGCCTGATCCTGGAGTATTCGCTGGTGGTGTCGGCGGTGGCCGTCGGCTGGGCCGGTTATTTCAACGGCTTCATGGAGAGTATCGGCTGGGCCTTGCCGGCGGCCCTGACCAGCGGGCCATTCGGGACGGACACGCCCGGGATCGTCAACCTGCCCGCCGTCGGCATCGTGGGTGTTGTCGCCGGCATGCTGATGCTGGGGACGCGCGAGAGTGCCACGGTCAATGCCGTGCTGGTGGTGATCAAGGTGCTGGCGCTGGTGGCCTTCGTGGTGATCGCGGCACCGCATTTCGACCCGGCCAACCTGCAGCCCTTCATGCCGTTCGGCTTTGGAAAGACGGTCGATGCGGCGGGTGTCGAGGTCGGCGTCATGGCCGCGGCGGCGATCATCTTCTTCGCCTTCTACGGCTTTGACGCCGTGTCGACGGCGGCCGAGGAAACCCGCAATCCCAAGCGCGACCTGACCATCGGCATCGTGGGTTCGATGGTGATCTGCATCATCATCTACATGGTCGTGGCGGCTGCTGCGGTCGGGTCCATGCCGTTTGGCCAGTTTGCCGGATCGCCGGAGCCCCTGGCCTTCATCGCGCGGACTCTGGGATCCGAGACGGCAGCGACGGTTATCGCCGGGGCCGCCATCGTCGCCCTGCCGACTGTGCTGCTTGCCTTTATGTACGGCCAGAGCCGGATCTTCTTCGTGATGGCGCGGGACGGCATGCTGCCGCGCGCCCTGGCCAAGGTCAGCGAGAAGCGCGGATCGCCGGTGCTGATGACCGGCGTGACGGCCGTGCTGATGGCGGTGATCGCGGGGCTGTTCAGCCTGGGTGAACTGGCGGCGCTGGCCAATGCCGGGACACTGGCGGCCTTCATCGCCGTGGGCGCGTCTCTGATCGTGCTGCGCATCCAGCAGCCGAACCGGGAGCGGATGTTCAAGGCCCCGGCCTGGCCGCTGGTCGGGGCGGGCGCGATCCTCGGGTGCATCTATCTGTTCATCAGCCTGCCGGTCTCGACCCAGGTCAATTTCTTCATCTGGAACGGGGCGGGGCTGGTGATCTACCTGCTGTTCGCGCGCCGCAACACCCGGATCGCCAAGGGCGAGGAGACCGCCGCCTGATGGCCCGCTCCAGCCTTTCGGGGGCGGTGGACTTCAGCGTGCTGGACCGGATGACCGGCGGCGACGACAGCGTGTCCGAGGAAGTCCTCGGGCTGTTCGTCGAACAGGCCGCGATGTGGTCGAC
>QBLX01000005.1:56980-64535 GCA_003241825.1 Alphaproteobacteria bacterium
CATGCTGGAGCCCAGGATCGAAGGCTGGCGTGATGCCGTCCACACCATACGTGGCGCGGCACTGGGCATCGGAGCGCATGCCCTTTCCGAGGTCTGCGAGGACGCCGAGGTCGCGGATCAGGCGGTCGCATCCGTCGTGCTGGACCGGGTCCGGTTCTCGCTGGACGAGGCCCTCGCTGACGTCGCGGCCTGGCGCCATGAGCTGATGCTCAGGGGTCTTCGGGCCTAGCTGCGCGTGCGGTCGTAGACACCGAACTCGTGGGCGATGCAGCGGTCGATCAGGGTCCGCCAGACCGGCTCGGCGATGTCCGGTGACAGGTGGTGGACAGCCGCCGTAGCCAGAACCTTGGTCACGACATCCTCGATCCGGGCATCGTCATGAACGGCGTCGCGGTCCGGCTTGATGCGGGCCGCGGCGTCCATGTAGCGCTGGCGTTCCGCGATCAGGGCGACCAGGGCGCGGTCCAGGGCATCGACGCCCTGACGGACCTCGGCCATCGACTGGCAGTCCGATGGATCGACACGGGCATCAACGGCAACGATAGCGGGCTTGTGCATGCCGCAGGGGTTAGCGTCTGGCATCGCGAACGCCAACCCCTGCCGGTGCAACTGCCACCCTCAGTCGCGGGCGTAGCGGCTGGCGACGGGCTCGTAGCGGTCCCAGACTGCGCGGTCGGCCAGTGAGCGCAGCAGCTTGATGTACTCGGCATGCGTCCAGGCGAGGGGTGTCGCCGAGTCCGTGCCCTGGCCAAGGGTGTAGTTGCGCGGGGTCGGATTGCCCACTCCATCCCAGACCTGTTCCGGCAGCATCAGGCCGCCGTTTGCAAAGCGCTCCATGCCCCGGACATAGGTGCGGCGGATGGCGGCGAAGGCGGCATCGTCGGCATTGGCCTCGACGGCCCGGGCGATCTCGTAGTGGCCGCGTTCTCCGGTGAAGAAGGGCCAGACGCGGCCGCGCTGGCCGGGCGTCATGCCGCCGACGCCATAGTTGCCGCCGGTTTCGATGTTCTCGCCATAGCCATCGTTGCCATAGCGACGCCAGCCGGGCGTGGTGTCGCCAGCGGGTCCGAACTCATAGCGGACGCGGTACCGGTCCTCGCGGGTCTGGTCGTCGTATTCCGGCAGGGTCGCGAGGATGTGCTCGTCGTCGGCGGCACGGACGCCATACCGCACCAGTTCCAGGAAGCCGCCGTCGATGATCCGGTCCTTGGGCTGGCCCGGCTGGCCGTTGTTGTCGCCCAGAGGCATCTTGTCGTTGGGGTTCTCGCTCGGGGACAGGCGCATGAAATAGCGGCCGTCGCCGAACTCGCCGGTGGTGGTGAACATCCGCGCCTCGATCCTGGACGCATAGTCGTCGGCGGTGGACTGATACCGTGCCGCTCCGGCGGTATCGCCTGCAGCGCGGGCCATGTCGGCGGCGACTGTCAGGCCGGCAATCACGGCAGCGGTGGTCGAGGGGGAATGGCCGGGCTGTTCCTCCCAGCGCTCCTGCTGGGTGAAGGGCGGGGTGACGGTGGCGTCGTTCCACAGCAGGCCGACCTTGCCCCCGCTCACGAGGAAGTCGGCGGCAGGCTTGATCATCGTCGGATACAGGGCGTTGAGCTCGGCCCGTGGCAGCCAGCCCATTTCGGCCAGTCGCCAGCCCAGCATCAGCGGCATGGCGGTCTGGTCCAGTTGAACCCCGACCCATTCCAGCGTGCCATCGACCTCGGTCTTCTGCAGGAACCAGCCCGTGGCTCCGGTATTGCCCGGCGTGTCGGTCTTGACCTGGACCTGGGGCAGGTAGCGGAAGGCCGCCAGCGGCGTTTCCCGGTCGCCGAGCGCCGCCATGGCCATGGCCACCTGATAGAAGTCGCGCGGCCAGACGGCCTTGTAGCCAGTCGAGGGGTTGGTCGCGTCGACCGTATCGCCCCAGGGGTTGGACAGGGATGCGATCAGGGCCCCGGCATAGGTGCGGTCCTCCTGCACCTTCAGCATCAGGGCCGAGGCATAGGCCAGCTTGCCGCCGTCGGTGGACTGTGTCGCGATACGGGGCAGTTCGGTCAGCGAGCCGATGTAGTCCTCCCAGCCAACGGCCGAACCCTCGCCGTTGAAGCTGGCCAGGACGGTGTCCAGCCCGGCTGCCAGGCTCGCATCTGCGGTGGCTTCGGCTGCGGCCTCGCTGTCGGCAAAGCCGATGACGAAGTCCCGGCTCAGGCTCTGGCCTGCGCGGACGGTCGGCAGGCTGCCCGCCAGCATCAGATTGCCGGCGTCGGTGCCCGTCGAGGCATGGAGGCTGTCGAGACGGCCATCGGATTTCAGGTCGGTCAGGGCATCGGAGGCACCGACGAAGCCCACGGTCGCGGCCTCGAAGTCCTGGCTCGGCTTGAGCACCAGATGGGTCGAGCCTTCATGGGCGTACAGGCGCTGTGCCGAGGCCTGTCCCAGATCGTTGACGCCGGTATTGGCGATATGGGGTTCCAGCAGCAGGTGCGGGGTCGCGTCGGCGCTGAGCGCGCGCACGGTGACGCGCACGACCATGGCATTGCGGTCGGGGTCAGTGAACAGCCGCTTCTCGATCTCGAAGCGGCCCTGCCGGTCGGTGGTGGTGACCCTGTAGGCCGGTGACAGCGGACGGCCGGAGGCGTCGGTGTGCAGGTATTCGGTCCGGGCGACGGTGTCCTCGCCCTCGATCGCAAGTCCCGACGGCGTGGCGACGGCGAACCGCATCTGCTTGATCTGGGCCTCGTGGATTAGGCCGTACATGGTCTCGGTCAGGACGCCGTCGGCGATCGAGAACCAGACTTTTGACACGTCGCCGGTAGGCCCGCCGGGGCGGAACTGGCCGTCGACATAGGCCTCGTAGGAGGATCCGGCACCTGTCTTCACGGCGCTGACCCAGGTGGGCTTGTCGCCGGGAGCGCCCGGCGCTGTGGCCTGGACGATGGGGGAAGGTGTCGCGACATCCGCCGTGCTGGCGCAGGCGGCCATGGTCAGGGCCGAGGCGGCGGTCAGGAGGCGGGCGGTCAGCTTGATCATGAGGATACTCTGGTCGGGGACAGGAGGAAGGTCAGGGGCACGTCGAGGCGGCTGTTCCAGCTCTTCTCGTTGTGTTCGGCACCGGGGAAGACGAGGGTCTGGAAGCGATCCGGACCCCATCCTTCGCCTCGCACGGTCTCGTCGATACGGGTCTGGAAGAAGGCATAGAACTGATCGAGGGTTTCATCCCCGCGATCGAAATACAGGCGGTGGGTCGCGGGGTCGGGCAAACCGTCCGCGATGACGCGGCTCCAGGTCTGGACGACCGTCTCGCGCCATCGGGCCAGGGCGTCCCCGTCCAGTCGCTCAAGCCGCAGGGGCCAGTGGGTGGACAGACAGGCCGCGGCCCCGAACACCTGCGGATATTTCATCATGGCATAGAGCGAGATCAGCCCGCCCATGCTGGAGCCCGAGATCTGGGTGTCGTCACGGCCGTTCAGGGTGCGGTAGTCGCGGTCGATGACGGGTTTCAGCTCCTCGACCAGGAACCGCAGATAGCCGTCGGAAAGGGGCTCCCCGCCATACATCGCCAGCAGGGTCTGGCGGATGTCATCGGGCAGGGCGGTGATCAGGTCAGCAGGGACGTACTCGCGCAGCCGCAGCGGTGTGTTCCAGACGCCGACGACGATCGGGGCACGGGCCTGACCGTTGGCGATCAGCCGGGTCAGATGCTCGTCCACGCCCCATTCGCCGAAATTGGCCCTGGCCGGATCGAACAGATTCTGGCCGTCGTGCATGTAGAGGACGGGATGGCGGCCGGTGCCGGTCTCGTATCCCGGGGGCAGCCAGATCGTGACGTTGCGCGCGCCGACATGGGCTGACGGGACGTCCGTCATCTCGATCAGGCGACCGGCGGCCGGGACCGGACCGGGCGTCGTCCGGGCGAGCGCCGGACCTGCCAGCGGGCTGGCTGCGAGCGCGGCGATCAGGGCGCGACGGTTCACGGCTTCACTTCCCTGACCCGCAGCGAGAAGGCCGCTGCGATGAAGAAGCTGATCCCGCCAACAACCAGCGCCCAGATGGCCTGGCTCTGGAACAGGGCGTTCAGCATCAGCCCCAGAAGGGTCGCGGCCACCAGTTGTGGAACCACGATGAAGATGTTGAAGACCCCCATATAGACACCCATCTTGCGCCCCGGCACGGCCCCCGAGAGGATGGCGTAGGGCATGGAGACGATCGAGGCCCAGGCGATGCCGACGCCGATCATGGGCAGCCAGAGCAGCTGTGGATCGCGGATTGCGAAGATGCCGAGCAGGCCAAGGCCACCAAAGGTGAGGGCGATGGCGTGGGCGCATTTTCGACCTGTGCGCCGTGCAAGGACGGGCAGGGTGAAGGCGGCGAGGGCGGCCACACCGTTGTAGACCCCGAACAGGACGCCGACCCAGTCCGCCCCCTCATTATAGGCGACCGAGGTGGTGTCACTGGACCCGAAATGGACGGCGGTGACAGCGGCCGTGGTGTAGATCCACATGGCGAACAGGGCGAACCAGCTGAAGAACTGGACCACCGCCAGGCCGCGCATGGTCTCGGGCATGCCGAACATGTCGTCGAGGATCTCGGTCAGGCCATTGGACGCCCGGGCGCGGCGCATGGCACCGACGGCAAGCTGCAGAAGGCCGAAACCGCCGACGAAGCCGGCGAGGACGTACAGCTCCTTGCCGATCGCCTTGCGCCAGTCGGTCACATCGGCGGGCAGGGATGCGCCCTGATCCCGCAGCAACCATGTGCCAAGGAAGGCGACCGTGCCAACGGCAAGCCAGACCAGCCCTCCGGACATGTAGGCGCGGGCGGGCCGCAGGGCCTCGGGCGAGGTGTCTGGTGCAAGCCGGTGGGCCTCGAAGGCGTCGATCTCTGCGGGGCTGTATTCGGTTGTCGAGAACACCGTCCAGAGCACAGCGACCAGCATGGCCGCGGCACCGACGTAGAAACTGATCCTCACGCTGTCCGGCACGACACCTTCGGGCGCGGTCGAAGCGACGTTCAGGACGTTGGACAGAAGCCAGGGCAGGCAGGATGCGAAGACAGCTCCGGTGCCGATGAAGAAGCTCTGCATCGCATAGCCGGTCGCGCGCTGTTCCTCCGGCAGGTTGTCACCGACGAAGGCACGGAACGGCTCCATGGTGACGTTGATGGCCGCATCCATGATCCAGAGCGTCGCCGCCGCCATCCAGAGGACCGGGGCGTTGGGCATGAAGACCAGGGCGATCGACGTGAGGATCGCTCCGACCAGGAAATACGGCCGGCGGCGGCCGAGGGGCGTCCAGGTCTTGTCGCTGAAATAGCCGATCACCGGCTGGACCAGCAGGCCGGTCAGGGGCGCTGCGATCCAGAGGATCGCCAGCGAATCGACTTCCGCCCCGAGTGTCTGGAAGATCCGGCTGGTGTTTGCGTTCTGCAGGCCAAAGCCGATCTGGATGCCGAAGAAGCCGACACACATGTTCCAGATGGCCAGCCGGGTCAGCCGGGGGCGGGTGGTGATCATCTGGCTCTTCCCATCGGCACGAAGCGGATCGCCTGACCGCCACCGGGTGCGAGACGCAGGGTCAGTGTGTTGCCAGCCGTGACGGTCTGTTTTTCGATGACGATGTCGGTGCGGTCGCCCTTCCAGTCGGCGTTCGGACCGTCGCGATAGATTTCGGCGGTGTAGCGGACGCCGGGATCAAGGAAGGTCAGGGCCGCCGAAAGCACGCGCGGATTCTCGTCCGTGATCGAGCCGAGGAACCAATCATCGGTGCCGCGTTCCTTGCGGACGATGGTGACAAAGTCGCCGATCTCGCCGTTCAGGACCCGGGTCTCCTCCCAGTCGACGGCGACGTCCTTGATGAACTGGAACGGTCCCGGATTGGCCTCGTAGTTGACCAGCAGATCGGCCGCCATCTGGATCGGGCTGTAGATCGTCACATAGAGCGCAAGCTGTTTGGCCCAGGTCGTGGCGATGCCGTCGGGGCTGCGCGTCTCCATGCCGAAAATGCCCGGCGTGTAGTCCATCGGCCCGGCGAGCATGCGGGTGAAGATCAGGTTGACCTCATGCTCGGGCGGATTGCCGGGCTGGCCCCAGGCACTGAACTCCATCCCGCGGGCGCCTTCGCGCGAGATCATGTTCGGATAGGTGCGGCGCAGACCGGTGTCCTTGAACGGTTCGTGCGCATTGACGGCGATCCGGTGGCGCGCCGCCATGGTGACGACCGCCAGCTCGTGGCGGCTGATGGCCTGGCTCTCGTGCCAGGCGAGGGTCGGAAGACCATCGGGAGCCGTGACGCGCGCGCCGCCGGCGTCCGCGACATAGCCGGTCTTGATCGCGCCGATGCCGAGGCTTTCGTAAAGAGCGAAGGCACTCGCGATCTGCTGTTCGTAGTGAAAGGCGTTTCCGCCTGTCTCGTTGTGGCCGATGATCATCACGCCCTTCTCGCGGGCATGGTCGGTGACCCGTTTCAGGTCGTAGTCGGGATAGGCGGTCGAGAAATCATAGTCCCAGCCGGTGCCGAACCACTGGCCATCCCAGCCCAGGTTCCAGCCCTCGACCAGCACGCCGCCGATGCCGTGCTCGGCAGCAAAGTCGATATGTTTGAGGGCATTCTCGGTGGTGGCTCCGTGTTTCGGCCCGCTGTTCCAGGTCTTGAGGTCCAGGTGCATTTCCCACCAGATGCCGACGTATTTCATCGGCTTGAACCAGCTGACATCGCCCAGTTTGTTGGGCTCGTTCAGGTTCAGGATCAGGCTGGACTCCACCAGCTCGCCTGCCGTGTCCGTGATCTGAAGTGTCCGCCAGGGCGTGTCGAACGGAGCCTGTCGTTCGACCGCAGCATTCGTCAGGCCGGGCGTGAGGGCAGCGGCGAACCGCTGGCCCTCGGCCCGGCGCAGGTTCATGCCGGCGTAGTCGACCAGCGCCGCCTCGTGGATGGAAACGTGCAGGCCATCCTCGGTCCGCATCGTCATGGGCGTCTGGGCTGACCCCACGGCTTCAATCGGCGTCCGGTGATAGAGGTATTCCTCGCGGTTCCATTCCCAGGCCGGGATCCACCAGGCCTCGCCGGGATCGACGATGTTGAACTCCGTCAGTTCCGAACCAATCCTGACCGTCCGCAGGGTCTCTTGTTCCGGGAACTCGTAGCGGAAACCCAGGCCGTCATCGTAAAGGCGGAACACGACGTCGAAGCGGCGCGAGGGCTCGGTGCGTTCGGTGAAGGTGACCCGCAGTTCGTTGTAGCGATTGCGGATTTCGCGACGCTCGCGGGGCCCGCCGCAGGCGACTGGGCGAAGGCGGGTGCGGAGAGGGCCACGAGGGCCAGCACCAGCAATGAAATACGCATGGACGAACGCTCCTTACAGGTTCGAGGCGAGGCCTCTTGCCAAGCTTGCGCGACGGTGCGCATCTGGCGGAATGACGTGTTTTGCAGCAAATTTTGCATATCCACCCCGGCGCGCCGCGCAGGGGAGGTGGATCGACGGCGCAGCCGGCGAGACGGAGGGGCGTGTGGCCGTGGGCTCGGTCATCGCGCTTGATCGTGGAACAACTGTTGAGTGGACGCAGCCCCTC
>QBLX01000060.1 GCA_003241825.1 Alphaproteobacteria bacterium
ACGCAGGCCACTGCTGCCTTCGCCGCCTGGCGTCGCGTACCAGCCCCCCGCCGTGGCGAACTGGTCCGGCTGCTCGGCGAGGAGCTGCGCATCGCCAAGGCCGATCTGGCCATGCTGGTCACACTCGAAGCGGGCAAGATCGTCTCCGAGGGGCTGGGCGAGGTCCAGGAGATGATCGACATCTGCGACTTCGCCACGGGCCTTTCGAGACAGTTGCACGGGCTGACGATGCCCTCGGAACGCCCCGGGCACCACATGCGCGAAACCTGGCAGCCACTGGGGCCGGTCGGGGTGATCAGCGCCTTCAACTTCCCTGTCGCTGTCTGGGCGTGGAATGCGGCACTGGCGCTGGTGTGCGGCGATCCGGTGATCTGGAAGCCGTCGGAGAAGACGCCGCTGACCGCGCTCGCGACACAGGCCGTGTTCGACCGTGCCGTCGCGCGCTTCGGCGCCGATGCACCCCCCCACCTGTCCCAGGTCCTGATTGGAGGGCGCGACATTGGTCAGCAACTGGCCGCCGATACGCGCATACCGCTTGTTTCGGCGACGGGCTCGACCCACATGGGCCGGGCCGTAGCACAGTCGGTTGCCGGGCGACTGGGGCGCAGCCTCCTGGAGCTTGGCGGCAACAACGCCATGATCGTCACGCCCAGTGCCGACCTGGACATGGCCGTGAGGGCCATCGCCTTTTCGGCTGTTGGCACCTGCGGACAGCGCTGCACCAGTCTTCGCCGGCTTCTGGTCCATGCTGACATCGCCGACAGCCTGACCGCCCGCCTGGCACAGGCCTATGCCACACTGCCCATCGGCGATCCCCGCCAGCCCCACACCCTTGTCGGCCCCCTGATCGATGCAGAGGCCACAGCGGCCTTCGAGGCGGCGCTGGCTCGGGCCGTCTCCGAGGGCGGTACAATCCTTACCGGTGGCGCGCGGGTCGATAGCGGTGAGGGCCACTATGTCACCCCCGCCATCGTCCGCATGCCTGCCGGAGCGTCGGGCCAGACAGAGGTGGTGAGGCACGAGACCTTTGCGCCGATCCTCTACGTCCTGACCTGGACCGATTTCGAGGAGGCTGTCGCCCTGCAGAATGACGTGCCGCAGGGCCTGTCATCCTGTGTCTTCACCGACAGCGTGCGGGAAGCCGAGGCCTTTCTGTCCGCCTGGGGCTCGGACTGCGGCATCGCCAACGTCAACATCGGCCCTTCCGGAGCCGAGATCGGCGGGGCCTTCGGCGGCGAAAAGGACACCGGCGGAGGCCGCGAGTCCGGGTCGGATGCGTGGAAGGCCTATATGCGCCGTCAGACCCAGACCGTGAATTTCTCCAGCCAACTGCCGCTGGCGCAGGGCGTCAGGTTCGAGGTCTAGATCAGGCTGAGCCCTGTCCCGTCCTTGCCACCGGGCTTCTCGACGCTGACGTCGAGGGTTTCGTCCTCGAAATTCACGCCGGTGATGGCGCGCGAGACGATAGCCTTGATCTCGTCCATCGGCCGGTCGGTGCGGACATCCAGCATCCAGCCCCAGCGGTTGGTCTCGGCCCAGTGCGCGCGCGCCAGCCAGGCTGCCGTCACGCCGTTGGCGGGGCCGAACGCCGCGCGAAAGCGCTCCATGAGCACGGTTGGCTCCGTGTCCGGCGGGCCCAGCTGGACGGTCCCGGTCGGTCGGTGCTGGGTCTGGGCGACGGTATCCGTCGCCGCCAGCAGGGCCGCGACGTCCTCGATCTGAAACAGCAGGGATCGCGGTGATCCGGGGTTCATCGCCACCGGACGATCATGGAACAGTCGCAGCAGGTGCCGGGCACTGATTGCGATCCATGTCATCTCGCCCCAGACCGCCTGCATCCGGCGCGGATCGGTGAACACAGCCGCTGCCACGGTGCCGTCTTCAAGGGTCACACCGCGCAGGTCCATCTGCTGATCGGGCCGCAGGGTCCGGGTGCCCGGCACCCCGCCATCCAGGGAGGCTGCAAACGCCCCTTCGGGGACCACAACCAGATCGACCGAGGCCAGCATGGCCTCGAAGGCGCGCCAGTGCACGGGATCGGCCATGGCCGCTTCGATGATCTGCTCCAGACCATTCAGCGGCTGGTTCAGGGCGGCGGCGGCGGGCGTGTTCAGGGTCGTGTCGGTCATTCCGTTTCCATCGACGGCGCGCGGCCAAACGTCAATCCGCTGCCGCTGATCGATCCGCCCGCAGAGGGTCCTGAAGCGCCGATTCCGACCCGGATCGGGCGGACGGGTGATGTTCGTGGACTTCGTGAGATTGCCGATCCCTCGCTGGTGGAGTTCCAAACCCGAAAATCGAGTCCTACACTGTCCCGATGACCGACTTGCGCCGCCTTCAGGATCTGCCCGGAATCGACGATCTGGAGCTCAAGGCCCTGATGAAACCCCGGCTGGCCGACCCGGACCAGCGCCATGACCACCCCGAGGTCGACGCTGCGACCCTGGCCGGCTTCGGGATCACCCAGGATCAGGCTGAAGAGGCCGAACTGCCATCGGACTGGCCTTCGGAACTCATGAACCTGCACCGCCGGAGTCCGGCCGAACTGGTCGAGGCGTTCGCGGCGCACGGCTGGGACGTCACTGACAGGAAGCGAAAGCCACTGCGTGTGCTGCCCCTGATGGCCCTGCCGCTGGCTCTGGCGCTGCGCGGCGTCGCAGGCTCCCTGCCCTTCGTGGCCGAGCCCGATCACAAGGAAACAGACTGGGGCTCGAACCTGGCCGCCGAAGCCGCCCGTTTCCGGAAACGATAGAGCCCGATCGCTTGCGCGATCGGGCTCCAGTCTTCTTCAGGAGACGGGGAAGCCCCGCACCTTCAGCAGGGCCGACACGTCGGGGTCGCGACCGCGGAACTGACGGTAGGCATCCGCCCGGTCGGTGGTGTTGCCGGGTGCCAGGATGATCGACTGGTAGCGACGCGCCAGTTCGGGATCGAACACGTCTCCCTTGTCCTCGAACGCGGCCCAGGTGTCGGCGTCCATGACTTCCGACCACAGGTAGCTGTAGTAGCCGGCCGAATAGGCATCGGACGTGAACAGGTGATTGAACTGCGGCAGGCGGTGCCGCATCACGATCGCGCTCGGCATGCCGATCCGCGCCAGCGACGCCTTCTCGAAGGCGTCCGGGTCGGTCGGGATCACGTCCTGGGTATGCAGGTCCATGTCGACGATGGCCGAGGACAGATAGCTGACCGTCGCATAGCCCTGATTGAAGGTGGACGAGGCCTGGACCTTGTCGACCAGCGACTGGGGCATGGCCGCGCCGGTCTGGTAGTGACGCATGAAGCCATCCAGGATCGGACGGCTCAGCACCCAGTGCTCATGAACCTGTGACGGGTATTCGACAAAGTCGCGTGGCGTGTTGCCGAACGACGGATAGGTCACGTTCGACGACAGATAATGCAGGGCGTGGCCGAACTCGTGGAACAGGGTCTCGGCGTCATCCAGCGAGATCAGCACCGGCTGACCGGCCTCCGGCTTGGAGAAATTGTTGTTGTTGGACGCCAGGATCGCCTTCGATCCGTCCAGTGTCGAGAACGAGCGATAGGTCGTCATCCAGGCGCCCGAGCGTTTGCCCGGACGCGAGAAGTCGTCGGAATAGAAGATGCCGATCAGACGGTTGGAGGTCTTGTCCCGCACCTCGAACGTCTCGACGTCGGGGTGGAAGGTCGGCACCTGGCCCTTGGGCAGCGGCACGAAGGCGAAATTGTACAGACGCCCGGCCATGTCGAACGCCCCGCGCTTGACGGCGCTCAGCTCGAAATAGGGCTTCAGCTCGTTCTGATCGAGGTCGTATTTCTGCTTCCGGACCTTCTCGGCGAAATACAGATAGTCCCACGGCTCGATGTCGTGGCCAGCGATCGCCCGCATATCGGCGACCTCCTCCCCGACCCGGGCGACGGCAGCGGGCCAGACGCGGTTCATCAGGCCTGATGCAGCGGCTGGCGTCTTGGCCATCGTGTCCTGCATCCGCCATTCGGCGTGGTTGCGGAAGCCGAGCAGCTTGGCCCGCTGGTCGCGGAGCTTCAGGATTTCGGCGATCGTCGCATTGGTGTCGTTGCGGTCGCCGTTGTCACCCCGGTTGACGAATTTTGTCCAGACCTGCTGACGCATGGCCCGGTCGTCGGCAAAGGTCAGATAGGGATCGACGGACGAGCGGGTGTTGACGATGGCCCAGCCCTGCAGATTGCGCGAGCGTGCGGCGGAGGCAGCGGAGGCCTTGTTGGAGTCCGGCAGGCCGGCCACGCCAGAGGCTGCGGGGATGGCTGTCCAGCTGTTCTCGTCGGCCACGACCTTCTGGCCGAAGCTGGTGAAGGCGGTGGTCAGGGCGGTGTTGATACGGCCCAGTTCGGCCTTGCCCGCAGCATCCAGCGCTGCACCGTTGCGAACGAAGGCATCGCGGCTGCGCTCGGCGAGGCGCTTCTGCTGGGCGCTGAGGCCCGCGGCATCGGCACCGTCGGCCACCGCCTTGATCCGGGCGAACAGTGCCGGATCAAAGGTGATCTCGTCACCGGCGGCCGAAAGCAGCGGCCCCATCTCGGTCTCGAGGGCTTCCCACTGTTCGCCACCGATGTTCGACGTCATGACGCCGAACAGATTGTTGGCCCGGTCCAGAGGCTGTGCCGCCAGTTCCATGGCCACCAGGGTGTTGGCGAAGGTCGCGGGCTCGGGGTTGTCGGCAATGGCCCGGTAGTCGGCACGCTGCAGTTCGATCCCTTCGAGGATCGCGGCGCGCAGCTTGGGAGCCGTAACCTTGTCGAAGGGGGCCAGACCGTCATAGCCGCCGGTCCAGACCTGCAACAGTTCTGCGCGCGGTGTCTGGTTCGGCAGGACTGCGCGGGCGATCGCCGCCTCGGAAGCCAGGGCTGCGGCGCTCGGCGGGGCACCCATTCCGTTGGCAGCGCAGGCCGACAGGGCCATCAGGCTGCCGCCCGCGATGAGAAGCTGGCGTCTATGCATGGGATACTCCGTTCGAAAATCATTTCCGGCCCACCTTAAGCCTCTTCCAGCTGACCGTCACCTGAATGAACTTCACAGCGACGCGAGCGGGAAATCCCCTGCCTGAAGCGGATACACAGACACCCCTCGCCACCCGCCACTTTCCTCGGTAAACGCCCGACCATGGCGATAGGCGTTTTCGATTCCGGTGTTGGCGGGCTGACGGTCCACCGCGAGCTCGTGGCGCGGTTCCCCGAGCGCGACTTCATCTATCTGGCCGACCAGGCCAATGCCCCCTACGGCGGACGCGCTGGCGAGAATATCGTCGACCTGACGCGAGCGGGCTGCGAACGGTTGTTCGAGGCCGGGGCCAGCGTCATCGTCCTGGCCTGCAATACCGCCTCCGCCATCGCCCTGCGCAGACTGCAGCAGACCTGGGTGCCCGAGGCCCGGGCGCGCCATGGCCGCCCATTGAACGTGCTGGGCATCATCGTGCCGACAATCGAGGCTGCAACGGGACTGCCCTGGACGCATGAGGCCGAGCGGCAGGAACGGTTCGGCGGTGAGAAGGTCGAGGCCATCGACATCACCGGCGTCTTCTCGACCGCCGCGACAGCCCGGAGCCGGGTCTACGAGATCGAGATCGACAAGCGGCGCGAGGACCTGGCGGTCTTTTCCGAACCCTGCCCCGGCCTGGCCGGGTTGATCGAACTGGGTGCGCCGACCGAGGAGCTGAAGGTCGTCGTCGATGACCATGTCGACGCTCTGCGCCGCCGCATCGGACGGCATCCGGACACGGCGATCCTCGGGTGCACCCACTACGAGATCGTCGCCGACCTGTTTGCCGCTGCCCTGCCCGCAGGCACGCGCGTCATTCATCAGCCCACAGCGGTGGCCGATGCGCTGGAGCGCTATTTCGCCCGCCATCCGGAGTTTGGCCTCGGCGAGACCGGTCGTCGCGACTTCCTGACGACCGGCACCCCCGGTCCGCAGACCGAGCGGGTCAGCCAGTTCTGGGGCGCACCGCTGAGTTTCGAAGCGGCCTGAGGACGGCTCAGGCCTGACGGGTTGTCAGGCCCGTTCGACGCATATTGCGACGCCCATGCCGCCACCGATGCACAGGGTGGCCAGTCCCTTCCTGCCGCCTGACCGCTTCATCTCATGCAGAAGGGTGGTCAGGATACGCGCGCCCGAAGCGCCGATCGGGTGCCCGATTGCGATGGCCCCGCCGTTGACGTTGACCTTGGCCGGATCCAGGCCGAGTTCGCCCACCACACACAGGGCCTGGGCCGCAAAGGCCTCGTTCGACTCGACCAGATCAAGGTCTGCGACCGTCCAGCCCGCCTTGTCCAGCGCCTTGCGCGATGCCGAGATCGGCCCGGTCCCCATGACCGCAGGATCAACGCCGGTCGAGGCCCAGGACACGATCCGCGCCATCGGCTCGATCCCGCGCGCACTGGCCTCGTCGGCGCTCATCAGGACGAGGGCTGCAGCCCCGTCGTTGAGGCCCGAGGCGTTGGCCGCCGTTACCGTTCCATCCTTCGTGAAGGCCGGACGCAGTTTCTGCATTGCCTCGATGGTCGCGCCATGACGGATGAATTCGTCCTTGTCGACGACCGTGTCACCCTTCTTGCCGGGGATGATGACGGGGACGATCTCGTCGTCGAACTTGCCAGCCTTCTGGGCTGCTTCGGCGCGGTTCTGGCTGGTGACGGCGAACGCGTCCTGGGCCTCGCGAGTGATCTGGTGCAACTCGGCAACGTTCTCGGCCGTCTGGCCCATATGATAGCCGTTGAAGGCGTCCCAAAGCCCGTCCTTGATCATTGTGTCCGTGTAGGCGACGTCGCCCATCTTGGTGCCATTGCGCAGCTGGGCCGCATGAGGGGCCTGGCTCATGCTCTCCTGACCGCCAGCGACGACGATGCGAGCGTCACCCAGGGCGATCTGCTGATAGCCGAGCGCCACGGCCCGCAGGCCGGAGCCACAGATCTGGTTCAGGCTCCAGGCCGGAGCCTCCTTCGGGATGCCTGCCCCCATGGCCGCCTGACGCGCAGGACCCTGGCCGGTCGCAGCCTGCAGCACATGGCCCAGGATGACCTCGTCAACGTCTGCGGCGTCGACACCCGCCTGTTCCAGCGCCCCCTTGATCGCGATCTCGCCAAGCTTTGCGGCCGGCAGGCTGGACAGTCCGCCCAGGAATGATCCGACGGGAGTGCGGGCGGCAGAGACGATGACGACGTCGGTCATGGCTGGGATCCGGAAGGGGACTTGAGGACTTGGACCCCACATCTAGCGTGATGGCTCGATGATCCCAAGGCGTGGCGTGCGGTTTTTGCCGCATAGCCCGACCTTCGTGTTTTTTGCCGGTCCTGTTCAGCCAATGGTCACGGAGAACGTCTAGGTTCCGGGAACGAACAGTCCAGTGCCGGCTTCAAGGAGCCATGATGTTGCATCTCAAGAGCCTCCTGTCGCGGGTCTGCACCCCGGACGCGCTCGATCTGGCCGAGCACTATCAGACGCGTGGCGAGCGCCTCGCCGATCTCTGGGTCCATATCGTGGGGCTGGCATTTGCCGCTGTCGGCGGGATCGTTCTGGCGATCATGGCCGCGACCTATGCCGGCATCGGCACCACGGTGGCGACTACCGTCTATGCGATCTGCCTGATCGCCATGCTGGCGGCCTCGACCGTCTACAATCAGGCACGCCCGGGCCGGGCACGGCCGGTTCTGAGACGGCTCGACGAGGCCGCGATTTTCCTGATGATTGCCGGCAGCTACACGCCCTTCACGACCCAGAGATTCGAGGGCTGGTGGTCGATCGGCTTTACCGTCACGGTCTGGGCCATCGCCTTCGCCGGTGTCGTGGCCAAGCTGCTGGCTCCGCGCATTTCGGATGCCTTCTGGAGCACGGTCTATGCCGTATTCGGCTGGCTGGCTGTGATCGCCCTCAAGCCGATGATCGAGACGGTGCACCCCATTGCCCTCGGCCTGCTGGTGCTCGGCGGGGTCATCTACACGGCCGGCGTCTTCGTCTTCATCAGCCCGCGGGTGAAATACCGTCGCGCGATCTGGCACGGCTTCGTCGTCACCGGTGCCAGCGTCCACTGGGCGGCAGTTCTGGTCGGCGTGATCCTGGCCCCGACGGGTCTGCTGGCTGCCACATAGGGCCGCGGCAAGACTCCTCTGGCGTCCGGCCTCGCACTGCGGGATAATCTCGCGTTTGCAACAGCGGTGAGTAGCGGCGTGCCCGAGACCAAATCCGAGACCAAGGGACGCGATGGCGATGCCATCGTCATCAAGAAATACGCCAATCGCCGCCTCTACAACACCGCGACCTCGGCCTATGTGACGCTTGAGGACCTCGCGAAAATGGTCCGCGACGGTCAGGATTTCGTGGTCTTCGACGCCAAGACCAATGAGGAACTGACGCGCCAGATCCTGACCCAGATCATCTTCGACGAGGAGAGCCGGGGCGAGGCCCTGCTGCCGGTGCAGTTCCTGCGCCAGCTGATCGGCTTCTACGGCGGCCACATGCAGGGCGTCCTGCCCAGTTATCTCGAAATGTCGCTCGAGAATTTCTCGCGGCAGCAGGAACAGTTCCGCAGCCAGATGACCAAGGCCTTTGGCACGACGCCGGCGGTCGGCGTGGGCACCAGTCTGATGGACGAGGCGGTCAAGCAGAACATGGCCATGTTCCAGAACGCCATGAAGATGTTCCCCGGCTTCGCCATGGTTCCCCGGACGGAGGTCGAGGCGCCAGCGCGGACCGAGCCCACGCCCGCGAAGGACCCCCTCGCCGAAATGCGGGCCCAGATGGACGAGATGCGCGCGCAGATCGACCGGCTGGCAACGCCATCCTCGGGGCCAAAGTCAAAGCCATGACCGACGGTGTCCGCCCGGTCGAACCTGTCAGGGGTCGCGATCGCCGCGACGCGCAGCGCAGGTCGCGCGAGCGACGTACGCCTTTGGCAGCAAAGCCGGAACCTGGCAGCGCCATCGTCCCCGTGACAGAGGTCACTGAAGAGCCGGTCGACCCGGCAACAGCTGCCGCGCCGCCGCCCCGTTCCGTCGGTCCCGATCCGGCGTTTGCTGCCCAGTTGATCGGTCAGGGCGGACAGCGAAAAGGCATCCGGGGCGGGCCTCCGGTCATGGAAGCCGCCCGCTCAGCCTATCTGGGCAACGAATACTCCGGCCAGAATGACCGCCGCCCCCCGGCCGGCGTGGCGAAGAAGACCGACATCTGAGGCTGGCCTGAGGCTTGCAACGATGAGCGTCCAAACTGCCCGGACGTCTCCCAATGCCCCAGATCCTCACAGTCTCGAGCCGCATGTTCGACATTACCGTGGTCGCCATCCTGTTCACGGTCCTGCTCTAGGAACCTCCCTCTCCCATGGCGAGAGTGAGCAGAAACGGTTCTTCGCCTGTCGACACAGCCCTCTTGCCCGAGGCGCTTCATGCACCCTCTCCCGGCGGGAGAGGGCTTGAGCGCCTGAGAGCGTCAGCGATCAGTCTTTGCGCGAAAGGGTGAGGGGCCGAACGGGGGATATGGGCACCACCAGCCCCTCACCCTTTCGGCTAACGCATCGCTTCGCTCTGCGAGCCTCAAGCCCTCTCCCGCCGGGAGAAGGTGAGTATCACGCGTTTCTCGCGTCCCACCAGCGAACGGCGTCAGCATCGCGGGCGCTGAGGTCGGGATAGGCAGAGTCGGAGCCGACATCCGGCACACGACGCCATGAACGCGCACATTTCGGCTGATCAGTAAGGGGGGTCACAGTCGCAGCGACGTTCAGCACTTCCATGAACTGCAAAGCGTCGATTGGCGCTGTGCCTTGGACAAGCCTTGCCCGGCTCACTCGCAAGATGTCGGCAACGTCCTGGAGGCTCATTCCCTCGAATGCGAAAGCAATCTGCTCGTCCGAAATGTAGACCGTCAGTTCGGCATCAAGACCGGTTCCAATGTGTTTGTTGCGGCGCTCGATTTCTAGAACGCCATTCGTAACAAGCAGAACTTTCTCGATCTTGGCCCAGCGGTGCTTTTCCGCGTTGTTGTGCCAGGCGTCCGGCGTCTCCGGCATGACCCGGGCACAGTTCGACCCCGCTTCAGGAAAGCGCGTGCCCCAGGCTTCTTCCATCGTGAACGGCGTCAGCGGGGCCAGCCAGGCAGTCAGCCGCATGAAGACCTCATCCATGACGGTACGCGCCGCGCGACGACGGATGGCATCGGGCCGGTCGCAGTAGAGGCTGTCCTTGCGGATGTCGAAATACAGGGCCGACAGGTCGTTGGAGCAGAACTCCAGCACCGGACGCACCACGTCCTGGAACCGGTATTCTGCATAGGCCTGGCGCACCTGGCCATCGAGCTCATGCAGGCGGTGGAGAATGAAGGTCTCCAGCGGCGGCATCTGGTCGAGGTCGGTCAGCCGTTCGTCATCGTCGAAGCCTTCCAGCGCGCCCAGCAGATAGCGGACGGTGTTCCGAAGCTTGCGATAGGCGTCGACCGTGGTCTGCAGGATCTGCTTCCCGATCCGCTGGTCCTCGGCATAGTCGACCAGGGCAACCCACAGACGCAGGATGTCGGCACCGGACTCCTTGATGATGACGGCAGGGTCGGTCGTGTTGCCCTTCGACTTCGACATCTTCTCCCCGTTTTCGTCCTGGGTGAAGCCGTGGGTCAGGACGGCACCATAGGGCGCGCGTCCCCGGGTGCCCGAGCCTTCGAGCAGATTGGACTGGAACCAGCCGCGGTGCTGGTCCGAGCCTTCCAGATACAGGTCGGCAGGCCAGTGCGAAGGCCGGTCGCCGGTATAGCCATGAGCCGGATCGCGAGGCTCGAGCGCAAAGGCGTGGGTGCACCCCGAGTCGAACCAGACATCGAGAATGTCGGTGACCTTCTCGTATTTCGCAGGGTCGTGCAGGCCGAGGAAATCGGCATCGGGACGATCGAACCAGGCGTCGGCCCCACCTGCCTCGATGGCCCTCATGATGCGGGCGTCGACTTCCGGATCGTGCAGCGGATGGCCGGTGTGCTTGTCCACGAACATGGCCAGCGGGGTTCCCCAGGCGCGCTGGCGGCTGATCAGCCAGTCGGGACGCCCCTCGACCATCGAGCGGATGCGGTTCTTGCCTGCCGCCGGATGGAAGGCCGTCGTGTCGATCGCGGTCAGGGCCGTCTCGCGCAGCGTGTCGCCGGACTTCAGCGGCTGGTCCATGCGGATGAACCACTGCGGCGTGTTGCGGAAGATGACCGGGGCCTTCGAGCGCCAGCTGTGGGGATAGGAGTGCTCGAGCCGCCCGCGCGCCAGCAGGGTGCCCGCCTCGATCAGCTTCTCGATCACGGCCGGGTTGGCCGAACCGAATTTGCCGGTCTTCTTGCCTTCGGTCTCCAGCACCTTCAGCCCGGCAAACAGCGGCACGCCGGGATAGTAGGCCCCGTCCGGATCGACCGTATCGGGCACCTCATGATGGCCGTGCGCCTTCCAGACCTCATAGTCGTCGGCACCGTGGCCGGGCGCGGTATGGACAAAGCCGGTCCCGGCATCGTCGGTGACGTGATCGCCGTCCAGCAGGGGGACGTTGAAGCGGAAGCCCTCGTCCAGCGCCGCCAGCGGGTGGGCACAGACCAGACCGGCCGGGTCGATCGTGTCGACCCGGGTATAGGTGGCGATCTTCGCCGCCTTGAAGACCTCTTCAGCCAGCTTGTCGGCCACGATCAGACGGTCGCCCGCCCTGGCCCAGGGTTCGAACTCCAGCCCCGTCTCCATCGACTGGACCTCATACAGGCCATAGGCGATCTCCGGCCCGAAGCTGATCGCGCGGTTGGCCGGGATGGTCCAGGGCGTCGTCGTCCAGATCACCACCGCAGGCGTCGAATGGCGGAAGGCCAGCAGGTCGTCAGGATGGTCGTCGGTCGCGGCGATGACCGGGAATTTCACCCAGATCGTGGGCGAGACATGGTCGTGATATTCGATCTCGGCATCGGCGAGGGCCGTGCGCTCGACCGGGCTCCACATGACGGGCTTGGAGCCGCGATACAGCTGGCCGGAGTTCTTGAATTTGTGGAACTCGGCCACGATCATCGCCTCGGTGCCGAAGTCCATGGTCGCGTAGCGATGCTCCCAGTCGCCGAGGATGCCCAGCCGCTTGAACTGCGCCTTCTGGACCTCGATCCAGCCCGCCGCGTATTCCCGGCAGGCCGCCCGGAACTCGGCCTTGGAGATCTCGTCCTTGCGCTTGCCCTGGGCGCGGTAGCGTTCCTCGATCTTCCACTCGATCGGCAGGCCGTGGCAGTCCCAGCCGGGCACGAAGTCGACGTCCTTGCCCAGAAGGAACTGCGAACGGACCACGAAATCCTTCAGCGTCTTGTTGAGCGCATGACCGATGTGGATGTCGCCATTGGCATAGGGAGGGCCGTCGTGAAGCACATACAGCGGCGCTCCGGCGGCCTGACGCTGCTTGCGGATAGCCGAATACAGGTCGCCCCACTGCTCGATGATGACCGGCTCCTTCTGGGGGAGGCCGCCGCGCATCGGGAAAGGCGTTTCCGGCAGGAAGACGGTTTCGCGGTAGTCACGGCCTGAGGCCGCAACGGAGGAATCGGTGGGGGTCTGGACGTCGGACATGGAGGGTCTCGGTAAGCGAGGGGGGCGTCAGGGGGATCGTTTCGGCCCGGCAAGCACAGGAGGCAATCAGCCCCGTCGGCGCTATGCCGGGCGGCTAATCCGGGCCGGAATGATCAGGCGGACGTCCATGCCGGGGGTGTAACAGGTGCGCGGGGATGGGAAAAGCGCCGCGAGCGCGCTAGCTATGCGGCACGTGTTTTTCAGGAGTTCTGCGATGCGGGCGATGGCTCTGGTGGGTGTTTGCGTGCTGGCCCTTGCGGCCTGCTCTCCGGGCGAGCCCGAGGCGACGGCTCCGGCTGGCGAAACCGCTCCGGCTGGCCCCCTGACAGTGGATCAGGCTGCACAGACGGGGCCGGAAGCCTTCGTTCGCGCCCTCTATGCCCGCTACGACCCCACGGTCGCTCCGGCCGCTGGTGAAACCGCGGCACCCGCTCCCGGACGCGACCCGATCTATTCGCGCAAGATGAACGCCATGATCGGCGCCGATGTCATGGCCGCAAAGGGCGAGGTCCCGACGCTGAACTATGACCCGATCTGCGACTGCCAGGACGGCACGACCGAGCTGCAACAGGTGACCATCACCGAGACCGGCCCGAACAAGGCCGAGGCCGCCCTGACCTTCCTGAAGAGTGGCATGCCGCACCAGCAGACCCTGTTCCTGATAAAGGAGGGCCCGGCCTGGCGGATCGAGGATGTGGTGGTGCCCGGACGCGACCCGCTGACCACGACATTGCTGGCGGCGATCGGCTGACGCCTAGACGCCCAGACCCAGATAGATCACCGCCACCGCGAACAGCGAGATCACGATGGTGCAGAAATTCAGGAGCACGAAGGTCCGCCACAGGGCCGACCAGACGCGCAGGCTGTAGGCACCCTTCAGCTGGAAGAACATGTGCACCGGCACCCAAAGGGTGCCGAACAGCATGGCAAACCCGCCGAGGGTCTGGTTGAGCGCCATCACTGCGGCAATCGCCATCCCCAGGATGGAGACGAACGTCAGGGAATACAGCACGAAGACGCCGTGGTCGTAGAAGGTGAAACCCCGCTTCCAGATGAACAGCAGCCCCATGAACGGGATCGACAGGGGCACCAGCAGGAAGGCGTATTTGTACATCGTCTGCTGCAGCTTGTAGATCACCAGCTCGGGGTTCTGCAGTTTCTTGATGACCTTGGCGCCGATGCCGCCGGCGTCTGACGTGAATTTCACATCCTTGGTGTTGTCCTTCAGCTCAGCCTGCCAGCTGCCTTGCTTGAGTCCGTCCGGACGCGTTTCTCCCCGCGCTTCGGCCCTCAGGCTTTCCAGTCGCCGCTCGATGGCTGCGGTGGCCTGCTCCGCGCCCGTGATCATGCCACCGATGCCCGGCTGGGCTGGATCCGCAACCGCCTCGGCTTTCAGCTCTGCCAGCGCCGTGCGGCTTTCGGCGAGCGCCGTCTCCGTGGCGGTGATCTGTTCGGCTACCGGCGTCGCCGGGCCCGAGCCTGCCCCGCCCCCGGCAAAGCTGAGGATGAAGAACAGAAGAAAAATCGTGAATAAAAACAATGCAAGCGGCGACACATAGCGGGTGCGACGTCCCTGGACCCACTCCCGCGTCAGCCGCCCGGGGTTGAAGGCCAGCAGGGGAAGGGTGCGCCAGATGCGGGCGTCGAAATGCATCACCCCGTGCAGCAGTTCCTCGCCCAGGTGCAGCAGGGTGCGGTGGACATGGGTCGTTTGCCCGCAGTTGGAGCAGAATTTGCCTTCGACGGGCGCACCACAGTCGGAACAGGTGGAGGCATGATGCTCCCCCGCATGGCCGGTCGGCTTCTCGACGGCACCGGCCAGAATTCCGCCGGTCACGACACCGCCTGCTGCGTCCATGTCCATATTGATCCCCCCCGATCGCGTGTGGCCCTTATGGCGGGGAGGGACCGATCAGCACAAGGTGCCGGCTCAGCAGCGAGGGCAATCCGGCATGGGCCGGGGCTCGAGCTGCAGGGTGGAATGGCCGATGTCATGGCGGCGCGCGATGGCCTGGGCCTCGGCCAGCAGGACGTCGGCATCGACCCGGTCATGCACCAGATGGGCCGTCAGCGCCGTCTCGGTGGTCGACAGGCCCCATACATGCAGGTCATGAACCTCGCGGACACCGGGCAATCCGCAAAGCTCCTCGCGCAGGGCCTCCAGCTTCACGCTGTTGGGGGCCCCGTCCATGGCGAGGCCGACCGAGTCTTTCAATAATCCCCAGGTGCCGAGCACGATGACCACAACAATCACCAGACTCACCAGCGGATCGATGATCGCCCAGCCGGTGAACATGATGATCGCTCCCGAGATCACCACGCCGACGGACACGGCCGCATCGGCCAGCATGTGCAGATAGGCCCCGCGCGCGTTCAGGTCGTCATGCTGGGATTTCAGGAACAGCAGCGCCGTGCCCAGGTTGATGACAAAGCCCAGACCGGCCACGGCCATGATCAGACCCGACTGCACCGGGGCCGGATCGTTCAGCCGCCGCACGGCCTCGAAGGCGATGGCCCCGCAGGCGAAGATCAGCAGCAGGGCATTGGCCAGGGCCGCCAGCACCGTCGCCTTGCCGAACCCGTAGGTCAGACGTGATCCTGCCGCCCGTCGGGCCAGTACAGCGGCCCCTCCGGCCATGGCCAGACCCATGACGTCGGACAGATTGTGCCCGGCATCGGCCATCAGGGCTGTGGACCCGCTGATGATCCCTGCCGTGAACTCGCAGATCACAAAGACCAGATTGACGACCAGACCGACCAGATAGCGCCAGTCGCCGGTATCGACCGGGCCATGATGGTGGTGCCCATGGCCGTGGCCGTGATGATGGCCGTGCCCGTGCGCGTGATCGTGCCCGTGATCGTCGTGCCCGTGCTCATGGCCGTGGCCCGCAGGGTCCTGGTGATCGTGGGTGTGGGCCATGACCCGACCCTTAGTGCTGATGCGTCACGACGAGAAGGCCCAGCGCAATCAGGGCCAGCCCCAGGATGGCACCTTCATACCGTGCCCAGCGCTCCAGCTTGAGGATCGAATAGCCTGTGCGTGCGAGGGCCGTCAGCAGCACCATGCCCGCCACCGTGCCGACCGCGAAGCTGAGCGTCAGCAGCACCAGCACCGCCGCCCCCTCCGTCGC
>QBLX01000061.1:0-4900 GCA_003241825.1 Alphaproteobacteria bacterium
GGCGGCGGGGGAGCGTCGGGAGGATGGTGATGCAACTCGGACCGGAAGACCACGCCCGCGTTACCTCGGCGATCACGCGAGCTGAAACTGCAACGTCTGGCGAGATTTTCTGTGTGCTCGCGCGTGAAGTGTCATCCTATCGCGACGTCAGTCTCGGGTGGGCTGCTGCGGCGGCACTCCTGCTTCCGCTGGGCCTTGTGCCACTAGGGTTTGAGCCGGGATGGTTTCCAGGGCTGGGCCACAGTTGGGAAGCCGCCCATCTGGGCTCTCGCCAACTGACCATCGGTCAGGCCATTGGTACCTATGCCGTGCTGCAGGCTGCTGTTTTCATCACGGTTTTCCTTTTGACCTGCATCCCTGTCATCCGGCGCTGGGTGACTCCGCGCAGCGTCCGCCGGTCGCGCGTGCGTCGTGCGGCCCTGCAGCAGTTCCTCGCCCACGGCCTGCACACGACCGACTATCGGACCGGCGTGCTTGTCTTTGCTGCGCTGGCCGATCGGCAAGTGGAGGTCATCGCGGACGAAGGCATACACAGCCGCGTTGATCGGAATATCTGGGCTCAGGCCGTCGATGCCTTGACGGAACGGCTTCATTCAGGCGAGCCCGCAGAAGGGTTTGAGGCCGCGATCGGCATCATTGGCGGCGTTCTGGCAGAGCATTTTCCGCCCCGCACCCGGAACGATGACGAGTTGCCCAATCGACTGGTTGAGCTCTGAGGCCATCATCCGCATCGAAATCGTCGTGCAATTGGCTTAGCGGAGCCTCATGCCACGTCTCCTGACCTACAATGTCCATCGCTGTGTGGGCACCGACCGGCAACTTGACGTCGCACGCGTCGCAGCCGTGATTGCCGAGCATGAACCCGACATCGTGTGCCTCCAGGAACTCGACGTCGGTCGGGCCCGGACAGGTCACGTCGATCAGGCCGGTGAGATCGCGAGGCGGTTGTCCATGGCGGTCCGCTTCAATCCCGCCATGCGGATCGAGGCGGAAGAATATGGCGATGCCATCCTGACGCCTCACCCCGAGACCCTCGTCAAGGCTGGCCCGCTGCCGACTGTCCGGGGCGTTCCCGGTCTGGAACCCAGGGGTGCCGTATGGGCCCAGATAGGGATCGACGGGGCCCGTCTGAACATTGTCACGACACACCTGGGGCTTGTCCCGAGGGAACAAAGACTGCAGGCTGCGGCGCTTTTGAGCAAGGACTGGCTGGGGCACCCCGACGCCTCAGGACCGACGCTGCTGGCCGGCGACTTCAATGCGACGTCAATTACACGTCCCTATCAGACCCTCGTCCGCAAATTCGCGGACTGCCAGCGTGCCTTTGGCCGGAAGCCGACCCTGAAGACCTTTCCGTCCGGGTTTCCGGCAATCCGCATCGACCACGTCTTCATCAGCCCTCACATTCGGGTGACCGGCGTTTCCGTCCCGTTCTCGCCCCTCGCGCGCATCGCTTCCGATCATCTGCCGCTCATCGTGGACTTTGAAATCGAGCACTGACGTCCCCCACCCCGCTATGCCTTGCGGGGATCCGCGATCCGCTGAGACGGATTGCGACGCTTCCACGGGCGCCAGGTGTCCTGTGCTGATTTCGGGTCCCCGAGCTGCCATTCAGCGATCGTTCTTTCGATCAAGGATGGCTGATCTGAACCCAGCGGCACCATGCGATTGCCGCCAAACCCGACAATGGCGCGTCCAGTCGATCCAGCCTCGGTCTCGGCTTCTTCAAAGGCTGCAGCCGTGATCCCGATGAAATGGCTAATGCTGCGATGGCGAAAGGCCCGGATCGCGGCCCGTCCTTCATCCGTTGGCGGCAAGAGGGCCACATCGCATTCCGTGTCGAGACCCATCGACCGGTTGTTGAGATTGGTCGAACCAACCCGCAGCATGCGGTCATCAAAAATGGCGACCTTGGCATGGACGATAATGCGCTCCCCACCCGCTGACCGGGGCGCAAAGGCAAAGAAACGATCATGGACATCGGCCGCTTCAAGCCGGAACAATACCTCGGCGCGCGCTGTATCCATGGTGATGCCATCGAACCAGCTCGGGCTCTTGCCGGTCGAGACCAGGATGATTTCTGGACCCTCGGGCTCCGCGAGGCGGTCGGCCAGGGCACGCGCGATCACGGGTGAAGTAAAGTACTGGTTCTCTAAATAAATCAGGCTTCTGGCTTCCCGAATGGACGCAAGATACAGACGCTCATTTTCACGGACCTCCCCTCGCCCGCCCCATTTGGGTTCTGTGCGGGCGATCGCTACGGGCGTATCCACCATGTCGGGCTTGACCCCCTCGGGCCAGGGATCCGTCTCGACCGCATCCGGAACCGTGCGCTCCCATGTGGCCCGGAACCAGCGCTCGCGGGCAAGGTCGCCCAAAGCCTTTGCAGCCGCGCCATCCACCACGCACATCACTTCGTGGCGAGGGGCGCAAATGATCCCCGAGGGCTGGCAGCGGCGCGGGTCCCCATCGAGATGACCTTCAGAGTCCCAGCGGTCCGTCGCCACGTCGCCGCCGCCGACAAAGGCCACTCGATCATCGATGATCACGACCTTCTGGTGATGACAGGCTCCTATCGGCCCGGGCTGATCCATGCGGAACTCGACCATCCGCTTCCGGAACCATCCCTGGGCCCGGTGCGGGTAGAAGCCCTGTGAAGCGGCAATCAGCAGAGGCGACTGCCATATCAGCAGTCGCACATCGAGGTCGGGGC
Organism: Alphaproteobacteria bacterium; assembly: GCA_003241825.1. Lineage (GTDB taxonomy): Bacteria > Pseudomonadota > Alphaproteobacteria > Caulobacterales > Caulobacteraceae > Brevundimonas. The sequence goes on from QBLX01000061.1 coordinate 2,714, forward strand.
GGGCCCGCACCATCATCCTGAGCTTGTGTCCGATCTCCGCCTGCTTGTCGCCCGGGCGGGTCTGCGGATCAAGGCGGGTGCGGGGGTCGAACTGCCAGCCGAGGAGCACGATCGATTTCTGCGCCTTGTCCAGAGACGAAAGGAGCGCCGCGAAATAGGCCTCGTTCTCCATGAGGATGGCGAGGCGATCCGTCATGGCGACACGCCAGCAGGTGTCACCGGGCACCAGAACGCCGTCGATCCCCTCTCCCTGATCTGCGATCATGTTCACCCCCACAGCCTAGTGTGTTCCTAAGCGGCTTATTGTGACGTTTTGTTCACGCGGACTGTTCTTGTCTGGGCAAGCATTTTTTGGCATACTCGAGGTTGAAGTCAGGGGAGGTCGTCCGTGCAGGCATTGATCGAACTGATCGCGGGTTTCATTGCCCTGCTTGCTGCTGTGGCGCTCGCCCAGTTCGGCATGGACATGGCACAAACTGCCAAGCCCGACCGTGAGGTGCGCCGCCTGCAGGATTGCCGTGCTTCGCAACCTGACAAGGCCAGCGTGACTGTTCCATCACGTCGCTGCTGATCGACCGGCTCCTTGCTTCTCATTTCGCGCCTGCTGCCTTTCAGCCTTCGATCACAGCAGCTAGGGTCTTTGCTCCGCTGGGCCTCGGGTCCGGCGCAAGTACCGTGATCGAGACCGACGCCCCATGAAATCCCGTCACCGGCCACCACTCAACCTGTCCGACCCGGAGCCCGATGCTGCGGCCACCGCCGCTCGGGGTAACGTCGTGGAAGAACATAATCTGCACGCCAGTGGTTCGGGTCCGACCCCTGACGGAGATGAGACAGCTGCATCCGTTTCCATGTCCTCGGTGTCCATGTCCTACGATGCCAAACCACTTGAGCCGGACGCGAGCCGGCCGATGTCCGAGCGCCGTCGACGGCGCCTTATGGAGGAGCAGACGACATCGACACCGGCGAGAACAGAGGGGCCCGACCCGGACTCTCTCTTCATGCCTGCTTTTGCCGTTTCTTCGGGCCAGACACCCGTTGCATACACGCCGCCCTCCACGCCGACACAGGACCCGGTTTCGCCTCCGCCTTTGCCGCAAGCCTCGTCAGGGCGCGGCGCACCGCAGACGACCTACGTGATGGCTGGCATCGCTTCGGTGCTCTGGATCAGCGGAATTGCCGCCTGGGTAGCAACGGAAGTCGCCGCAGGCGCCATTGAGCTGGAACCGCTGCGGGCTGCCCTGTTTGCGCTCATCGCCCTTGCTCCGTCCGGGCTGGCCTTCATGCTGGCCCACTCGGCGAAGGAAGGCGGCAAGCTGGCGGTCGAAACCCGTCGGGCTCGAGAAATGTCAGATGCCCTTCTGGCACCAACGGCACTGGCCGCGCGCCAGGCGGGAACAGTTCTGTCGGGTCTGCGCGACGATATTGATCAGGCTGCCCTCGCTTCCGAACGGGCCCGCAACGACATGGTGCTTCTGCGTGAAGCGCTCGCACTGGAGACTACCCGCCTGAACGAAGCAGCGGACTCGGCTGGCCGCACCGCGCGACGCCTTGCAGAGGCGCTCGGTCGGGAACGGGAGACTCTCCAGGCTCTGGGGCTCCAACTCGACACCCAGGCCGCAGGGGTGCTGGACGCGGTCGAGCGTCAGTCGAGGATGGTGGTCGATGCCTCCGACCTCGCCCAGACCCAGCTTCGTGAGGCTGAAGCTGCCCTCGCCGCCCGCGCCGCAGATCTTGCCGCAGCCGCAACGGAGGCACAGGACGCTGCCCGTCTGGCTGCTGACGATCTGGCACGCCAGACCCTGCGGCTCGAGAATGCCGGCTCAGGCGTTGCAGAGCAGATCCTTTCGGTGGAGGAGGGCCTCGGACAGCAGCGCGCAGCGCTCGTGACGGCAGCCTACGCCCTGCGGACCGATCAGGAAGATTTCTCAGCCCAGGTCGAAAGCCAGCGGGCACAACTGAACGAACAGCTGTCAGCCGCCCGGTCCGCTTCGGGAGATCTGGGCCACGCCAGCCAGCAGTCGGCCGAAACCTTGCGTCAACTCGTGGAGGCCGCGACGGACCAGTTCCACGCCCTTGTGGAGATGTCACAGCGCGAAGCCGACGGATTCGACGCCGCAACGAAGATGGCGCTGGACCGATTCGAGACCCTCGCTGCAGACGCGCGCGACGGGTTGATGGAAGAGA
>QBLX01000061.1:4910-15380 GCA_003241825.1 Alphaproteobacteria bacterium
GTATGCGACCGCCGATACCAGCCGGGCTTCTGCTGTCGAAGCTGCCGGTCAGGCACAGATCCGCGTTGACCGTCTCGGTGAAGCCCTGTTCGAGGCCGCCCAGAAAGCTGATCAGGCTGCAGACACGCGGATCGAGGATGCGCGCCGCCTCATTGGAGAAACAGCTGGCCTCGTCGACGAGGCAGGCCAACGCGCGGCTGACAAGCTGGAAGCCACCTTGCAAAGAATGTCCGACGCCCTGTCCCGCGTCGATAGCGCCATTAGCGAACTGGATGAGCGCTCGGTCCGGCTGCCACTGGAGGCCCAGGCCCGGGCCGATGCTGTCCGCGTCACGGTCGAAGAGGGTCTGCTGGCCCTGTCGGCAGCCTCGCGGAAAGCTGCAGAGGATACAGAAGCACTCGATGCCGGATTCCAGGATCGCGTGAGGCGCAACTACGACATGCTGACGGAGGCTGTCCGTCTCATGGGTGTCGTTTCCGGCGAACAGACTGTTCCTCCGCGACGACGCGACGTCTATCCGGAGCCCGCTCCCAAACCTGAAGCTTCGCGTTCAGAGCCCGCAAGGGCCGAGCCAGCCCGCACCCCCGCCCCGCGCGAGGTCAAGCCGCCGCGGGACGAAGATTTCGGGCTGCGCGGCAGGCTCCGGCTTGAGCCCGCCAGTATCGAACAGGGGCCATCACGGGATCCGCGGATCGAATGGGATGGCCTCGTAGATAGCGGAGAAGAGCCGGAGCCCCTTCAACAAGGGACGCCTGAGCCCGCCGTGGATCCCGCCGAACTCGCGGCACGGATCACGGATGCCATTCGCAGGATGGGTGTCGATCCCAACGCCCTGCTCCCGCGCTCGCGTGTCGAGGAAGCCGCCACCGCTTTTGCCAGCCGCGATCCGGGGCACGCGCGCCAGATCGTCCGGCGAGTCGCGCCCGCAGCCGTGCGGAGTGTTTCGCGCAGGGTCATGAGCGATTCCGAACTCCGCAGCGACGTTGAACTCTACGTCCGCACATTCAGCGAGACCTTGGCGCGGCACGCGCGCGACAGGGACGAGGAAGCGATTCAGCTGGCGCTCGCAACGGATGCCGGCCGCGCCTTCATGCTTCTGGATGCGGCCGTCGGTGACCTTGGCTGAAGCCCGGGATCGGGGTGACGACAGGAACCACATTTCGGCTTGACGAGTCCGCCCCCGTGCCGACACGGTCGGCCATCAGTCACGCGGCTTTTAGGCGATGCTCGCAGCCATGATCGATACTCACGCCGAGACATCACAGGATCGTCGGCCCGGCATTGTCATATGCGCCTATGACCCTTTGGCTTGCGATTGGGATCTCGCCGAAGACCTGTCGGGGCAGATATGGAACCCTGCAGGTGCGCGTACCATTGCCGTACCCGCCGGCGAGCCCTCGGATCTTGTTGCTGCTCTTTCGCGACATCTCTCTGACGCAGAATGCAGAGGGCTACTTTTGGTCGGGCCGAACCGGTACTCAAGTTTGTTTCGTATACAGATGAGAGCCGAGAACCGGGGGCTGGAGCCCGGTTCTGCTCCCCTGCATCAAAGCCCCAGCATTGCCCGCGCCACAGCCCCTGCTGCCGGGATGGTTCAGGCTCTGCACGACATCGGGCTCAGTGCCGATGCCACCTCGGACGGCGAAGAAGACGTTGGCAGCTATCTGCTTTACCGCGTCCTCTGCGCGCTGCCCGAAGGCAGGGATGTTCCATCGGTGGGTCTGTTGCGTGTCCCTGAGGACACCGAAGCCGCGCTTGTCGAACAGGCGATCAAGGCCGTTGCCGGAGTAATTGCCCAGCACATGTCACCCCTGCCGCGCGCACGCCACATCTGAGCGACCGGCCAGGGACCCTCGCAGCCTGAGCGCCGCGACACCGCCAAGGGCAGCCAGGGCCGCCATGGCCCAGTATCCAAGCGCCCCACAGGCATCGTAAAGCGGGCCCGAAAATACTGTGGCCAGGCCAATCAGGACGCCGGCGGCCAGCACAGAGTTCAAGGTCTGTGCCGCGGTCTGGTGTTCCGGCGGGCTGAGGCGTTCGACGATCTGCACTCCAGCCAGATAGGTCGCTGCAAACGTGAGAGCGTGCAGGGCCTGCAGGGGCCACAACGCCCATAGCGGCGGAGCGAACGCCATCAGGCTCCATCGAACGATCGCCGCACCCATGCCGACCATCAACAGCACCCAGGGGCCGATGCCGCGGGCACGGCGCCAGGGTTCGATCACCCACATGAAGCCGATCTCGACGACGACCGAAAAGGCCCACAGCAGACCGGTGGTGGCTTCGTCGATACCCTGCGCCTTCCATGCGATCGCCGAGAACCCGTAGTAAAAGGCATGGGTCGCCTGCACACAGCCGATAGCGATGATGGCTGTCAGGAACACAGGGTCCGCAACGAGGCGCCCCATCCCGGCAAAACGGTCGCGTCCGGGCGTTGCAACACCGTCGCCGACAGGCTCGGGCGGCAACATGCGGGCCGCCAGTATCGCGATCAGCAGGCTGACAATCACGATGAAGATAATCACGGCATCGACCGATGTCCGCGCCAGCAAGGCCCCCATCAGGATGTTTGCCGCGACGAAAGCCGCCGAGCCACACCCCCTGGGGAAGGCAAAGGCAAAGCCCTCGCGCCGCGCGAGCCTCAGGGTCATGACGTCGGACAAGGGGATCATGGCGCCTGCCGCCGTCGCCGCGATGAACCAGAGTGGCGCCCAGAGCGCGAAACCCTCAACCAGCCCAGCAGCGCCATAGGCCACCGCTGCGACCAGGGCCAGGATCGCAATGGGCGTTCGGCGCTGCGCGAACCCGTCGGCCCAGACCGCGATAGCAGGACCGGTCACCAGCCGCGCCAGCATCGGTACGGCCAGCAAGGTTCCGATCTCGGCACCACTCAGACCCTGGGCGCTGAACCATAGCCCCGCGAACGGCAGGCTGACACCATTGGCCGCAAACATCAGCCCATACTGGAGCGCCATGCGCCGCGACGAATTCATCCAGACGGCATAGCAGACCTTTCGCGCGCCTTGCTCTAGGGTTGTGAAATGAACGTAAACCGCAAACTCGCTGTCTTCGCGACGCTGAATGGCGCACTGGCCGTCGCAGGCGGAGCGTTTGCGGCCCATGGCGCTGCTCCCGCAGTCAAGACCCTGCTCCAGACAGGTGCCCAGTATCAAATGGTCCATGCCCTGCTGGCGCTGGTGTGTGCGCTCTGGCCTTCGGGAAGTCGCTTGACCGGTGCCGCTGGCTGGCTATCCGCTTCCGGGGGTCTGATTTTCGCAGGAGCCCTCGCGACGATCGGCCTGCTTGATATCAGCGCCATGGGTGCCGTAGCGCCCATAGGCGGGGTGCTGATGATCTCGGCCTGGCTGGTGATTGTGCTTGCCGTGCTCCGGCCTCCATCCCTAAACGACTGAAACGACCACCTCGGAACCTATGCTCTAGATGGCTTTTCCTGCGACCAATCTTCCCCGCCGCGATCTCTATCCCGAGATCGAACCCTTTAGGTCAGGCTGGATGGCAACCGGGGGGCAGCATGAAATCTACTATGAACAGTGTGGCAATCCCGCGGGCACGCCTGTCGTTGTGTTGCACGGCGGTCCCGGCGGCGCGGTCAACGCGGGCATGCGGCGCTATTTTGATCCGGCCAAATACCACATTGTCCTCTTCGATCAGCGGGGCTGCGGCAAGTCGCGTCCGAATGCCTCACTGGAGGAAAATACGACCTGGACGCTGATCGAGGATATCGAACGACTGCGCCATCAACTGGGCATCGAAAAGTGGTCTGTGTTTGGTGGAAGCTGGGGGTCTACCCTGTCGCTGGCCTATGCCATCACCCACCCTGAACGCACTGCAAGTCTGATCCTTCGCGGCATCTTCCTGCTGACAAAGAAAGAGTTGCACTGGTTCTATCAGGAAGGGGCATCAATGATCTTCCCTGACGCCTGGGAACGGTTCGTCGAGCCCATCCCGGAAGACGAGCGTCATGATCTGATGGGAGCCTACTACAAACGCCTGACCGGATCAGATCGCGCCGAGCAGGAGCGCTGTGCCGTCGCCTGGTCGAGTTGGGAAGGAGACACCGTCAGTGTCCAGGGCCCGTCGGGGCGCCCTGAAAAATTTGCCGAACCTGCCTTCGCTCTCGCATTTGCCAGGATCGAATGCTGGTACTTCGTCAACGGCGGTTTCTTTCCGGAGGAGCACTGGATCACCAAAAACATCGACCGGATCCGGCATATCCCCTGCTGGATCGCTCAGGGTCGGTTCGACGTCGTTACCCCGATCACCAGCGCCTGGGTCCTGCATCGGGCCTGGCCGGAAGCAACACTGGATATCGTGCCGGACGCCGGTCACGCCTCCAGCGAGCCTGGAATCATCGACAGTCTGATCCGGGCCACAGACTGGGCCTCAGGTCTTTAGGAGCGAACAGTCTCGCCGTCTTCCTTGATGAACGACGCTGGCGGAGTATCCAGCAGGACAAACACCACCTCTGACGGGCGGCAAAGCCGCACGCCGCGCGATGTCTCCACGATCGGCCGGTTCACGAGAATCGGATGTTCCAGCATGGCCGTAAGGATCACCTCGTCGGCGATGTCCGGACCAAGAAGGCCCAGTGCCTCGGCTGGCGTCCCCTTCTCGCGCAACAGCCCTCGCGCGCCCGTGCCGACGCCATCGACCAGACGCTGCAGGGTCAAGCGGTCCCAGCCGGTCTTCAGATAGTCGACCACGACCGGCTCCACGCCTGCAGCACGAAGGATCTCGAGTGTGTTTCTCGAGGTGCCGCAGGCGGGATTATGCCAGATGGTGACGACAGTCGTCATCCGGGTCGCCTCAGCGCGCCGCGTCCATCTGCATGGCCTCAAGGCGATTGATCCCTCGCAGGCCAGCAACATGCAGCACGACCTGAATCACCATGATCACCAGTGACAGAGCGATCTGCCACATGGGCACCACGGGTGCATCCGGCATCATGCCCGCCAACATCGGCGCGGCAGCCGTCTGAAGAATACCAAGCGCAATCAGGACGATGAACAGGATTGCGATCCATTTTTTCGGGTCCCGCCATTGCAGCACTGCGAAGATCAACTGGACGAGCGCCAGTCCACCCGAGAACCACAGACCGACTGTAGCGGCCACTTCAGCGACGGCCGCTGACTCCGGGGAATCAGCGCTGGCCTGAGCGACAGCCTGCTGCATGACTTCGGGATTCATCAACGTCCACAACACGCTGACGATACCGACCACGACGCCGATGAAAATCGCGATCGCGCTGGATCTTGCGGCGGCTGTGGCCTCGGCTTCGTTTGTGATCGGCGCGCCAGGGTTCATGGCCTTGATAAGATTACTCATAGAAGTAGCCCTCCAGTTGCATTTCGCAGACCTTAACCGTGTCCATGCCAAACTGGAAGCTGGCGGGGTTCACCTTTCAAAAACGTAACGCTAGGGTCCGCCCCATGCGGATTCACCCCCACGACCAGACTGTGCTCGACCATGTTGCAGCACGGGGCGGCCATATCGTTGACCGCGCCATCGCATGGTCCAACATCAATTCCGGCAGCCGTCATGCCCATGGGCTGAGCGCCGTTCTGGCTGTGCTGGAGACGGAAGCCGGCCGCCTGCCTGCCGATATCGCCCGCGTCCCGACACAGGGCTCGACGACCGTCGGGGATGACGGGGCTGTGCAGATAGAGGCGCATGCGGACGCCCTGACCATCACCGCCCGCCTTGACGCCCCGATCCAGGTCGTCCTGACCGGGCACTATGACACGGTCTATCCGGCAGAAAGCGGCTTCCAGAAGGTTGTCACACGAAGCGACGGTGCCCTGAATGGCCCGGGAATCGCGGACATGAAGGGCGGCATCTCCGTCATGATGGCAGCGCTTGAAGCCTTCGAAACCCATCCGGAGCGCGAGCAGGTCGGCTGGACAGTCCTGTTGTCGCCGGACGAGGAGATTGGCTCGCCCGCATCTGCGCCCTTGCTGGCGAGGCTGGGCGCAGCGGGGCACGTCGGCATGACCTATGAGCCGGCATTGGCCGACGGCACGCTTGCCGGTGCCCGAAAGGGCAGCGGAAACTACCATCTGATCGTGAGCGGCAAGGCTGCGCATGCCGGCCGCGCCTTCGAGGAAGGACGCAATGCGGTCGCCGGAGCCGCCATCATCGCTGCGGCCCTGCATGGCCTGAACGGTCGCCGCGAGGGGGTGACTGTCAATGTCGCAAAGATCAGCGGCGGCGGCGCATTGAACGTCGTCGCGGACAGAGCCGTGGTTCGCTTCAACGTGCGCGTTCCCGATGCCCAGTCTGCGGCGTGGATCACCGACGCAGTGTCAGAAATCGTGGTCACCGTTCCGTTCGAGGGGCTGACGCTCGAACTGCATGGGGGGATGACCCGGGCTCCAAAACCGATGGATGCGTCACAGACCGCCTTGTTCGAGGCCGTTCGCGCCACGGGTGCCTTGCTCGGCCAACCCATCGCATGGACCCCGTCCGGCGGCGTTTGCGAAGGCAACAATCTTCATGCTGCCGGGTTGCCCAACATCGACACCCTGGGCGTCCGGGGCGGAGACATCCATTCGGACCGCGAGTTCGCCTGGCCGGAAAGTTTTGTCGAGCGGGCCCAGCTGAGTGCGCTCGTGCTATGCAAGCTGGCGTCGGGCGAAATCGATGCCCTTGAACTGAAACGCCTGCGTCTGGGAACGATGTAAATGCTCGTCGTCCGACCCGCCGGCCCCGCCGATCTCGATCACCTGCTGGAACTCGCCATACTGTCTGGCCCGGGCTTCACGAGCCTGCCGGAAGACCCGGACCAGCTCACCGAACGGCTGGACCTCAGTCGCAACAGCTTCTCCGGTGCCCTCCCCGCCCAGCAATGCTGGTACACTCTCATGCTTGAGGAGACGGACACCGGCGACGTCGACGGTATCGCCAGCGTCAAGGCGGCCGTCGGTCTCAACCGGCCGTTCTTCTCGTTCCGGGTCAACACCAACGCATCATCGTCGCCCTCGCTGGACATCAAGCTTGAGCATCAGACCCTGCAGCTTGTGAACGAGTGCACCGGCTGGAGCGAAGTTGGCTCGCTGTTCCTCAAGGCAGACCGGCGCAAGGGGGGAGCGGGTCGGCTACTGAGCCAGAGCCGCTACATGCTGATCGGAACCCAGCCGGATCTGTTCGCCGAGACGGTGCTCGCCGAGCTTCGCGGTGTATTCACGCCCGATGGTGCCTGTCCCTTCTGGGATCACGTGGCCCACAAATTCTTTCCCATGCCGTTTGACGAGGCGGATATGATGACCGGCTCGACCGACAAGCAGTTCATTCTGGACCTGGCGCCGCGTCACCCGATCTATGTCGAATTGCTGCCCGAGCCCGCCCGCGCCGTGATCGGGAAGGTCCATCCGCAAGGCGTTCCCGCCATGGCCCTGCTGGAATCCGAAGGGTTTCGTCCCAATGGCCTGGTCGACATCTTCGACGCTGGCCCAACCGTCTCCTGCTCGCGAGATCACATCCGCACGGTTCGCGACGCCCGTCAGTTGAATGTCGCCATATCCGATGAGGTCGAGGCCGAATTGCCTTCCCTGATTTCCACAAATGCTGTGTCCGGCTTCCGGGCTGTCCGCGCCAGGGTCGGACTGGATGACCAGACTGCGAACCTGACCCGTGACGTCGCCGACGCCCTGAAGGTCAAGGCAGGCGACACCGTGCGCGTGAAGGCGTGAATCCCATGACCCGTTTGATCTCTACCGATCCCGCCACAGGCGACACTGTCTGGGAAGGCACCGCCGCCTCGCCAGAAGAGGTCGCCGCTGCTGTTCAGCAGGCGCGCGATGCCTTTCCGGACTGGGCCGATCGCCCCCGCAGCGACCGCATCGATGCCGTCAAGCGCTATCAGGGTGTTCTGAAGCGTCGTGCCCCCGAGATCGCGCAGGCCATCAGCCGCGAAACCGGCAAGGCCCTCTGGGAGACCACTGCCGAGCTCGGTTCCATGGCGGGCAAGGTGGATCTGTCGATCCGCGCCTATGATGAGCGAACTGGCGAACGCACGGCCGAAACCGCCTTCGGATCCGCCACCCTGCGCCATCGCCCCCATGGCGTTGCTGCGGTGCTGGGCCCGTTCAATTTTCCCGGGCATCTGCCCAATGGCCATATCGTGCCGGCCCTGCTGGCGGGCGACACCGTGGTTTTCAAGCCTTCGGAGGAAACGCCTCACACCGGCCAGCTGATGGCCGAATGCCTCGCCGAGGCCGACCTGCCGAACGGGGTCTTCAACCTCATCCAGGGAGGGCGCGATACCGGGGCCGCCCTGCTGGACCAGCCGATCGATGCCCTGATGTTCACGGGCTCGGGCGCTGCGGGTGCTCATTTCCGGCGTAAATTTGCCGACGATCCACACGTGATCCTCGCGCTGGAACTGGGCGGCAACAATCCCCTCGTTGTCTGGGACGCCGCCGATGCCGAAGCGGTTGCCGGCCTGGTCGTCCAGTCAGCCTTCGTAACCACCGGCCAGCGCTGCTCGTGCGCGCGCCGTCTGATTGTGCCGGAGGGGGCCCAGGGTGACGCCGTGATCGAAGCCGTGAACGCCATGGTCGAGCGGCTGATCTTCGCGCCCTGGGACAGTACGCCCGAACCTTATGCCGGGCCCCTGATCTCGCAACGCGCGGCCGAGGCTGCACTCGCGGCGCTGCAGGAGCGCATCGACAGGGGCGCAACGGTCATCCGCCCCTCGGGGCCCGTAGGCAGTCTGCCGGGAGCGTTCGTTCGCCCAGCCATCATCGACGTAACTGGCATCGACATTCCCGACGAGGAGATGTTCGCGCCCTTCCTGTCGGTCACCCGTGTCCCGACCTTCGAGGCGGCCATCGCCGACGCCAATGCCACGCGCTACGGCCTGTCCGCCGGACTGATCAGCGACGTTCCCGCAAACTGGGATCAATTCATCCGTCGCATCCGCGCCGGGGTCGTGAACTTCAACCGTCCGACGACGGGCGCGGCAGGCGACATGCCCTTCGGCGGTCTGGGGGCCAGCGGCAACCATCGGCCCAGCGCCTACTATGCTGCCGACTACTGCGCCTATCCGGTTGCCAGTTTCGAGGCCGGGGCCGTCCGCCACATCGAGGGCGAGATCAAGGGCCTGCGGAGCGTAGACGCGTGACGGCCATTGAAGCCAATGCCGACGGGCTGATCGGCCCAACGCATTCCTATGCCGGGCTGTCGCCGGGTAATCTTGCCTCCAGCCTGAACCGCGGCGAGGCGTCGAACCCGAGAGCCGCCGTGCTTCAGGGTCTCGACAAGATGAAACGGCTGGCCGATCTCGGCCTTCCGCAATTTGTGCTGCCGCCCCACGAACGCCCGGACATCGGCTTCCTGCGCAGCCTTGGCTTCGGCGGTACGGACGCCAGAGTGCTGGAACAGGCGTGGAAGGACGCGCCCAGCTTTGCTGCGGCAGCCTGTTCAGCCAGCCCCATGTGGGCCGCCAATGCCGCAACGGTGACGCCTTCAGCCGACAGCGCCGACGGCCGGGTTCATTTCACACCTGCCAACCTGCACACCAATCTGCACCGCTCGCTCGAACACGAGCAGACCCGGCGGTCGCTGGAAGCCCTGTTCCCCGTTCAGGACCGGTTTGCGATCCATGATGCGCTTCCGGCTGTCGCACATCTGGCCGATGAAGGTGCCGCCAATCATGTCCGGCTGTGCGCCGATCATGGCGAGCCCGGCGTGAATCTGCTGGTCTGGGGTCGCGATGCCTTCGAAGCATGGGAAGGGCCCTATCCCGCGCGCCAGACCCGCCAGGCGTGCGATGCCATCGTGCGTCGGCATGGGGCGCATGGCCCGGTTCTCGCCAGACAGTCGCGCGCCGCCATCGCCGGCGGCACCTTTCACAACGACGTCGTCTGCGTCGGTGCCCTCGACACCCTTTTCTTCCATGAACTGGCCTTCGAGGACACGGCTGCCACCAGGAGTGCGATCCAGGCAGCCGCCGCTGGGTCATTCACGCCCAATTTTGTGGAAGTCTCCAACGCGGACCTGCCACTGGCCGACGCCATCTCCAGCTATCTGTTCAACTCGATGCTGATCCGCATCCCGGGTCAGCATCGTCTGACGCTGATCTGCCCTACCGAGACCCGGGACAACCCACGCAGCCATGCGGTCGCGCAGGCCCTGGCGGCGTCGAACGGACCGATCGGCGCAGTGCAATACGTCGACGTCAGGCAGTCCATGCGGAACGGTGGCGGTCCAGCCTGCCTGCGCCTGCGCGTTGTTCTGACTGAAACTGAACTGGCGGCCACCAACCCGGCGATGCGGATGACCGACAGCCTGCATGCCCGGCTCGGCGTGTGGGCCAACCGCTGGTATCGCGAAGCGCTGACGGCGCGGGATCTGGCCGACCCCGCCCTGATCAACGAGACGCGCGGTGCGCTGGACGCGCTGACCGACATCCTGCAGCTTGGCAAGGGCTTCTACCCCTTCCAGCAGTGC
>QBLX01000062.1:0-9754 GCA_003241825.1 Alphaproteobacteria bacterium
TAGATGGGGTGTCGCCATGAACCGCCGCGAACTTATTGTTTCCACTGCAGCGACGGCATTTGCCGTTTCGACGACCCCTGCCCTCGCCCGCCCGACCGGAGTCCAGATGCCCAACCGCCCTGTCCCGCCTGTTGCCAGGAAAATTCCCGTCACCATCGAGCAGCTGGGGCGTGTCCGGACCGACGATTATCAGTGGATGAAGGACGACAACTGGCAGGCGGTCCTTCGCGATCCAACCCTGATCAAGGCAGACGTCAAGGAACACCTGACGGCCGAGAACGCCTATCGCGAGGCCATGCTGGCCTCCACCATGCCGCTGCAGGAAGCGATGTTCGAGGAAATGAAGGGACGCATCAAACAGGATGATTCCTCCGTTCCTTCCCCTGACGGTGACTGGGAATACTACACCCGCTTCAACACCGGCGATCAGCACCCGATGTTCTGTCGTCGGCCGCGCGGGCAATCGACCGGTGAGGCGGTTTTGCTGGATGCCAATGCCCTCGCGGCAGGCAAGGCCTATTCGGAGGTCAGCGCAGCCGAGCACAGCCCTGATCACAGCCTGTTCGCCTACGCCGAGGACGCCCAGGGGTCCGAGGTCCATCAGATCTATGTAAAGGACCTGGCGACCGGGGACGTCCTGCCCGACCCGATCGGCTCGGCCGGCGGCAATTTCACCTTTTCTCCCGACAGTCAGTGGATCTTCTGGACCAACCGCGACGACAATGGCCGCCCGGACAAGATCTTCCGGCGTCCTGCGCGCGGTGGACCGACGAGCCTCGTCTATGAGGAGCAGGACGAGGGTATGTTCATCGGCGTTGGCCGGTCCTCGGATGACGCCTTCATCCTGATCTCGATCGGCAACCAGGAGACGTCCGAAGGGCGGTTCATACCGGGCTCATCGCCGACATCCGGGCCTGTCCTGATCGAACCGCGCCAGACAGCGCGCCTGTATGATGCCGATCATTGGGGTGACCGGTGGGTGATCCGGACGAACGCCGACGACAGTGTGGACTTCAAGGTCGTTGAGGCGCCGACGGCGACGCCGGGCAAGACATACTGGAAGGACCTGATTTCGCACACGCCGGGGCGTTACATCGAGGGCGTCTCCCTGGTCAGGGCCTTCCTCGCGCGCCAGGAGCGGGCCGATGCCAATACCCGGATCATCATCCGCGACCGCAGCGGCGACGAACACGAGATCGCTGTCGACGAGCCTGCCTATGCCCTGTCGCTGGGCGGCGCGTCGGAGTTCGACACCACTGTCATGCGCTATGGCTACAACTCGCCGTCCACACCGACGTCGACCTACGACTACGACCTTGGCACCCGCGAACGTACCCTACGGAAAGTGCAGGAGATTCCGTCTGGTCATGATCCGGCTGACTATGTCGTCGAACGCCTGAATGCACCGGCGACGGACGGACAGCTGGTTCCGGTGACGGTCCTGCGTCGCAGGTCGACCCCGGTGGACGGCTCGGCCCCGTTGCTGCTTTACGGCTATGGGTCCTACGGCATCCCCATGGCGGCGTCCTTTTCGACCGGCCGGTTGTCCCTCGTCGATCGGGGCTGGATCTATGCCATCGCGCATATCCGTGGGGGATCAGACAAGGGTTGGGGCTGGTTCCTCGACGGTCGGAAATTCAAGAAGAAGAATACCTTCACTGACTTTACAGCGGCTGCCGATCACCTGATCGCGCGAGACTATGCACGGACTGGACACATCGTCGCCCAGGGCGGCTCGGCGGGTGGCCTGCTGATGGGCGCGGTTACCAATATGAGACCCGAGCTCTGGGCTGGAGTGATCGGCCAGGTGCCTTTCGTCGATGTCATCAACACCATGTCGGACACTTCACTGCCACTCACACCACCTGAATGGCCCGAGTGGGGGAACCCCATCGAGGATGCCGAGGCCTACGACTATATGATGAGCTACAGCCCCTACGATCAGGTCGCACCGATGGACTATCCGGCCATCCTCGCGACCGGCGGGCTGTCAGACCCGCGCGTGACCTACTGGGAGCCTCAAAAGTGGGTTGCAAAGCTTCGACCCGCCACGACCTCGGGCAAGCCGGTCCTGCTGAAAATCAACATGGAAGCTGGTCATGGGGGGGCGTCGGGACGGTTCGACTATCTCAAGGAGGTCGCCCACGACTATGCCTTCGCAATCTGGGCGATCGAAAAGGGTTGGGAGCATTAGCGCTCCCAACCTGAGTCTCAGAGGTCGGCCCGGCCCAGGGTCGCCAGCCAGGGAGCTGCCCTGAACCTGCGCGGAACCTCTCCGACACGGCCTGTCGACTGGAAGCGGACGGCGAAGGCCACGGCATCCTGGATAGTCTGTTCGTCGAAGGGCTTGGACACCGCTCCGAGGGCTCCGGCGTACCCGTCCGGGATTTGCTCGGGATTGGCCGTCAGAAAGATGACGGCAATCCCGTGGTTTTGCACAAGTTTCGCTGCGATATCGGGGCCTGTCAGACCATCCAGAAGGTTGACGTCGACCAGGGCGAGTTCAGGGACTTTGCTTTCGGCAATGGCAAACGCACTTGGCTGGTCCATGGCACAGCCAACAACACTGTACCCGGCGTCGCCGAGCACCATCTCCAGTTCCATCGCGAGAATGGCCTGGTCTTCAACAATCATGACCCGAAAGCCTGGTAGTTCCGCCAAATCCGTCCCCAGCCCACAACCCGACTCACCGCGACCACGTTAAGTCAGCTACCGGACACTTCTTAACGCAGCGGGGTTCGCTTGGTTCGCAGAATCGCGGAAAGCACTATTTTTATGGGTGAACGCTGTTCATTTGACTGTGCGATCGCCCTGCCCGGAAGTTGATGTCAGTCAGGGGCAGAGCTCAGCAGCAGGCGGAATGGCTGGGGAACTAGGACTCGAACCTAGAATGACGGTACCAAAAACCGGAGTGTTACCATTACACCATTCCCCAGCAGGTCCGGCGATCCCGAAGGCCTTGGCCGTCGGGAGGCGGTCGAATACGCCAAGGTCGCGGGGGATGCAACACCACATTTCCGGGAGATGAAGCGCCCGGATTGGCGGCTTGCGGTCATCCCGGGCCGTCGCTATAAGCCCGCTCCTCAAGTCGGAGTGTGGCTCAGCCTGGTAGAGCACTGCGTTCGGGACGCAGGGGTCGGAGGTTCGAATCCTCTCACTCCGACCATTTCTTCGGTGGCCTGACCCGAGAGGGCCCCGCTCATTTCACCGCCCGTTCTGCAAGGTCGCCCAGATGGCGACCAACCGACTCGATCAACCGTTGATCGAGAGCCTTGCGATGCGCCAGGAGCTCGGGAGAACCGGCGTCATAGTCGGCCATCAGCCGCCGGACAAAAGAGCCATCCCGCACCTCGGACAGGACGGTGTCCATGGCCTCGCGTGACTGCGTTCCAAGCACGCGCGGCCCGGTCAGGTAGGCTCCGTATTCGGCAGTGTTGGATATGCGTGCAAAAGCCCCTGCCGGGCCGAGGCTGTGCATCAGGTCTGTGACCAGCTTCAGTTCATAGAAGCACTCGAACCACGCCACCTCGGGTGGATAGCCGGCCTCGACCAGTTTCATGAATGCCGCATCGACCAGTTCCACCGTCCCGCCGCACAGGACGACCTGTTCGCCGAATAGATCGCTCTCGCACTCGTCCCGGAAGGTCGTCTCTAGGATGCCTTTGCGTCCACAGCCCAGCGCTGCCGCATAGGACAAGCCAAGCGCATGAGCCGAGCCCGAGTAGTCCTGGTGCACGCCAAACAGGCAGAATACCCCCTCCCCGGCCTCGTACAGATCCCGGATGCGGGGCCCGATCCCCTTGGGTGAGGCTAGGATGACGTCGAGATCTGCGCGCGGCGTGACCAGACCGAACCTTACCGACAGTCCGTGGGCAAAGATCAGGGCCGCGCCGGGCCGGATGCCGGGCTCGATCTCGTCGCGCCATAGATCGCGGTGGGCCTCATCCGACACCATGATCGCCACGACGTCAGCACCGGCGGTTGCCTCGGCCGCCGTGTGAACCGTGAATCCGTCGGCTTGCGCCCGCGCCCGGGTGAGCGATCCTGGCTTCAGACCAATGACGATTTGCGCCACACCAGAGTCCCGGAGATTGAGCGCATGCGTCCGCCCCTGGCTGCCATAGCCGATGATGGCCACGCGTTTGGTCTGAATGATCGACAGGTCGCAATCTCGGTCGTGGAAAACAGGGAGCGGCGCAGCTAGGGTCTGGGTCATGCCCGGTCTCATAACGCCATCCACGCTCGTCGGCTTCTGGAAAGAGGCAGGACCTGACCGCTGGTACAGAAAAGACCCGCAATTCGACTGGCTGTTCCGCGAGAGTGGGAGGGCTGCACATTTCGCCGCAGCACGCCGGCAACTCGACGACTGGATGAACACTGCAGAGGGAGCCCTGGCCCTGATGATCGTGCTGGACCAGTACCCCCGGAACAGCTTTCGCGGCACCTCTCATCAGTTCGCGACCGATCCTCTCGCGCTGATGTTCTCGAAGATGGCGATCGCACGTGGATATCCGTCGGCGTTCGAACCGGACTTGCGCCAGTTCCTTTTCCTGCCGCTGATGCATTCGGAAAATCTTGCCGATCAGGATGACCTGCTGCCACTGGTCGCCGACATGCCGGACACGCTGAAATTCGCGCACATCCATCGTGAGATCATCATCCGCTTCGGCCGGTTTCCACACAGGAATGCCTGTCTCGGTCGTGCAACGACCGAGGCAGAGCAGGCGTTTCTCGACAGCGGAGGGTTCGGGGGCTGAGTCGATCCACAAGAAGTGATTCGACCCCCTCCGAATTGGGCTCTGCGAATCGGTCAACCGCCTTCAGTCTCTCTGCATGAACGCCGTCGCATCCCTTGCCGAGCTGCACGCCAGAACCGGTGCCGTCGCAGCCGATCATCCCGAATTTCAGTATCTGAACCTGCTGCGCGATATCCTCGAAAACGGAACCCGCCGCGATGACCGGACAGGTACGGGGACCCTGGGTGTGTTCGGCCGGCAGATGCGGTTTGACCTCGGGCACGGATTTCCGCTCCTGACGACCAAGAAGCTGCACCTGCGGTCGATCATCGTCGAGCTTCTGTGGTTCCTGCGCGGCGAGACCAATATCGCCTGGCTCAAGGAAAACGGCTGCTCGATCTGGGATGAGTGGGCCGACGAGAGCGGCGAACTGGGCCCGGTGTATGGCAAGCAGTGGCGATCCTGGGCTGCGCCAAATGGCGAGAACATCGACCAGATTTCCCGCCTGATCGAGGGACTGAAGACAGATCCCAACAGCCGCCGCCATATCGTCTCGGCCTGGAATCCAGCGGACATCGAGGACATGGCCCTGCCGCCTTGCCATTGCCTGTTCCAGTTTTTCGTGGCGGACGGAAAGTTGAGCTGCCAGCTCTACCAGCGTTCGGCGGACGTCTTCCTTGGCGTGCCTTTCAACATCGCCTCCTATGCCCTGCTGACCCTGATGATGGCGCAGGTCGTCGGGCTGAAACCGGGCGAGTTCGTTCACACTCTCGGCGACGCTCATCTGTATGTGAACCATATCGAACAGGCCGGGCTGCAACTGTCGCGTCAGCCGCGGGACCTGCCGACCATGACCCTCGCGCCCCGCCGCGACCTGTTCGCGTTCGAGCCGGGAGATTTCGTGCTCGGTGACTATGACCCTCACCCCCATATCAAGGCTGCGGTCGCCATCTGATGGCGTTGGACCTTGGGGCGCTTCAAGCCGATGTCCTGCGCATCTCCGACATCTATGCCGCTGAGCATGCGATCGACAGGGATCGCGACTGGGCCCTTCTGAAGCTCCAGGAGGAGCTGGGGGAACTCACTGCCGAGCATCTGCGTCTGTCCGGGCGAGCCCGCGGTCTGCCGGATGCCACGGCCCAGGCCGACGAAGCAGCGGATGTGCTGGGTATGCTGCTGATCTATTGTGACCAGGCCGGAATCGACCTGGAGGCTGCCATGCGCCGGAAATGGCTGAAATGGCTGGAGCCAAACTCATGACTGTTCCCCATATCGCGCTTGTCGTCGCGCGGGCACGAAATGGCGTCATTGGCCTTGATGGAGACCTGCCCTGGAAGCTGCGGAGTGATCTGCAGCGGTTCAAGGCCATCACTCTTGGCAAACCCTGCCTGATGGGTCGTTCGACCTGGGAGAGCCTGCCTCTGCGTCCTCTGCCCGGACGCCTGAACCTCGTCCTGTCCCGTGACCTCTCTTATGAGGAAGCTGGCAAGGCCAAGGGGGCCGTGGTCTGCGCCAATCTTGGCGACGCGATCGATATTGCCCGGGAGACAGCCGAAGAGGACGGGATCGAGGAGATCTGCGTTATCGGCGGCACCGCCCTGTTCGAGGCGACTCTCGGACGCGCCAGACGGCTTTACATCACCGAGGTCGAGGCAGAGCCGGAAGGTGACGCCCTGTTTCCGTCGTTCGACGAGGCTGAATGGACTGAAATTTCCCGGGAGGCCCACGTCGCCGGCGAAAAGGATGACCACGATTTTGTCTTCCGCATTCTCGAGCGTCGTGGCTAGGCTGAGCGCTCAACACAGGAGAACCTCATGCTGATCGTCACAACCAATGATGTGCCGGGCTATCGGGTCGTCCAGACGCTGGGTCTGGCTCGCGGTATCACCGTTCGATCGCGCAATCTGATCGCTGATGCGATTGGCGGGATCCAGTCGATGCTGGGTGGACGGGTCGAAGCCTACGTCAAACTTGCCGAGGCCTCGCGAGCCGAAGCATATGAGCATCTGGTCCAGCAGGCCCGGGAAATGGGTGCCAACGCCGTCATCGCCATGCGCTACGAGTCGAACGAAATCATGGAGGGCGTCACCGAGGTGCTGGCCTATGGCACGGCGGTTATCGTCCAACCTGCGTAATCACCGCCGCCCGTTGCCCGGTGCCTGATCCGGCATCGCGTCCGTACCGAAGATCCGGTCCCAGAAGCGGAAGTACAGTCCAAAGTTCGTCTTCATGTGCGTGTGATGGCGGCTGTGGTGGGTGGCTGTGATCAACTGTGCCCCGGGTCCTGAACGCACCCAGCGATCAGGCCACATTTCCCAGCCACAGTGATTCATGACCGCTGTCGCCGTCATCACTGTCAGCAGTACCGCGAGCATCCAGATATTCAGCGGGATCAGGAAGGCCAGCAGTGGCAACAGCCAGGCCGTTACCAAAGCCTCCGCCGGATCGAAAGCAAAGCTGGCAAAGGGGCTGGGATCGCGGGCGCGGTGATGCCCGGCATGAGCCCAGGCGAAGACGCTGCGGTGATGCAGAAGGCGGTGCGTCCAGTAGTAATGTGCATCCTGGACGACGAGCAACAGCAGGAAACTGACCGGCAGCCACCATAGCGGATAGGCCATCGGATCAAGATACATCTGCGTCCCGCCCGCTTTCCAGGCCTCGAGGGCAATGGCGGTCGGGAAGGCATAGATCGGCGTCGACATCAGCGAGAATTTGATCTCGTGACGCATCATCCGGCCGGTCGGACGCTCGCGATTGAGCTGGTGTCCGATGCCTTGTGAACGGCCCCACTGCAGCCACCAGACGAGGCCAGCCACCAAAAGGTAGCGGGCCCCGATGATCAGGCTGAGCCAGACTGTCGTGATGAGAACGGCGACGATCATGTCTGCAGAGGCATCGACTGCGCCGCCCTCATCGTCAAGCGGAGCCTAGTGCAGCACCGCCATATCCTCACGCCTGAAGTCGTTCAACTCTTCGGTACGGCCCTCACGGATCTTCTCGACCCAGTGCGGGTCAGCAAGCAGGGCACGACCAACGGCAACCAGGTCGAATTCATCCTTCTCCAGACGTTCCAGCAGACCGTCGAGCGAAGCCGGCTTGGAGCCCTCGCCGGCAAAGGCTGCCATGAACTCGCCATCGAGACCGACAGATCCGACGGTGATGGTGGGTTTGCCGGTGAGCTTCTTGGCCCAGCCTGCGAAATTCAGGTCGGAGCCCTCGAACTCAGGCTCCCAGAAACGGCGCTGCGAGCAGTGGAAGATGTCGACGCCGGCCTCTGACATCGGCGCCAGCCATTCGGTCATCTGTTCAGGCGTCTCGGCGATCCGGGCGGCATAGTCCTGCTGCTTCCATTGCGACAGGCGGATGATGAGCGCCGTGTCCTCGCCAATCCCCTCGCGCACGGCCTTGACGACCTCGACGGCAAACCGGGTCCGGTCTGCGATTGTCGGGCCGCCCCATTTGTCGGCGCGCTGGTTGACGCCATCCCAGAAGAACTGGTCGATCAGATAGCCGTGGGCTCCGTGAATCTCGACGGCGTCGAACCCGAGATCCTTTGCAGCCTTGGCAGACCGACCGAAGGCGTGGATCGTGTCGGCGACATCTTCCTCGGTCATCGGTTCATATTTCTGCTTCTCCGGGGCAACGAGGCCGGATGGGCTGTCGACCTTCCCCAGCGGTTCCCAGTCCCGGCCCTGACCGCGTGCGGACCCCACATGCCAGATCTGGGGGGCGATCAGCCCTCCGGCAGCATGGACTTCCTCGACCACCTTTTTCCATTCCGGCAGGGCATCGCCGTGAAAAACGGGCACCCTGGCGTCGTTTCGGGCTGCGGGCCGTTCAACGACCGTGCCCTCAGTGACGATCAGGCCGACCCCGCCTTCCGCCCGACGACGATAGTAGGCGGCGACGTCAGAGGTCGGGATGCCACCGGGGGAAAAGGACCGGGTCATGGGGGCCATGACGATCCGGTTGGGCATCTTCAGTGACTTGATCTGGAAGGGCTGGAAGAGGACGTCGAGGCTCATGGATGATCCTTGCCGGATGTTTGCGTACTGGAACAGACAAGGTGGCAATCATCGTTGCGTTTGAAAACCCTTTGGCTGACGATTTTATCGAGAACACGAGGGGAGCGGAGGTCAATGAGGCTCCGATGAGCCTGCAGTCAGAGCTTGAGAGCGCTACTCACCTGTGCCGCGACGGCTGCGAAGCATCGGGCCACCTCACCTTCCGGAACCGCGACGACCGTCGGCCGTCCCGAATCCCCGCCCTCGCGCAGGCTGGCGTCCAGCGGCAGGTCACCGAGAAAGGCGACCCCGAGCCTTTCAGCCTCGGCCCTTGCGCCGCCCCGGCCAAAAACGTCACCGCTCATGTTCTCGATCAGCCCCAGCGTCGGCACGTTCACTTTTTCAAAGAGGGTGTGGGCCCGGCGAGCGTCGGCCAGCGCGACTTCCTGCGGGGTCGAGACGATCAAGACACCGTCCAGGGGCGTCTTCTGGATCAGCGTCAGCTGGACATCGCCCGTGCCTGGCGGAAGATCGACGACCAGCACATCCAGCGGTCCTTCCGCAGTGCCCCAACGGGTCTGTGTGAGCATCTGGGTTATCGCCTGGGACGCCATCGGGCCCCGCCAGATCATGGCATCGGTCGCCTTCGTCAGCAGGCCGACCGACATCGCCCTGAGCCCGTGCGCCTCGTGCGGGACCATTGCTCCATCCTCATAGGCCGGCTTGCCGGAGAGACCCAGCATGGTCGGTAGAGAAGGCCCGTAGACGTCGGCGTCGAGAATGCCGACGCTCAGGCCCCGGGCCGCAAGAGCGCAGGCCAGATTGACCGCGACCGTGGACTTGCCCACGCCCCCCTTGCCGCTGGCCACGGCAAGCACACGGCGGACATGGGCAGGTCGATCCGTGGGCACCGGGGCCTTGGGGCGTCCCTGTTCCACGGCGGCCGGCGAAAGGCTGGCACCCCGGCGCGCAGGAGCCGGTACGGCCTCGGCGCTCAGGACCACGGAAACGCGG
>QBLX01000062.1:9764-15120 GCA_003241825.1 Alphaproteobacteria bacterium
CCGCCATACCCTTTAGAGCCGCTTCGGCGGCATCCCGGACGGGGGCATAGAGTGCGGTGTCACCGGCAGCGACCTCTATCACGAAGCCAGCACGGTCCTCGGTCACGGTCAGTCCACGGGCAAGGCCCGACGCGACGATCCCCTGCCCGGTCTTCGGATCAATGATACTATCCAGCAGGGCAATGACGGCGTCGCGATCGATCAAGACAGGGCTCCCGGAGCCCCTTGCAGGGCTGACCCCCGCCTTCTATCGCCCATGAGGTCCTGTCGCGAGTGTCGATTTGTCATCCCGGCCCCCCATTACCCTGATCGCCGGACCGACTGCCTCGGGCAAGTCGAGGCTCGCGCTTGAAACCGCGGCGAGGACGGGAGCCGTGATCATCAATGCCGACAGCCAGCAGCTCTATGCCGACCTTCGGATCCTCAGCGCCCGGCCCACGGCAGCAGACGAGCAGGTCGCGCACCATTTTCTGTACGGCGTGGCCGATGCAGCAGAAGCCTGGTCAGTCGGTCGCTGGAGCCGGTCGGTTGCCCCCCTGCTGGATCAACTGGCAGCAGACGGTCAGGCAGCCCTGATCGTCGGAGGAACCGGACTTTACTTCACCGCCCTGACCAGGGGACTCGCAGAAATCCCCGACGTACCGAACGATGTCCGCGATTCAGCGATGGCGCTCTACGATGCCGAAGGCGAGACCGATTTCCGTCGTCGATTGGCGCAACGGGACCCGGTCTCAGCAGCCGCAATCGAGGCCGGTGATCGCCAGCGCCTGACCCGTGCCTGGGCCGTGGCCGAGACCACAGGCCGCTCGCTTTCTGACTGGAAGACAAGAACGACGCCCATGCTGACGTCTGGAGCCTTTGAACGGCTGATTGTCGATCCGGATCGCACGGCCCTCTATGACAACTGCGATCGGCGGGTCAGGAACATGGTCGAAACCGGCGCGCTGGACGAGGTGAAAGCCCTGCTGGAGCGGCAACTCGATCCGGCCCTGCCAGCCATGAAGGCGGTCGGGGTTCGAGAGATATCGGCCTATCTCAAGGGCGAGAGCTCGCTGGAAACGGCCGTGGCTGCGACCCAGCAGGCAACGCGAAACTATGCGAAGCGGCAGATGACCTGGTTCAGGAACCAGACGGTCGACTGGCCGAGAACGTCAGGCTGAAGGAAAGAGCGGTATGGCCGGTTCGCTGATCTCGACCGTCGGACCGATGATGACAACGCCCGCCATCGTCACTGCGGCGAGCGCAGCCAGAAGCGCGGCACCCAGCGCGGGAGCAGCGCTGGCCGGCGGGGCGACCGGGTCGTCAAGCAGGCGTCGAGCCCGGTGAATGTTGTTTAGCGCGTCGATCATCGTGCGACGGATTGAGCCCGACGGTCGTTAACACCGGGTTTCCGCCACAGGTCGGCTTGGCGCGGCGGCGGTCACGCTCTAGAAGCGCGGCATGATCCTCGTCGTCGATAACTACGACAGCTTTACCTACAACCTCGTCCACTACCTCGCGGAGCTGGGGGCGGAGACCGTCGTCGTGCGCAATGACGATCTGACGGCAGATGAGGCCTGGGCTCTGAAGCCGGAAGCGGTTCTGCTATCGCCCGGGCCGTGTGCGCCTGATCAGGCGGGCATTTGCCTGCCGTTGATCGACAGCGCGCCCATGGACATGCCGATCCTCGGTGTCTGTCTCGGACATCAGGCGATCGGCCAGGCGTTCGGCGGCGACGTCGTCCGGGCCATGACACTCATGCACGGCAAGACTTCACCAATTGAACACGAGGGCCTCAGTCTTTTCAAGGGATTGCCATCGCCCTTTACGGCAACGCGTTACCACAGCCTCGCCGTGGATCGCGCCACCTTGCCCGACGTCCTCGAGATCACATCCTGGACTGCAGATGGTCAGATCATGGGGTTGCGACACCGGACCCGGCCGATCCACGGGGTCCAGTTCCATCCCGAGTCGATTGCTACCGAACACGGCCACGCCATGCTGGCCAATTTCCTCGATCTGGCCGGCGTCAAACGTCTGGCCGCGGTCTGACCCGTGTCAACTGGCTCCGGTGACCTGGGCTTCAAGCCACTGCTGGCCCGACTGGTGGATGGCCAGCGCCTGAATGCCGATGAGGCAGGCGATTTCTTTGCCGCCTGTCTGCGGGGAGAGCCGACGCCCGCTCAGGTATCGGCCGCCGTCACCGCCCTTCGGATGCGCGGCGAGACGGTGGAGGAGATCACGGCCTTCGCCCGGGCAATGCGTGCCGCTGCCCTGCCCTTTCCACACGATCACGACGTCATCGACACGTGCGGGACAGGGGGGGACGGGCAGCACACCTGGAACATCTCCACGGCCGCCGCCCTGGTGCTCGCCGGTGCAGGGCAGAAGGTCGCCAAACATGGCAACCGGGCGCTCAGTTCCCGGTCCGGGTCTTCCGACGTCCTGTCTCTGCTGGGTGTCGATCTCATGGCCTCTGTTGCCCAGCAGCGCGCTGCTCTGGATGAGGCCGGCATCTGCTTTCTGTTCGCCCCGGCCTTCCACGGGGCCATGCGCCATGTCGGACCGATACGGGCCGAGATCGGTTTTCGCACGGTGTTCAACCTGCTGGGGCCACTCTGTAACCCTGCGCTTGCGAAGCGGCAGGTCATGGGAGTCTATGATCCCGACCTCCTGGAACCTCTGGTCGAGGTGCTGGGACGACTGGGCGCAACCCGTGCGTGGACGGTTCATGGTCAGGGCCTGGATGAGCTGACAACAACAGGTCCGACCGAGGTCGCGGAATGGCGGGACGGCGCGATCCGGCGATTCCAGGTCACGCCCGCCGATGCCGGCCTGCCGGTCGCCGACATCGAAAGCCTGCGCGGCGGTGACCCCGAGACCAATGCCGAAGCCCTGCGGGCTCTCCTGAACGGAGCGACCGGTGCATATCGCGATATCGTCCTGCTGAATGCTGCCGCAGCCCTGGTCGTCGCAGACGTTGCCCATGATCTGAAGTCGGGTGTCGCCATGGCATCGCAGTCGATCGATGATGGCAAGGCTGCCGCTGCGCTCGAGGCCCTTGCCCGGATCTCCTCGACGCCCCTGCCCGAGAAAGACGCATGAGCGACATCCTCGACCGGATCGCCGCCTACAAGCGGATCGACGTTGCTGCACGCAAGGCGGCGGTTCCGCAGGATGCGATCGAGCAGCGCGCTGCCAAAGCCGACGCGCCGCGCGGGTTCAGGGCGGCTCTGGATCTGAACTCGAAACCCGGTGGTCCAGCCCTTGTCGCCGAAATCAAGAAGGCCAGCCCCTCGAAAGGGTTGATCCGCGAAGCCTTCGACCCGCCCGAACTGGCGAAGGCCTATGAGGATGGTGGTGCCACCTGCCTGTCCGTCCTCACCGACGGACCCAGTTTTCAGGGTCATGACAGTTACCTGCTTTCGGCACGGGTAGCCGTGACCCTGCCCTGTCTGCGCAAGGACTTCATCGTCGATCCATGGCAGGTCGCCGAGAGTCGGGCACTGGGCGCCGATTGCATCCTGATCATCCTCGCCATGATCGACGACGTTCTTTCTGCCGAAGTGCTCGCAGAAGCCCGACGGTTCGACATGGATGCCCTGATCGAGACGCATGACGAGACCGAGATGGCGCGGGCTGTCGCGCTGGGTGGAGATCTGATCGGGATCAACAATCGATCGCTGCGTACCTTCGAGGTTGATCTCTCGGCGACGGATCGTCTGTCGGCCATGAGCCCGCCCGGGGCTATGCTGGTTTCCGAAAGCGGGATCTTCACGCCAGCAGACGTGACCCGGGTCGCTGCAGGCGGCGCTCGCGCAATCCTTGTCGGCGAAAGCCTCATGCGTCAGTCGGACGTGGCCCTGGCAACGCGGACTTTGCTGGGCTGATCCCCCTCTGTTCCCGTTAAGTTGACATTTACCAGGAACACTTACAGAACATTCGCAACGGTTCACGCCTTGTTCTGGACGATTCGACATGTTGACGCGCAAACAGCACGAACTTCTGATGTTCATTCATGAGCGCATCAAGGAGACCGGGGTGTCTCCGTCATTCGACGAGATGAAGGAAGCCCTCGACCTGGCGTCCAAGTCCGGTATCCACCGCCTGATTACCGCGCTTGAAGAACGGGGCTTCATTCGCCGTCTGGCACACAGGGCCCGGGCGCTCGAAGTTGTGAAGATGCCGGATCAGGCCACGACGTCGGCTCCGCGTGGCGGCCGCACACCGTTCAAGCCCGGTGTCATCGACGGTGGCGGGCGTCCGGTCGATATCGACGTCGCGAACGATATCCGTGAGCTGCCGCTGCTGGGCAAGATCGCTGCCGGTACGCCCATCGCTGCCATCCAGCACGAACAGGGCCGTTACCCGGTGCCCGAATCCATGCTGGGTTCCGGCGAGCATTACATGCTCGAGATCGAGGGTGACTCGATGATCGAGGCCGGCATCCTCAATGGGGATCTTGTCGTTATCAAACGTGTCGATAATGCCTCCTCGGGCGAGATCGTGGTGGCTCTGGTCGAGGGCGAGGAGGCCACGCTCAAGCGCCTGCGCCGCAAGGGGGCCTCCATCGCTCTCGAGCCGGCAAACCGCAACTATGAGACCCGGATCTTCGGCCCGGATCAGGTTGAGGTCCAGGGCAAGCTCGTCGGGCTGATCCGCAGGTATCACTGAGTCTGGTTCATCGATCCCGGGCTGGCCTTGCTCCAAGGCCGGGTGCCGCGGACGTCGGATGTCCAGATGGCTCGCCAGCCTGTCTCGGTTTTCCATAACTCGACTGCACCCCCTTGCGCATGGTCTGTGCCGTCGAGCACGAGCCGACCGCTGCAACTGGAAGGCAGGGTCGTAATGATCGCCCTGACACTGACGATCTGCGCACGGCTGCAGAGTGTCGAAAGCTGGTCCTGCGTTGGTGCTCGCCTGCCCCACCAGAGGGCAATCGGGCTACGGTCGCCATCGGGCACGCAGGAAAAACGATCGCATGTCCAGCCGATGGTCTCTCGGGGCAAAGAACGGAGCCCCCGCCGCCTCGACCAGACGTCAGAAGCGAAGGTCCGGACGCCCGGTCTCAGAATGATCGCATCCTGATCCTGCACATAGGCCGCGGTCGTCCCGCCATCACCAATCCAGACATCGGGTACCGGAGCCCTGGGCCAGATCAGTACGGCTGCGGCGAAAGGCAGTCCGAGCCAGCGACCTTTCCCCTGCCAGAGGCAAAGGAAAAGCACCCCCAGAAAGGCGATTGGCAAGGCGACGTCCGGCGCGCTTGCGACGGTCTGAACCGCACCCGGCAGATCGGAGACAAATTTGCCGATGGCGAGCATCACGTCGATAGCACGGCCCGCAACCCACAGGAACGGCCCGCCCAGCCCCAGGG
>QBLX01000063.1 GCA_003241825.1 Alphaproteobacteria bacterium
CCCGGCCGCTGCGCGGCCTGCCCTCCCCCGAGGGGGAGGGAGATTTCGTCGTCAGGCTTCCAATCTGTACCCTGCACCACGCACCGTCTGCAGCATCGCCCGGTCGAAGCCCTTGTCGATCTTGGCGCGCAGTCGGCTGATGTGGACGTCGATGACGTTGGTCTGGGGGTCGAAATGATACTCCCAGACCTTCTCCAGCAGCATGGTGCGGGTAACCGACTGGTTGGCGTGACGCATCAGGAACTCCAGCAGCTGGAACTCGCGTGGCTGAAGGTCGATCTCGCTCGTGCCGCGATGGACGGTCCGGGCGATCAGGTTCATCTCCAGGTCGCCGACCTTGAGCACCGTCTGGACGCCGCCGGTCTCGCGACGGCGTGACAGGGCCTCGACCCGGGCGATCAGTTCGGCAAAGGCATAGGGCTTGACCAGATAGTCGTCGCCTCCGGCCTTGAGCCCCGTGACCCGGTCCTCGACCTCGCCCAGCGCCGAAAGGAACAGCACGGGTGTCTGGTCGCCGTTCTTTCTCAGGGTCTCGACCATGCCCACGCCATCGAGGCGCGGCATCATCCGGTCGACCACATAGACGTCGTATCCGCCGCGCTGGGCTTCGACCAGACCATAGGCCCCGTCGACGGCATGGGCGACCTCGTGCCCCGCCTCGGTCAGTCCCCGGACCATCGCCTGGGCGGCGTCGGCATCGTCCTCGACAACCAGAATGCGCATTGATTACCCCTCCAGACGCAGATTCGCCGCCGATGGTAGCGCATCGGCGGCGAAGGAGTGAGTTAGCGATTATTCAGGGTCGGGATCACTCGGCCGCGGTGAACGGCACGATGATCCGACCCTGTTGGCCGGTGGCGGAACGGACAGCCAGCAGGACACTGGGTCGACCGGCGCCTCGCGCCGCCTCGACGGCGGCCTTGAACTCGGCCACCGAGGCGACGCGCGCGTAGTTCACGCGTTCGATCAGGACCCCAGCCGCCGCGCCTTCGCGCGCCGCAGGCGAGCGGGCCTCGACGGCCGTGATAAGGACACCGCTCTGGTCACCCGTCAGGCCATACCGTTGACGCACCGCAGCCGGAACAGGCCCCACAGTCATCCCGAGAATGGTTTCGCTGCGGGAAGCCTCCGGTTTGGCCGGCGTGCCGGAGGGTGCCTCTGACTCGGTGGCGACCGCGCTTATGTCCGCCGGGCGCGTTCCCGCGCGTACATTGATCGTCTGACGGCGGCCGTCGCGATAGATCTCCAGCCGCATGGTCTGGCCAGGCCGGGTGGCCCCGACAGCGCGGGTCAGGGCCGTCGAACTGTCGATCGCCTTGCCGTCGATCGAAATGACGACATCGCCCTCACGAAGGCCAGCTTCGGCACCCGGGGCGCCCGGGGTAAGTCCTTCGATCGAAGCGCCATCAAGATCGTCGGGCAGGCCTAGGGAGCCACGCAATTCGTCAGTATTCACTGTGCCGATCTGGGCGCCAAGATAGCCACGCTGGATCGTTTCGCCGCTCATCAACTGGTCGGTGATCGGCTTCGCGATTGACGCCGGGATGGCGAAGCCGATACCGACGGATCCGCCCGAGGGTGTGAAGATGGCGGAGTTCACCCCGATGACGCGACCATAGATGTCAAAGGTCGGACCGCCGGAGTTGCCGGTGTTGATGGCGGCGTCGATCTGCAGGAAGTCGGTATAGGGGTTGTCGGGGGCCGGAATTTCCCGGGCCGTAGCCGAGACGATGCCGGCTGTGGCGGTTCCGCCGAGCCCGAAGGGGTTGCCGACCGCGATCACCCAGTCGCCGACGCGGGGCTGTGCAGCCTCCTCGAACGCCACGAACGGGAAGTCACCGCCCTCGACCTTGATCACCGCCAGGTCGGTGTCCTTGTCCCGACCGACGAGGCGGGCTTCAAGCTCGCGGCCATCGGCGAGGGTGACCGAAATCTCGGTTGCATTCTCGACCACGTGATTGTTCGTCACGATGAAGCCGCTCGCCGAGATGAAGAAGCCGGAGCCGGCCCCGGTCGAGGTGCGAGGCCCGGCCTCCTCCTCTTCGCCCTGGGGAATCTGGAAACCGAAGCCAGGCGGGAAGCCGGGGATCTGCATCCGGCCGGTCCGTGGGCGCTGGACGGTGGTCTCGACCGTGATCTGGACCACGGCGGGCGACACCTGGTCAAAGATGTCGGCGAAGCTGAGGGGCGCGCCCTGGGGCGGGGCGAAGGCCAGTCCTGCTGCGCCGGCCGTCGGTGCGATCTGCCCCGAAACGCCCGCGACCTGGGCATTGGCGGTGGGCCAGCTGATGACCCCTCCGGCGGTTGCGGCGGCGGCGAAGGTCAGGCCAACCGCTGCCCCCAGAATGAACTCCTTGCGCTTCAGCATCGTCATCCTTGTTGTCTTTTCAATCCGGTGCCGGACGGCACCTTTACGGCTTCGATACAGGCGGCGGCGGCGTCACGCCAACAGCCCCCGCATCATCGGTTGGTCCCAACGAACGCCCGGCGTGGGGCGGAGATGCGACCGGATTTTGGCCGAACCTGTCCGATTGGAGAACTTTGTTCAGTTGCGTCTCTTCCTCGGGGCTCAGCGTCTCGGTCTCGACCCGGCGGCGGCGGGCCATGGCCAGCAGGGCAAGGCCGCCGCCAGCCGCCAGCGCGAAGGGCCCGAACCACAGAAGCCATGTGCCGATCGTGACCGGCGGCTTGAACAGGACGAAGTCACCATAGCGACGCACCATGTCGGCCAGCACCTGTTCATCGGTCGCGCCTGTAGCGATCTGTTCGCGAACCGCGCGGCGCATGTCACCTGCGATACCCGCCGGGCTATCGGCAATCGACTCGTGCTGGCAGACGACGCAACGCAGCACATCGAACAGGGCCTGTGCCCGGGCTTCCTGCGAGGCATTGGCCAGTGGACGATCCGGCAAGGCCGCGGGTTCCTGGGCGAATGCAGGGGTGGCGAGCAGGAAAATGGACAGCAGGAGGGTGAGCACGAGGACCAACCACCCCCGCTCATCCCGGCGAACGCCGGGATGAGCGGAAGCCAGGGCCAGCCCGCTCATGCGCCCTCGACCACCGGGGCCGCCCGTTTTGCCGCGACACCGACCCGAAGGCGACGATCGAACAGGGACAGCACGCCTCCAAGGGCCATGATGGCCGGGCCCAGGAAGATCAGCCGCGCCCACGGATTGTCATAGACCCGCACGGTCCAGGCCTGGGCAGCCTCCGGGGTGCTGCGCCGCTCGCCCATCACCACATAGACATCGTCGAGACCCCGGAAATCGAGGCCGACCTCTGTCGTGGTCTGTCCGCCGGTGGGGAAGAAGCGCCGCTCAGAGGTCACGACGCGCGCCAGGCCGCCGTCGCGGGGGGTCACCGTCAACCGGCCCTGCTCGGCCAGATAGTTCGGTCCCTCGATGATCTGGACGGCATCCAGCCGGACCGTCCAGTTGCCGGCGCTGACCTCCTGACCGATGGCCAGGGGCGCTGCATTCTCGGCCTTGAACGAGACCTCGACCACGGCACCCAGGACGAAGACACCGAGCCCTGCGTGCGCCAGGGTCATGCCCCAGGCCCCCAGAGGCAGGGCCCGTGTGCGGCGCATGACTTCGGGGAAGGAGACCTTGAACAGGCGGATGCGCTCGACGACTTCAGCGAGGGCACCCAGGATAAGCCAGGCGCCGACCGCGATACCGGCAGCGGCCATGGCCTTGCGCGGTTCGAACGCAAACCAGCCGGCGAGTGCCGCAAGAAGCGAAAGCCCGGCAGCCACCGCGAGGCGTTGCATCGCCCCGGGCAGGTCGGCCCGCTTCCACGCCAGTAGCGGTCCGGCAGGAAGGATGATGCAGGCCACGATCATCAAGGGCGTGAAGGTCAGGGCAAAATACGGTGGTCCGACCGAGATGGTCTCTCCCGTCGCCGCTTCGAGGATCAGGGGATAGAGGGTTCCGAGCAGCACGGTCAGTGCCGATACCGTCAGGAAAAGGTTGTTCAGCACCAGTGCGCCTTCGCGGCTGACGGGCGCAAACAGACCGCCTCCCTTGAGCTGCGGTGCGCGCCAGGCGAACAGACTGAAGGCTGCGCCCGCCGTGACGCCGAGGATGGCCAGCAGCATCATTCCTCGCTCGGGATCGACGGCGAAGGCGTGGACGCTGGTCAGCACGCCCGAACGGACGAGGAAGGCCCCCAGCATCGAAAAGGAAAAGGCCAGCAGGGCCAGAAACACAGTCCAGCCGGCCAGGGCCCCGCGTCGCTCGGTAACGACGGCGCTGTGCAACAGGGCAGTACCCGCGAGCCACGGAAGGAACGATGCATTTTCGACCGGGTCCCAGAACCACCAGCCGCCCCAGCCCAGCTCATAATAGGCCCAGAAGCTGCCGAGGGTGATTCCGACGGTCAGGAAGGCCCAGGATGCCAGCGCCCAGGGCCGGACCCAACGGCCCCACGCAGGCCAGAAGCTGGAGTTGGGTCGACCCTCGATCAGCGCTGCGACGGCCAGCGAGAAGGTCACGGAAAACCCGACATAACCGAGATAGAGCAGGGGTGGGTGGATGGCGAGAGCCGGGTCCTGCAGCAGCGGGTTCAACGACTGGCCCTGGAAGGGCGCCGGGTCGAGACGGGCAAACGGATTGGAGGTGAAAAGGGCAAACGCAAGAAACAGTGCGGACAGCGCCCCCTGGGTGGCGACGGCACAGGCCTTCAGGCCGAACGGCAGCCCGCGGGCCCGGGCCAGAATGGCACCGAACAGGGTCATGACCAGACACCACAGGACCAGCGACCCCTCGTGGCTGCCCCATGCCGCGGAGATCTTGTAGAGCATCGGCTTGTCGGTGTGGCTGTTGCTGGCCACGTTCGCGACCGAGAAATCGGACACGGCAAAGGCAAAAATCAGGGCCCCGAATGCGAGGGCGTTGGCAAGCGCCGACGCCAGGGCCGCGCCCTGACCGGCGCCAGTCAGGACCGGGCTGGATCGCAGGCGTCCCGCGACGGACAGGCCCGTCTGCAGGAGCGCCAGGGCGAAAGCGAGGATGAGCGCGAACGCTCCGAATTCAACGATCATAGACGGCTGGGCGCGTTGGTGACCGGCGTGCCGGCGGAACGCGTTTCGGTCATGGGGCCGGTCGGTGCTGCCGGCGGCATCGACGTGGAATAGGCACTCGCCTCGCCGTCCGGTTTCCATTCGCCCTTGGCCTTCAGACGATCGGCGACCTCGCGGGGCATATAGGTTTCGTCATGCTTGGCGAGCACCTCGCTGGCGCGGAACGTCCGGTCGGCCTCAAATGACCCCTGGGCGACGATGCCCTGACCCTCGCGGAAAAGGTCGGGCAGGTCGCCCTGGAAGATGATGCGGGTGGTGGCGGCGTTGTCCGTGACGGCAAAAGCGACCTCGCCGCCGTCCTGCAGTTCAACACTGCCGGTCTCGACCAGCCCACCCAGTCTGATTTCCCGCCCGGCAGGCGCATTCTCTTCCGTGACTTCGGACGGCGAGAAGAAATAGGTCACGCTGTCGGTCATGGCCCACAGGGACAGGCCAACGGCGAGCGCCAGCACAGGCGCGACTGCGGCGACGATCCACAGCCGGCGGCGGGCTTTTGGTGATTTGGGCAGCCAACTCATCACGAACACCAGAGAGCGAGAGGAGGAACGGACAACGTCATTGTGCAGACGTATAGCGGCGTCCCGGCGCAGCACCAACGCGTCATCGCGCCACCGACTCTGCTTCGAGCTGTTGCTGAAGACCGGCGCGCCGCGGGTCGGCCGGATCGAGAGCGGCAATCAGCGGCTCCCACATCGCTCGGGCCTCGACCAGGTCATTGCGGGCCAGAGCGGCCTCGCCAAGGAAGAAGCGTGCGCCCAACTGGCCGGGATCAATCCGGACGGCCCGGCGGAATGCAGCCTCGGCATCCCCTCCGACCACGCCTTGCTGGGAGCGAACCAGAGCTTCGCCCAGTCGGGACCAGCTCTGTGCGTCTTCGGGCTGGAGCACGAGAGCTCGCCGGAAGGCTGATGCCGCACCCAGGGGATCGCCAGCCTCGAACCGCGCTGCACCCAGCATGGTGAGGGCCTGATGATCTTCGGGCTGCTGCTGGACCACGCGGGCCACGACGGCAGCGATCTGGGCGGGTTCGAGGGTGTCCAGCGAAATTGACCAGGCGTCGACGCGCCGCTCGTAGGCCTGATCAGGCAGGCCGGGTGCTCCGAAAACGGAATAGACTCCCAGCGCGACAGCACCGGTTGCCGCGATACTGCCCAGGACCCAGCGACCGTCGTTACGACCGGCGATCTCGACCGTTTCGATGACCGGTGTCGCGAGCATGCGCCGCCCCGCTTCTGCGCGTGCCGCTGCCCAGCCGTCGTCACTGAGCAGACCGCGAGATCTCATCCGGTCCAGTTCGTCGAGTTCACGCGACGCAAGATCCGGTTGCTCGAGCCGGGACTCGTTCGCACCGCGTCGGGCTGCCGTGAGGACCATGAGCGCAGCCATTGCACTGATGAGCCCGGCCAGTATCCACAAAACCACCATACGGGAGGGTCTAGCGGATCAGGCCGCTCCCCGCGAGGGGGCGTTGTGACCTACCGGCACGCCCGCTACCGCGACGCGACGCCGCACGGTCTTGGCTTCGTCAATGGCTTCCAGCGTCGTGAGGAAGTCGGCCACCATCAGCACGATCTGGCGCGCCTCGTCGACGTTGTTGACATCGTTGCGATTAATGCGGTCGAGGGCCTGATCGGCATAGGTTGCCAGCCGATCGGTCAGGCTTTGAAGAACGTTGTAGCGAAGGGTCTCCGATCCAAAGACGCTGGCTGATGCCCTTGAGGCGCGCACGAGCGCCAGCGAGGCCAGGGCCGCTTCGCGCGCTTCGGCGGGCACTGACGTATCCAGCATGGGCGTCGTCCGGGCGATCCGGCCCGTGCCCTGGACCTTGGCTGTCGGCAGGGCTTTCTCGACCGTCGCCTCGGCCTTGCTCAGAAGTTTGTGAAGCGTCGCGTTCACGCGCAGCCGCGCATCGCGCGCCTGTTTCCCCCAGACGCCACCAGGCTGCATCTGAATGGTCAGATCGAGCTCGGTGAGCACGGTGGCGCACCAGGCGATGTCGTCACGCAGGACGGCAAACGGATCCGGTCCACCATCGCCGCGATAGGTTGAGATCCGCGCGACCCGGTCTTCGACGGTCTTGATGAGGCGGGTCACAAAAACAGCGAGTTCGGAGTCAAACAGGAAGATCTCGCGGCCGGTGGCTGTCGAGGCATGAACGACGAGGCGAAAGATCCGTGAGGGATCATCAAGATGCGCAAAGAGTATTTCGAGCAGACGCTGAGCGCCTTCGGGCGCAACGGCCGCCGCATCCCTCACCAGCAGCCGCAACTCGGCCAGCTGGTCTTCATTCGGCCGGCCGATCCAGACCATGAGTGCGGGCAAGCCCCGTGCGGCGAGGGGAGCCAGGTCACAGATGCCAGCCAGCGCAGCAAGGCCAGCCTGACGTTCCGAGGCATTCGTGCCATCGTCGGGCCATATGATGTCAGGCTGGTCACGGACCGCTGCCGCCGCTGCCAGACATATGCGTGCGGCGACTGTCTCGGCGGTTGCCGGGTCAACCGGTCTGCCCGTCAGGGGATCGTTGTCGAGCTTGCCCAGAAACGCCTGTTCTTTCGCACTGGCTGCCTTCCATAATCTCGGCAACACGGCGGGCGGAAACTGGACCGCCGCCACCCCGTCCGCTCTCGGTCTGAAGAGGGGTATGATGGGCTTCAGGACCCGGCAGCGCCGCTTTCTGTCCCTGGTTTCGTCAGCCAGAACGCGTGAAAGCTCGACGGCCTTGTCGCCAGGCATGGATAGGATAACCCCCGACAGCTTCTGAAGCGTGTCGTCGGGTATGCGTTCTATCATCTGTGCGAGGGTAGCGAGATGCGCCACCGACAGGCCGGCCATGTCGAGCTCCTGAGCCGCTACATCAAACAGCCGAACGTCGATATTGGTGGGACAAGGTTAACAGATTCGAACGCTCGTTTCACAGTTCCGCTGCAGGGAGGGTGAGAATGGCCTTCAGCCCCCCCATGTCGCTGGGCCCGAGGGTCAGTCGTCCCCCGTAGGCGCGGGTCAGGTCATCGACGATGGCCAGTCCGAGCCCGGACCCCGGCGTGTCCTCATCCGCCCGGGCACCACGCTTCATGACTTCGTCATAGCGATCTGCGGCCAGGCCCGGGCCATCATCCTCAACAACGACGATCATCTGGCCGAGACCGCTGGTGCCAGCCGAGACGCGCACCTTGCGAGCGCACCATTTGCAGGCGTTTTCCATCAGGTTGCCGAGAATTTCCTGCAGGTCCTGTCGCTCGCCCAGGAAGCCGAGCGAATCGGGTGCCCGCCAGTCGATCTCGACCGATTTGGACTGGAAGACCCGCTCAAGCATGACCGACATCTCGTCCAGCACCTCCGGCACCGGCGTGCGCTCACCAAGGCCCTGCGATCTGGCTGCTGCCCTTGCCCGGCGGAGATGATGGTCGACCTGGCCCTTCATCACGTCGGACTGACGCCGGACGATATCGGCCAGTTGGGACGGGTCGCCGCTGGCTTCGGCCAGCATAACGGAAAGGGGCGTCTTGAGCGCATGCGCCAGGTTTCCGACGTGGGTGCGCTGGCGCTCGACCACATCCTGATTGTGGTCGAGCAGTCGGTTGACCTGTTCGGCCAGCGGCGAGATTTCGGCAGGGTAAGCCCGCTCGATCCGGGCTGCCTTGCCCTTGCGGACGTTCGAGATTTCGTCCCTGAGATCGTACAGCGGGCGCAGGCCGATGCGGACCTGCAGGAAGACCGCGATCAGCAGTCCGATCCCGAGAAGGCCGAGGGTGACCCAGGCGAGGGTGGCAAACTGGCGCGCATCGGCGTCGATATCCGACCGGTCGAGTCCTGCCAGAAAAACAATGGGTGCCGCGCGACCCGGCAGGGTCTTCTGACTGGCGGCTACCATCAATGGCTCGTCATTGGGTCCAACGGCATTGTAGGTGATGTTGACGCCAGCGGCTTCTGCCAACTGGGCGGGCAGCCCTCGAGGTACGGCCAGTCCTTCGCTACCCAGCGACGCCGATCGGACAAGGGTGCGCAGGCCGCCGCGGCCGTCAGGCTCCGCCACCGCCCAGTATTTGCCCGACAGAAGCCTCAGTGTCCGGGCGTCCATGATCGGGGTCGTCAAGACTGACCCGTCCGGCATGACGGTTGTGGCAATCACGGCTTCATCGATCGTCGCGGACAACACACTACCGAGCCGCCGCAGTGCCGATTCCTGAAACTGGTAGGTCAGAACCGCGCCGGTCACGATCAGGGCCAGCGCAATCCAGGCGGACGCAAGCCAGACCAGGCGCCGCGTCAGTGACCGGCCCGGCCGCAACAGCCACCCGCCAACGGCGCGCCGGTTCAGCCCGGTTCCGGCTTCGGAAACGGAGGCCGGTGCTTCGCTCACCCCTGGCTCATGCCGCTTCGCTCTCGCCCGTCAAAGGCGTCAGTCGATAACCGAGCCCCCT
This sequence comes from Alphaproteobacteria bacterium, assembly GCA_003241825.1. Taxonomy (GTDB): domain Bacteria; phylum Pseudomonadota; class Alphaproteobacteria; order Caulobacterales; family Caulobacteraceae; genus Brevundimonas. The sequence continues at coordinate 9,505 of QBLX01000063.1, forward strand.
GACGGTTTCGATGCGATCGGTGCCGATCTTCTTGCGCACTCGCCCGATGAACACCTCGATCGTGTTGGAGTCCCGGTCGAAGTCCTGGTCGTACAGATGCTCGACCAGTTCGGTCCGGCTGATGACCCGACCCTGATGCATCATCATGTAGTGCAGCAGCCTGTATTCCAGCGACGTCAGACGAAGGGGCTCACCATTGACGCTGGCTCTTGCCGCGCGGGGGTCAAGCCGCAACCCGCCACAGGCCAGGGTCGCCGAGGCGATGCCCGCCGAGCGCCGCAGCAGAGCCCTCAGACGCGCCAGCAGTTCTTCCGTATGAAACGGCTTGGTCAGATAGTCGTCCGCTCCGGCATCGAAGCCCGACACCTTGTCCGACCAGGCACCGCGTGCCGTCAGGATCAGGACCGGCGTTGTCTTTCCGTCCCGGCGCCAGCGCTCCAGCACCGAGACGCCATCGATCTTTGGCAAGCCGAGGTCCAGCACCACAACGTCATAGGGCTCGGTATCGCCGAGGAAATGGGCTTCTTCACCGTCAGCGGCATGGTCGACGGCATAGCCCGCATCCGACAGGGCAGATTTCAGTTGCCGCGACAGATCGACGTCGTCCTCGACGAGCAGAATGCGCATGTTTCAGTCTCCGGAGACACGGCCGGTGCGGCCGTCGACACGAATATCCGACACCCGACCACCCGGGTATTCCCATCGCACGACAAAGCCTTCGCCTGCTGGCCGGATGCCGAGCATGCGGCCATCACGTCCCGACGCCACGGCCCGCGCGGCGTCGCCGGGGTTGGCGGATCGATCCGACCCACGGCGGTCGTCACGGCTGCGCTCGCGTTCGCGGACCCGATCCTCAAAGCGATCGCGATCGTCGTCGTCCCGATCGCGCTCCCGTACCCGTTCGCGAGTCTGCTGGTCGTCAGCAAGGGCAGCGAGCAGGGCGAGGGCCGGCGACGCTTGCGCCGAGGCGGGCGTCAACGCCTGCGCCGATGCAGCATTGGCCACCGGCGCGGAGCCGATCAGCAGGGCAAACAGGATTACGCGGGTACGGGTCATGGGCCGCTTCTAGGGTCCCGCCTCTGAACAGGGGCTGAACGTCCAGTCTAGGTTGGTTTCACCACAAGGCAAACGCCCCGCCGGTGTCCCGGGACGCCGCCTAGAGGATGAACCGGCTCAGATCCGCATCGCGAGCGAGATCGGCGACCTTGGCCCGCACGGCTTCACCATCGAACTGCACGGTCTGTCCAGACAGATCCGAGGCCTTGAAGCTGGTCTCCTCCAGCACCTTTTCGAGCACCGTCTGCAGGCGACGCGCACCAATGTTCTCGACCGTAGAGTTTGCAGCCACCGCAGCATCCGCAAGGGCCTCGACGGCGTCGGGCGTGAAGGTGAGCACCACATCCTCCGTCGCCAGAAGGGCCTGGTTCTGGGCGATCAGATTGGCCTCGGGTTCGGTCAGGATGCGCACAAAGTCATCGCGCGTCAGGGCCTTGAGTTCGACACGGATCGGCAAACGCCCCTGGAGCTCCGGCAGGAGGTCGCTGGGTTTGGAAACGTGAAACGCCCCTGACGCGATGAACAGGACATGGTCCGATTTCACCGGGCCGTATTTGGTCGACACCGTCGTCCCTTCGATCAGGGGCAGCAGATCGCGCTGGACCCCTTCGCGACTGACGTCCGCACCACCGCGATCCTGACGCCCGGCGACCTTGTCGATCTCGTCAAGGAAGACGATTCCCTCCTGCTCCGCCAGCCTGATGGCATCGCGGGTCAGGCTGTCCTGATCGAGCAGCTTGTCGCTCTCTTCGGAAATCAGGGGCGCGACCGCATCGCGAACCGTCATCCGTACCGATTTGGTACGTGCCCCGCCCAGCTTGCCCAGCATTTCCGACAGGTTGATCATGCCGGCGTTGGCCCCCGGCATGTCCAGACCCGGGATCGGCGAGGCGGTTTCCTGCAAGGAGACCTCGATCTCCTTGTCGTCCATCTCGCCATCGCGCAAGCGCTTGCGGAAGGCTTCGCGGGTTGCCGGTTGGGAGCCGACGCCGACGAGACCATCAAGGATCCGCTCCTCGGCCGCCCGTTCTGCCTTGGCGTGAACACCCGACCGCCGGCTCTCGCGAACCATGATCAGGGCCGCCTCCACCAGGTCGCGCATGATCTGATCCACGTCGCGGCCGACATAGCCGACCTCCGTGAATTTCGTCGCTTCCACCTTGAGGAAAGGCGCTCCGGCCAGGCGGGCGAGACGACGCGCAATCTCGGTCTTGCCCACGCCGGTCGGTCCGATCAGCAGAATGTTCTTGGGCGTGATCTCGTCCCGGATTGCTTCGGGTGTGCGTTTGCGGCGCCAGCGGTTGCGCAAGGCGACGGCAACGGCGCGCTTGGCGTCGTGCTGGCCCACGATGAACCGGTCGAGTTCAGAGACGATTTCACGAGGTGACAGGTCGGTCATGGACCGCAGATAGGACGAGGTGGCCGCGGCGGAAAGGGATGGATGGAGAACCATCAAGGCAACGGGTGTCGAAATTCGGACCGGTTCATACCCCACACAGGTGAACAGGCTTTCCGGCGCGCCCTTTGCGAGGTGTATAGCCGGGCGAGTTCGCCTGTCTCGTTTTGGGTCACTGCCTTGTCCGACGCCACGCGCCAGAAGCTGAAAGTCTCCGCCGAGGGGATTGCTCTGATCAAGAGCCTGGAAGGGTTTCGGCCCCGGGCGCTGAAGCGCGGCAATCAATGGATCATCGGCTATGGGCACACGCGATCGGCTCGCGAGGGAGCGACCGTGACCGAGGCAGAGGCAGAGCTGCTGCTGCGATACGACCTGCTGACGGTCACCGATTCGATCAACGAAGGTGCCACGGCCCCGCTGAACCAGCACCAGTTCGATGCTCTTGCCAGCTTTGCCTATTCCGTCGGCATCGACGATTTTCGCGGTTCAGATGTGCTTCACCGGTTGAACCGGGGCGAAGCGGCAATGGCTGCCGACGCCCTGATCGGTTGGCCCGAGACGCCGTCGCCAGAAGCGGTCGTCCGTCGCAGAAGCGCCGAACGTGCCCTGTTCACAACCGATCCATCGCTCGGGGCGAGCGTCGCCGACCTGCTGACGGCGCCCCTGCCGCCGATTGAGGAGGACGGGACGATCCTGCCGTTTCCGGCGGCTGACGAGACGGTCGGATACGCCACCAGTGTGGCAGCCGCATCCACGCCCGATCCCATTGTGGCCGATGCATCCGAGATTCAGGCGCTTGCGGCGAACGACGATCCGGCTCCCTTCCCGTCAGACCCGCCGTCTGCCGACCCCATCATCGATCCCGTTGTCGATCCCGTTGTCGATCCCGTTGTCGATCCCGTGGCCGACCCTATCACCGATCCCGTTGTCGAGCAGGCCATCGACCCGGTCGCGGAGTCCCTTGGCGACAAGCCCGTTGCCTTCGACGGCCCGGTCAGCGAACGACCGCTGACACTTGATGACGAAATCCTGAGACATGCCGTGCGCAAGCCGGCCACCGCCTTCGACTGGAAGGTGGCGCTGCCCTGGCTGCTGATCGGCGGGGCCGGGTTTATAGGGTTCGGCGTAGCCATGGGCACACTGCGTCTGTCAGCCATGCCATCGGCAAGATCCGGCGATATTGCCCAGTCCGGCTGGCTGCTGGCCGTGCTCTCCATCGTGTTCATCGGCTATGCCGGCTGGAAGATGTATGACCGCTGGGGCCGAACGTCGCGCCCCTGACGGGCAAGTTCTTGCGCGTTTTGCGAACCGCTCCGGCCGGTGCTAGGCCAGCGCCATGAGCATACCCAACGCCCCCCAATCGATGGAATTCGGCCTCGGCGAGACGGCCGACGCTATCCGTGACACCACCGCCCGCTGGGCCGCCGATCGGCTGGCACCGCGGGCTGCAGAGATTGACGAAACCAACACCTTCGCCCGGGACCTGTGGCCCGAGATGGGCGAGCTGGGGCTGCACGGGATCACTGTCGAAGAGGAGTGGGGTGGGCTCGGCCTCGGTTACCTCGAACACGTGGTGGCAATGGAGGAGGTCAGTCGCGCGTCGGCCTCGATCGGTCTGGCCTACGGCGCCCATTCGAACCTGTGCGTCAACCAGATCCGCCGCTGGGGCACCGATGACCAGAAGCGCCGCTATCTGCCGAAGCTGATCAGCGGTGAACACGTCGGCTCGCTGGCCATGTCCGAAGCCGGGTCAGGCTCGGATGTCATGTCGATGCGGACGCGGGCCGAGAAAAAGGGCGATCGCTATGTCCTGAACGGCACGAAATTCTGGATCACCAACGCCCCGCATGCCGAGACCCTGGTCGTCTATGCGCGCACCGGCGACGGCAATGGCGGCGTGACGGCCTTTCTGATCGAGAAGGGCATGAAGGGATTCAGCGTCTCCAAGAAGCTCGACAAGATGGGCATGCGCGGCTCCGACACCGCCGAACTCGTGTTCGAGGACTGCGAGGTCCCGGCCGAGAACATCATGGGCGGAGAGGGCAGGGGCGCAGCTGTCCTGATGAGCGGGCTCGACTATGAGCGCGCCGTTCTGGCAGCCGGGCCCCTGGGCATCATGCAGGCCGCGCTGGATGTGGTCCTGCCCTACGTCCGTGACCGCAAGCAGTTCGGCAAGGCAATCGGCAGCTTCCAGCTCATGCAGGGCAAGATCGCCGACATGTATGTCGCCCTGAACAGTGCGCGGACCTATGTCTATGCGGTCGCCAAGGCCTGTGATGAGGGCAAGACCACCCGCTATGACGCGGCAGGCGCGATTCTGCTGGCCTCGGAAAATGCGGTGAAGGTTTCGATGGAGGCGGTGCAGGCTCTCGGCGGCGCGGGCTACACCAAGGACTGGCCCGTCGAGCGGCTGGTGCGCGACGCCAAACTCTATGACATCGGGGCAGGGACGAACGAGATCCGCCGCTTCCTGATCGGTCGGGAACTGCTGGGCAGCTAGGCCTGGTCTACCCGATCGGCATGAACCGGGCTGCGTCGGTCAGGACCCGCAGGATCCCGTCGGCAATGCCGAAATGCAGGCCGCTGAGACCGAGCGTGCCTGCGGCCTCGCGCTCAGATTATCCAGCGACAGGCGCACGACGGCTTCCTCCGAAGCCTGTTCGACCGCGTCGGGCTCGACCGTTTCGGCGATGCGACGCACGACGGGTGTGCCCTGGGCGATCCACGGGGCGACGAAATCCTGAACGTTGTCAGGCGCCCCGGTCCGCATCGCCGCCACGCCGCCGCAGTGGGCATGGCCCATCACGACGATCCGGGACACGCCAAGAACCTTGACCCCGAACTCCAGGGCCGCCGACACGCCATGGAGCTGGCCGTCCGGTTCATAGGGCGGGACCAGATTGGCGACGTTGCGCACGACGAACAACTGGCCCGGGGCGGTGTCGAAGATGAGGGCCGGGTCAGCGCGGCTGTCGGAACAGGCGACCACCAGCGTATGGGGACGCTGCCCGTCCGCGGCGAGGGCTTCGT
>QBLX01000064.1:0-11142 GCA_003241825.1 Alphaproteobacteria bacterium
CTTGGGGCCGCTCCCACGCCCAACGAGCGGCGGCCATGGCAGCGGCCCCAAGCGGTTCAAGGACCGGCGCGCCGGCGGCCAGGGCGATGTCCCCCTCTTGGGGCAACAGCACCACGGCCTTGGCACCGGCGGCGGCGGCGGTCTGTTCGGCCAGCACCGTGGCTATCGCGAGTTTTCCCTCGGCGGCGGACAAGGCCTGGCTGGCGGCGAGCAGGGCCGACACCGCCGAGGCGCGGCGCTGGGCGTTGCGGGCCTGATCCCGCACCCGTCCCGCAAGGCCGCCGGTGACCGAGGCGACGGCCCAGAACACGATAAGGGTCAGGATGTCGGTCGGCGAGCCGATCTCGAATGTGTAGCGGGGCTCGAGGAACAGGAAGAAGACACCGCGCTTGAGGCGGCGCTTGGTGAGGATGGCGAAGAAGCCCTCGACGTCGTTGAGCCAGCTGGCCGACGTTCCGGTGTACGTCGTCAGATGTTTTGGGACAGTCGGGGTGCTGATTTAGCGGAGAGTTGGCCTTGTCTGGGTTCGATATTTAGGCGGCGATTCTACGAGGCAATTGACCACATCTCCATCGCCGCATAACTTAAACTCAATGGCCCCCGGGAAACCCGGCGCGGTTCAGTATCGGTTCGGCAAGGAGCAACTGACTAATTTCCACAAGCGTCAGCGGACTTGGAATAATAAACCGATCAGCGGGCAAACCGCTGAAATCATGCACCCGAAAATCCTTTGATAGAGATCCAAGAATTCTGCCGTTGAAACCGGTGTTCTGGAACCGCTGAGAAGCGTCGCCGTTAGGCAGTGAGCAAACGAGCATGCGCCCCCCTTTTTGGCCGCTAACCCTCGTCACTGTGGGGAATCTGTGCAGTTGACCGGTTTTTTTCCCAGTACGCAGGCTCGGGTCACTTCTTCAGTGTGTGCGCTGGACGACGGGTCTGTCCGTAACCTGACCATAAGACAGGTTTTGGCGTCGGCCACCCGGGAGGTCCACGAGCGGCTTCACCATCATTCCGGTCTGGCGGCGGTCCAAAGCGGAAGCATCGACACGCAAGGCTACACGCGGTTGTTGGCTCGGTTGTACGGATTCCATGAGCCGTTTGAGCGTGAAGCCCGTCTCGTGCCGACACGCACCGCGTGGCTGGAAAACGATTTGGCGGCTTTCGGGATCGGTCCGGAGCCGCTGGCCGCCCTGCCGCGATGCGGTGGCTTTCCCGACCTGTCTTCGGACGAGGCGATGCTGGGTGCGCTGTATGTGGTTGAAGGGTCTGCGCTGGGAGGCGTGACGCTGGCACGCCGTCTTGAGGGTCTGGTCGGCCATGGGACACTGGATGGCCGCAGTTTCTTCAGCGGTAACGGGTCCCGGACAGGCGATGCCTGGCGCGCTTACCTTCTGCGACTGTCGAATGCCTCGCGTGCGATCGAGGATCGTGCGACGATCACCGCCGCAGCGGTTGCGACTTTCGCGCTGTTCGAACAGTGGATTGATGGATGGGAAGACCGCAATGACTAGACCCGTCCAAACGCGATTCGAGGTCGACCTGACCAGTTGCGATCGCGAACCCATTCATATCCCGGGGGCGATCCTGCCGCACGGTGCGATGCTGGTTCTGGACTGCGCGACACTCAGGGTGCTTCAGGCCGCCGGCGACACGCAAGGCCTGCTGGGGCTCGGGATCGACGCACTGCTGGACCGAACCGTCGACGGTTTGTTCTCGACGGTGCAGGTCAACCGGCTTCATGCGCTGTGCCAAGAGGCTGATCTGGTCAAGCCGCGCCACCTGCTCGACCCTGTACTGCGCGTAAGCCCCGATAGCGCGCTTGACGCCAGTGCGCATCGTGTGGACGGCAATCTGGTTCTGGAGTTCGAGGCCGCCGATATCGGCGACCCATTCGTCGTCGATCCGTTGTCGGCCGTTCAGGAAATGGTTGAGGGATTCAGTTCTGCTCCTTCATTGTTCTCGCTTTGCCAGATGGCCACTGCGAGCGTCCGACGTGTCGCGCAATATGATCGCGTAATGATCTATCGCTTTATGCCGGACGGTTCGGGCTGGGTAATCGCCGAGGCCCGGGCACCTGAGCTGGCTCCGTTTCTTGACCTGCATTATCCGGCCGCCGACATTCCCCAACAGGCTCGGGCTCTGTATCTGAAGAGCTGGCTAAGGCTGATAACTCAGGTCGATTATGATCCAGCGCCGCTGACGCCCCCTGTCAATCCGCGCACCGACAAACCGCTGGACATGAGCCATGCGGTCCTGAGAGACGTTTCGCCGATCCACCGCGAGTATCTGCGCAACATGGGTATCGACGCTTCCATGTCGATCTCCATCATCGTCGCGGGCAAGCTGTGGGGCCTGATCGCCTGCCACCACAACAGTCCGCGCCGATTGCCTCGCCACCTCAGAGCTGTTTGCGAGCTGTTCGGTTCGATGTTCTCGCTTCAGCTTGAAGCCCGCGAAAAGAGCGAACAGTTCGAGGCCCGGTTGGCCAGTCGCAAGATTTTGCAGGAGTTGATGCTCAATCTGGCCGGCGTCGAGGACTATGCCTACGGTCTGACCCAACAGACGCCGAACCTTTTGGACTACATTCATGGCGGCGATGTCGCGCTCGATGGCCAGAGAGGCGGTGGAGTCGCGGTTCGCGTCGAAGGCTCGATCACGTCACTGGGAGCTACGCCGACCAAGGCCCAGATCGCCGGTCTCACGGAATGGCTGACGTCTTACATGACGGAAACAGAAGGCGTGTTCGCGACCGACCGGCTCGGAGAGATGTATGCGCCGGCCAAAGAGTTCGCCGGTGTCGCCTCCGGCCTTCTGGTCATTGCCGTATCGCGCGACCCATCTGACTTCATTATCTGGTTCCGGCCCGAACTTGTCGAGACGGCCCTATGGGCGGGCGACCCAACCAAGCCGGCCAAGACGAGCGCCGACGGTGATCGCATTTCGCCGCGCAAGTCTTTCGAGGTGTGGAAACACTCGGTCCATAACCGCGCTCTGCCCTGGACCCCCGCCGAAGTCGATTCCGCGTTCGATCTGCGGGTGTCGTTATTGCAGGTCGTGCTGAGGCGGATCGAGGCTGCCTCACGCGAACGGGCCCGCGCCCACGACCGCGACAAGCTGTTGATGGCCGAACTCGACCACCGTGTGAAGAATACCCTAGCCAATATCCAGGCGTTGGTCACCCAATCGAGCCGAAGTGCGGCCTCGTTGACCGGCTTTGTCGAAGGGCTGGACAGGCGCATCCATTCGATGGCCAAGGCCCACAGCCTGCTTACGCAGAGCCGCTGGGAGGGCGTGTCGGTCGAGGGGTTGCTCATTGAGGAGCTGGAACCCTTCAGTCAGATCCCGGGTGTGGTCAATCTGGGCGGGACAGATACGGTCCTGACTCCGAAATCTGCCTTGTCGCTGTCGCTGGCAGTGCATGAACTCGCCACCAACGCGGCCAAATTCGGGGCCTTTTCCCGTCCCGAGGGGAGTGTTTCGGTTGCCTGGAATCTGGCCGATGATGGCGGTCTGGCGCTTACTTGGCGTGAAGCGGGCGGGCCGCCCGTAGCCGTTCCGACCCGCCGTGGCTTTGGGACCAGTCTGATAGAGCGCGCTCTCGCATTCGAAACCGGCGGGCGGGCGACGATCGAATACGCACCGGCCGGCGTCGTCTGCGAAATACGATTGCCGCGCTCCTCGCTTGTAGAGATGGCCGTCAAGCTGCCAATGCGAGCCGAGCGTGTCGAGGTAGAGCCTGCGATGCAAGCTCTCCCGTCAAAGCCTCGCGTGCTGGTGGTGGAAGACTCCTATCTCGTGATCCTGACCCTGGAAGGGATGTTCGAGGATCTGGGATGGACCATGGTCGGACCCGCGACCCGCCTGGCGGAAGCCGTCCAGATGGCGGAGGCAGAAACGTTCGACGCGGCCCTGCTGGATGTCAATCTCGATGGCGAGATGTCCTGGGCCGTCGCCACAGTCCTGAAAAACAAGGGCGTCCCGTTCGCGTTCAGCACGGGCTACGATGAGGCCAATCTGCTCCCTGGTAACCTCATCGGCACAGAGATCTTTGCCAAACCCTATCGCCGTGCCGAGCTTGAAAATGGACTGCGGCAGATGATGTCGAGGGCCTCTTGGTCATCATAGCCATCAGCGGCGAGGCCGTCGGGCGATAATGGGCATCACGGAATAGGCCGCCCGCAGGCCCGATGCCATCGACCAGGTCCAGTCTTTGGTGCTCAAGGTCGCGCCCTCTCCGTATGGGGGCCTTGCTGTGGAGCTCGGGCAAGAACGTCCGCCTGCCACCGAGGCTGTGTGAGAACGCCTTCTGATCGAGCGAATTAGGTTAGCCTCTTGGGATCAGCAGGGGGTGTGAATCGGCGTCGAAAACGGGCTCTGACGCAGTTTTGGTGACGGGCTCGCGAGACAGGCTCGCAAAGGCCGAGACAGTCGTCGTCGCTGCGGTCGGAACTGGCGTACCGGCGCTGATCGAAGCTCTCGAGATCATCGCCGCCTTCCACCTGATGATCCGTCGTAAGACTGAGGGCGACCTGTGCGCCTGGATCGAGCATGGTCGCCCCAGCCCGGTGGCGCCCTTCGCCAACGGCGTAGACCGCGACATCAAGTCCGTCCGCGCGCCGATCACCTGTGGTTGGTCCAACGGCCCAGCCGAGGGTCAGATCACCAAGCTCAAGCTCGTCAAACGCCAGATGTACGGCCACGGAAAGCTCGATCTCCTACAGGCCAGGCTGATAGGCTCGACACGGTGATCCCGTCACCAAAACTGCGTCAGAGCCCGTTTTGGACGCCGATCTACAGATCTGACGACGAGAACGCCAGCAGCAGTGGTTCAAATCCCAAGCCTCAGCCCAGAGATTTCTCACCACCCAAGCGGCGATCTACAACACGTCCAACGGCATCTCATCAGCAGGCCTACCCTTCGCCGTTTCCGCGCCGACGCGGCGTCCGTTTGGGTGGCCGCGGCTGCCTAATTTCAGGCAGGGCAGGGGGCTTTCGTCTTCGCGGGGTGTGGAAGGGCGTCGAAATTGGACCCCATCGAGAAGCGGCCTAGGTAGTGGAATTTCCTGGATAAAAGTACGCTGGGGCCCATGCTGACTGGCGTCTGGGTCGTGTCCCTGGACGTGGTGTAACTCCTGGGCGGTAGCTTCGCCGCTCGCGTAGCGCGCCTCTCGCAAGGCGCCGTAGCAAGCGAGCGGCGAAGCGGTGGTCATCCGCGGTCTTCGGTAGGGTTGGGTTTGCAGTCTCAAACCTGAACCAAGGACCTAAGATGACCGACGAGATGATGGCCCTGCGCGGGCTTGTGGAGAAGAGCCCGGACGCGGATTTGTTGCGCGAGATGATCGGCTTCGCCGCCCAGCGGTTGATGGAGCTGGAGGTGGGCGGCTTGACCGGGGCCGCCCACGGCGAGAAGAGCGCCGAACGACTGGCCCAGCGCAACGGCTACCGCGAGCGCGACTGGGAGACCCGAGCCGGGACGGTGGAGCTGCGCATCCCCAAGCTCAGGAAGGGAACCTACTTCCCCGGCTTCCTGGAACCGCGACGGCTGGCGGAGAAGGCGCTGACGGCAGTGATCCAGGAGGCCTACATCCAGGGCATCTCCACTCGCTCGGTGGACGACCTGGTCAAGGCCATGGGCATGAGCGGCATCTCCAAGAGCCAAGTGAGCCGACTGTGCGAAGAGATCGACGAGCGGGTGCATACCTTCCTGGATCGGCCGATCGAGGGTGACTGGCCCTATGTCTGGGTCGACGCCACCTATCTGAAGGTCCGCCAGAATGGCCGTATCGTCTCGGTGGCGGTGATCATCGCCGTGGGCGTCAACACCGACGGCCGGCGCGAGGTGCTGGGCATGGATATCGGCGTCTCGGAGGCGGCGACCTTCTGGATCGAGTTCCTGCGCAAGCTGACCCGCCGCGGCCTCAGGGGCGTCAAGCTGGTCATCTCCGACGCCCACGAGGGCATCAAGGCGGCCGTGTCCCGCGTGCTCTCCTGCACCTGGCAGCGTTGCCTCGTCCACTTCATGAGGAACGCCCTGGCCCACGCCGGCAAGACCCAGCGCCGGGTGGTCTCGGCCCTCGTCGGCACCGCCTTCGCCCAGGACGACGAGGCCGCCGCCAAGGCCCAATGGCGTCAGGTCGCCGACCAGCTGCGGCCCCGCGTGCCTAGGCTCGCCGGCTTCATGGACGCAGCCGAGACCGATGTGCTGGCCTATATGGCCTTCCCCAAGGAACATCGCACCAAGCTGCACTCCAACAATCCCATCGAGCGGCTCAACGGCGAGATCAAGCGGCGCACCGAGGTCGTCGGAATCTTCCCCAATGAAGCCGCCATCGTCCGTCTCGTCGGTGCCATCCGCTTGAACGGAACGACGAATGGGCCGTCCGGCGGTCCCGCTACATGACTGTGGAAACCCTCGCCCCTTTGAGCGATGATCCCCTCGTCAGCCTGCCCATCGCGGCCGCCTGACCAATCCCGGCCCAGCCGGAGATCGCGGCGATCAAGCCGACGAGTTACACCACCCGGTGGGACACGACCCACACCCGTGACTTTCAAAACGGACTCTTATGCCTCGAGTTGGCCGAAGCGAGGTTCTTGATCTGCCACGATGATCGTCGATTGTCGCAAAAGTCCAACACGAAGAACTAACAATTGCCATCGCTCAGAGGTTGAACGGTCAAGCAAGCTGCCTGTCCGGGCGCGGGCGATCTGGTATCTGCCAGTCAAAAACGGACGTGTGTTGTGAGTCTTACTGCAAAGATTGCAGCCGGATGTTTTGGCTTGATAGCCGGGCTGCAGGCCGCGACCCAATACATCGCTTGGAGCTTTCAATGGGCCGGTGTTCTTGGTCGTGGGTGGAGACTCGGTCCGGAGTGGGTTCTCTACGCACCCTGGTCGGCCCTGGAATGGCGCACCAGGTTTTCTGCTGAGGAACCCCAGACCTTTGCCGCTGGCACAGCGCTAGTTCTGCTCGGTGCTTCTGGCGGTCTGGGCCTTGGCGTCCTGTTCGATAACGAAACACGGGTGTCCCGTACCCGCGGATGGGGTGGCCTTGGTGAGGCGACACGTGCGGGTCTTCGCTCGGCCTCTGGGGGTATTATAGGCAAGCTGAAAGGTCGCCTCCTGGCCACGGTCGATCTGCGGCCAACCTTGGTTACCGGTGGCACCCGGTCTGGTAAGGGTAGGGGCCACGTTGTCCCTACTTTGTTGTCCTGGACAGACAGCGTTCTCGTACACGATCCCAAGGGCGAACTATTCCAGCTATCCTCGGGATGGCGCACGAGTTTTTCTCACGCTTTGTTCATCAATCCACGGAGCTTGGTTTCCGCCCGCTGGAACCCGCTTGCCGAAATCCAGCCTGGACCCGGTCAACTTGCGCAGGTCCAGCGTCTTGTTGCCATTCTCTCCGACCCCGGCGGATCACGCGACGACGAAGCGATCTGGGACAAGGCCGCTTCGGAAATCCTCGAAGCCGTCATCCTCCACGTGCTCTACACAGCCGACGACGCTGAAAAGACGCTGCTCAAGGTCCGTGAACTCCTCGCCGACCTCGACGCCGCCGCCGACGCGATGGTGAAGACCCTGCACCGTCTGGGTCCAAACGGCGAACCGCAGACCCACCCATTTATCAAGACCGCGGTGAAGGGCTATGCGGCCATGCACGACCGCTTCCGGACTTCGGTCCAGGGCACCGCGCGCTCCTACCTCAAGTGGCTGGCCGGCGAAGACGTCGAGCGCTGCCTCTCGGGCTCCGACTTCCGCATGGGGGACCTGATGTGCGCCGAAGCCCCGGTCTCGCTCTATATTCAGGTCGCTCCGGCCGATGCCGCCGCCTTGAGGCCGCTGGTCCGGCTGCTCTTTTATGCAGCGGCCCAGTCCCTGACGGCGCATGAAACCACCGACGCCACAGGCCGGCCCAAGCGCTACAAGCTGCTGATGTTGATGGACGAGTTCCCGCTGCTGGGCCGTCTCGCCTTCTTCGAAAAGTCGCTGAGGCTGATGAGCGGCTACGGCATCAAGACAATGTTCGTGGCCCAGTCGCTGAACGACATCGTCGAGACCTACGGCACGCACAACACCATCCTGGACAACTGCTATATCTACACCGCCTTCGCCGCGCTGGATCCCCTGACCCAGGACAAGGTCTCCAGACTCACAGGCACGATCACCGAGACGCGTACCAGCCGAAGTGGCCCGGCCGGGTTCGGCGCGGGCCGCAGTTCGGTGTCACGCTCCGAGGTCGAGCGACCCCTCATGGAGCCGGGCGAAATCCGCGCCCTCCCGGACGACGACCAACTGGTCTTCATTGCGGGCCAGAAACCCCTCCGCACCAAAAAGCTCAAATATGACCAGCGCGAGCCATTTCGGTCGCGCGCGAAGATACCACCCCCGAATCAGGCGGCGCGGATCGACACCCCTGGTCGCGCAGCTAATCCCTGGGCCGGCCGTCGCGCCCTGGGCGAAGACCCGGCGGCCTCGCTGCCGCTGTTCAAGGAGGTGGCTGGGGCCATCGACGACAAGAAGGCGGCTGCCAAGGCCGCGGAGATCTACGAACGGGTGGCCGGAGAGATGGCCGCTCAACAGGCCGCGCTGGATCAACTCCAAGGCCAAAGCCAAAAGTAAGGAATAAGCGTATGCAAAAGTCCGAAGCTGGCCGCACCCGCGTTCAAGTCTATCTCACCGACGCCAAAGTTATTGCCGGTCTCAACCGCGAGGCCAAGGTCTCCAAGGCGACGCTCAGCCAGGCCGCCGGCCGGGCAATCGCCCGGGGTTTGCAAAAGGCGCCCCAAGCCGACCCGGAAGACCGGCTGCTCCAGCTGGAGCGATCGCTTCGCGATCATATGCGGGCGACGGCCCGGGACATGCAGATCATACAGGAATTGCAGATCGAGGTGGCCAAGGCGTTGTTCCTGCGCATGCCCGACGCCTTCGCGGACGAGGATCCCACGGTGCAGAAGGCCGTCGAGCACCGTATCGAACGGCTGCTGGACGCCACGGCGGCACGGATCGTTCAGGGCCGCCCGGACCGCCCCTCGGCCGCAGACCGAATAGAAGGTGAGCCCCAAACTTTCCGGGCCGCGAATTAGATGCAACCCCACCCCATCGTCGCCGAGCGCAAGCTTGAGGCCCTGCGCCACGCGCTCGGCGACACAGTGCTGGCCGCCCTCGTCGAACCGACGGTGGTGGAGATCATGGCCAACCCCGACGGCCGGATCGTGCTCGATATCCTCGGCGCAGGCCGACGCGACACCGGTGAGCGTCTGTCGGCTGAAGCCCGAGACCGGGTGATCAAGTTGATCGCCGACTATGTTGGGGAGCCGGTGACCCGCGAAGACCCGAGGCTATCCGGCGTGCTGCCGGAGACCGGCGAGCGCTTTCAAGGTGTGCTGCCGCCCGTCGCCCGCGCGCCCGCCTTCTCCATCAGGAAACGCCCGGCGGTGATCTGGGGGCTGCATGACTATGTGCGGGACGGCATTATGAGCGAAGCGCAGGCCGGGGCGCTGCGCACGGCCGCGATCGAGCGTCGCAACATTTTGATTTCTGGAGGCACGGGCTCGGGCAAGACGACCCTGGCCAATGCCGTCCTTGCGGAGCCGGCCTTCGCGGACGACCGCGTCTTCCTAGTCGAGGATACGCCGGAGCTGCAATGCTCCGCCTGGGATGTCGTCGCCGTGCTGACGCGTCGATCGCCCAAGGTGGTTGGCGTGGTCGATCTGGTGCGAGACGCACTTCGGATGCGGCCCGATCGCATCGTCGTCGGCGAGATGCGGGAGGGTTCGGCTGCTTTGGAAACCCTTAAGAGCTGGAACACGGGTCATCCCGGTGGCTTGTCGACCATCCATGCCAACTCAGCCGAGGACGCATTGCGGCGGCTCGAGGACCTGATCGCCGAGGTCTCCAGCACGGTCCCGCGGCGCGCCATCGGCCAGGCTGTGGACAGGATCGTCCATATTCGACGGACCAACGAGGGCCGACGCGTCGAAAACGTCCTGGCTGTGGATGGCGATGTTGGCGACGGCTACGCTTTCCGGACTTTGGCGTAAGGCTTGGACCCTAACCTCTGCGGACCGAGGCTCCTTCCGCTTGGGTCCCGCCAGAGAAGGCTTTGAAGGAAAGTCACCGTAAGTCGTGATCAAAGCCAACCCAAGTCCATTGCTCAGCGTCGCGCCAAGTCGAATTTTGACTTATAGTAAGTCATATCGGACTTACTATAAAGTTACCGATTGAAGATGTACGATAACTGTTGACAGCATGTGGAAGATTTTGCTTGCCTTGAGTCGTGGCGCACCCTGAAGCGCCGAACAATCAGGAAGCAATGATGCGTAGGACAGTTCTACGCGGCCTGTCGGCCGCGACGGTGACGTGCGGCCTGCTGCTTGCCGGTGAAACACTTGCAGGCGGGTCGGGCATGCCTTGGGAAGGGCCGCTGCAGCAGATCGTAGAATCCATCACCGGCCCGGTCGTACAGGCCGCTGCAGTGGTCGCCGTGGTGCTGTTCGGGGCCGGGGTGGCGATGAGCGAGAACGGCTCATCTATGCGGCGGGGCCTGGGTATTCTTTTCGGTCTGTCGATCGCCTTTGCCGCATCCACGTTCTTCCTCGACTTCTTCGGCTTCGCCGGCGGCGTGGAGATCGGGTGATGCTGTCCGACCCACAAGATCGTCGGCCGGACGGCTATGATCTGCCGGTTGCGCAGGCCCTCGCCGAACCGGTGCTGATGGCCGGGATGCCGCGCGATTACGCCATCCTGATGGGCACGATCGCCCTGATGCTGGGCTTGGCGCTGCGCATCTGGTGGCTTGGCCTGTTGTGGTGGGCCATCGCCCATGCCGTCGGCCTCTACGCCGCCCGCACCGACAAGCGGTTCTTCGACGTTCTGCGGCGCCATCTGGCCCTGCCCGGACATATGGACGGGTAGGGTAGTCATGCGGTTTCTCGACGAACATCGCCGCCGCCCCGCCGCTCTGGCGGATCACTTGCCCTGGGCCGCCCTGGTCGCGCCCGGCGTGGTGCTGAACAAGGACGGCTCATTTACGACGGGCTTTCGTTTCAGGGGACCGGATCTCGAGTCCTCGACCGAAGACGAGCTAATGGCCGTCCGGGCTCGGCTCAACAATGCCCTGAAGCGGCTTGGCACCGGCTGGGG
>QBLX01000064.1:11152-12458 GCA_003241825.1 Alphaproteobacteria bacterium
GTCGAGGCGCGCCGCCGACCGGCTGACCCCTATCCCGAAACCGAATTTGAGGTTCAGGCGGCCTGGTTGGTGGACGCTGAACGCGCCGCGCTCTTCTCCGGGTCCGAACCCGCTTTCGAGACTGACTTTCGCCTGGCCGTGACCTGGCTCCCTCCGGCCGACGACACGCGGCGAATGGAACGCTGGCTGTTCGACGGTCTGGGCAAGGCCGGCCGCGATTGGCGCACGGCCCTCGAGACCTTCCGCCGCGAGACTGACGGCGTGCTCGATCTGCTGACCGACGCCTTGCCGGAGATCGAGCCGTTGGACGATGGCGCACTGCTGACCTGGCTTCACGACTGTGTTTCGCCACGTTCGGTGTCGATCCGCCCCGATCAGACGCCGATGTTTCTGGACGCCGCCCTGGCCGAGGTCGGGCTCACCGGCGGCGTATCGCCCAAGCTTGGAGACCGGTGGCTGAAGGTGGTTTCCGTGCGCGGCCTGCCGTCTGCGACCCGGCCGGGTCTTTTGGATGCGCTCGGAGCCCTGCCGTTCGACTACCGCTGGAGCGCCCGGTGGATCGGGCTCGACAAGGCCGAGGCCGAAACCGAGATCGTACGGCTGAGGAAGCGCTGGTTCGCCAAGCGCAAGGGCGTCGGCACATTGATGCGCGAGGCCATCACCAAAGAGGAGGTGCCGCTTCTCGATACCGATGCGGCCGGTAAGGTCGAGCAATGCGACGGCGCGCTGGAAGCGCTGGGCGCCGAGGCCGCCGCTTTCGGTTATCTGACCCTGACAGTCACGATCCTGGACATCGATGCCGGCGTGGCGGCGGAGAAGGCCCGAGCGATCGAGGCGGCGCTAAACGCCCAGGGGTTCGTGGCCCGGGTTGAGGATTTGAACGCCGTCGAGGCCTGGTTGGGCTCTCTACCTGGCGAGCCCTATGCCGATGTACGCCGGCCGCTGGTGTCCACACTCAATCTCGCCGACCTCTTGCCAGTCTCGGCGGTCTGGGCCGGACCAGCCTGCGATGCCTGTCTCGACGGTCCGCCCTTGGCGGTGGCGCGGACCACGGGATCCACGCCGTTTCGTCTGGTGCTGCACGTCGGCGACGTCGGCCACGCCATGGTGGTGGGCCCGACGGGCTCGGGTAAATCCGCGCTGCTGTCTTTCCTGGCCCTGCAGTGGTTCCGCTATCCTGACGCCCGGGTCGTGTTCTTCGACAAGGGCCGGTCGGCCCGTGCGGCGACGCTGGCGGCCGGCGGCCGCTGGCGGGCCTTGGAACCTGGGAGCGCGTTTGCGCTCCAGCCGCTCGGCCGGGTCGACG
>QBLX01000064.1:12468-14982 GCA_003241825.1 Alphaproteobacteria bacterium
TCGACGATGAAGCCGAACGCGCCTGGGCGGCGGAATGGCTGGCTGAGACCGTCCGGCTGGCCGGTGTCGAGCCGACGCCCCGGGTGCGCGAGGAGATCTGGGTCGCGCTTGCGGCCCTGGCCGATGCGCCGGTCTCTCAGCGCACTCTGACGGTCTTCTGCGCCCTCGTGCAGGATCGGACTGTTTCCGCCGCGCTGGATCCGCTGACTCTCAAGGGTCCGCACGGCGCGCTTCTGGATGGTGCAGCCGTTAGCGACGCTCCCAGCCGGTTCGATACCTTCGAACTGGAGCGATTGATGGCCACGCCCTCGGCGGTCGCCCCTGTTCTCTCGGCCCTGTTTCACCATCTGGAGCGCGACTTCGACGGTCGGCCGACGATGCTGATCCTGGACGAGGCCTGGCTATTCCTCGGTGAGACCGCCTTCGCCGCCAAGATCCGCGACTGGCTGAAGACGCTGCGCAAGAAGCGGGTGGCCGTGGTGTTCGCGACGCAGTCGCTGGATGACGTAGCGGCATCCAGCATCTCGGCCAGCTTGATCGAGAGCTGCCCGACCCAAGTCTTCTTGCCCAATCCCCGGGCGCTGGAGCCGGCCTCGGCCGCCCTCTATCGCGGCTTCGGGCTCAATCGTCGCCAGCTGGAACTGATCGCGTTCGCCGCGCCGAAGCGATCTTACTACTGGCGACAGCCCCGGGGTCGGCGGCTGTTCGATCTCAAGCTCTCCGGCGTCGGCCTGGCGCTATGTGCCGCATCTGCGCCCGAAGATCACAAGCTCATCGACGAAGTACTGGAGCGGCTCGGCCAAACCGACGGGGCTCCAGTCGATCCATCGCAGCCATCCGCCTTCGCCCGAGAATTCCTCAAAGCCAAGGGAGTGCATCATGTTGACGCCGTCTTTGATTCATTGGGCATCGACGCCTTCACCGATCTGCCGATCGCTGCGGAGTAGGGCAGGGACCCTCGCCCTAGCGCTCGCGATTGGTCTGGCCGCCTGTTCCGAGCCGGAGCCGGCCAAGGCGAACCCGCCGCCGGCTCCGCCTCAGGCCGTGGTGTTCGACCCCCGCAATCACATCGAGAACGCGCTGCAGGCCTCCCGCCAGCTCGACAGCCTGGCCAACGAAGCGCGGATGCTGGCCAATCAGGCCCGCGAGCTCGCCGCCTCGCCCTATAGCCACCTCGGCGAGACCACCTCCGCCCTGCGCGAAATCGGCGAACTGGCCAAAAACGTCCGAGGCGTCGCCTCGACTGTGACGCAGCTGGAGGATCAGTTCGCCGATCTCTATCCCACCGCTGTGGAGGGTCTGGATCCCGCCAACGCCCTGCAGCAGAGCGAGCGTCGCACGACCGCCGCCCGCGAGACCGCCCAGGATCTGGCGCGCACCGCCGCCGAACTGGAGCGGCTGAGCCAGGGTCGGGATCGTCGATTGCAGGGCGCGCTGTCCGCCAGTGAGCAGGCCGAGGGTCAGACCGCCGCCATTCAGTCCTCCACTCAGATCCTCGCGGTCCTAGCCGAAGACCTGAGCTCGATGCGCACCATCATGCTGGCCCAGTCCCGACTGATGGCCGAGGAGACCGCCCGCACTGCCGCCGAACGCGCAGCAGGAGCGGAGTCGCGGCGGCAGTTCTATGGGCGGGACAGCGCGACGCCCGCTGCGCCCAGTTTCGATCCCTACTCGCGCGCGCGGAACTGAGGGGTCCGACGATGGCTGCGCCCAGCATGGAAACACCGAACGAGCTGATGGTGGTTTTCTCAAACACCATCTCGGCAGGCTTCGATGCCCTCCAAGGTCCGATCAACGGCGTTTTCGGTCTGATGATCGTTTTGGTCGTCACGCTGACGGGCATTCAGTGGATGCTCTCGCCCCAACGCGACATCCTTGCGTCCGGCTTCGGTAAGGTCCTGCTGATCGGCCTGTTCGCCTACATCATCAACGACTGGCAAAGCCTGGCCGAGACCCTTCAAGTCGGCTTCGTCGATCTGGGCCTGACGGCCGGCGGCGGCACACTATCTCGCGGCGAGTTCTTGAACCCCGGCGCGATCCTTCAGCAGGGTTGGGAGATCGTGAAGGCGCTGGGGGAGACCCCCGCACCGGTCAACAACCCGTTAGATGTCGCCGGCAACCTGACCGACGCGCTCATCCTGGGCCTGGCCATGATCGGCATCATGCTGGCCTTCGCGGTCCTCGCGCTTCAGATCATCGTCACCCTGCTCGAGTTCAAGATCGTCACCCTGGGCGGCTTCGTGCTTCTGCCGTTCGGCATTTGGTCGAAGTCCGCTTTCCTGGCGGAACGGCCGCTCGGCTATGTCGTCTCGTCGGGGCTGAAGGTCTTGGCCCTGGCCATCGTGGTCTCGGGCGCGCGGACAGTCTTCGACCAGCTCCAGCCCTCAGCGAACCCCGACCTCTACGAGGCCCTGACCATTCTCGTGGCATCCATTCTGCTGGCCATGCTGGCCATCTTTATTCCGAACCTTGCCTCTGCCCTCGTCACCGGCGGTCCTGCGCTTGGAGCTGGGT
>QBLX01000065.1:0-7414 GCA_003241825.1 Alphaproteobacteria bacterium
GAGCGTCGACGGCCGCCGCCTGCTTCAATGTCGATCCCGCCTACACCTACTGGTTCACGGGCACCACGGCGCGCCTGGCCAACTTCGGCCAGCGTCTCGGGAGCACCGGCACCAACCGCCCCTGGAACGTCGGCGGCGATGGTGAGGCTGCCAACCAGTCGTCCTTCGACCGGGGTGCGACCTTCCCGTTCCAGGAAGCCCAGCGCTACCAGGTCGGCCTGAACTTCGATGTGACCGAAGACATCCAGCTGTCGCTTGAGGCAAAATACACGACCGAAGACGCCTTCTTTGCCGGGCAGCTTTCGTTCTGGGACATCTTTGTCAGTGACTTCTCTCTCGCGGGCGGCACCGGTACGGCGACGACCCCGGGTCTGATTTCCGGCACGGCGACTTTCACAACCCGCCTGGACAATGCCTTCCTGCCGGCCAACATCCGGTCTGCGATTCAGAACAACGTCTTTACCGCCTACGGACAGCCCAGCACGACCGATCCGACCCTGCCTGGCGCAATCCTCACCCCCCAGCGGGCCGGTGCGATTGCAAACCACCGTGGCTTTGGTATTGCGCGTGACCAGACGAACACCCGGGAGGTTGCTCGCTACGTCGCCGCCCTTGATGGCTCGCGCGACTCACTCGGCTTCATCAAGAACTTCAACTGGGATCTCTCCTATACCTATGGGGAGATGAACAACGTCAACATCGAGCGCGGACCGGATGCAATCCGCTTCGGGCATGCGATGGACTCGGTCGTCGATACGGCCGGTATCGTCAACGGCAGGGCCGGCCAGGTTGTTTGCCGTGTGCAACTCTTGAGAGCCCAGGGTCTGGCTGTCAACGAACAGAACCCGTTCACCGCCCGCACCACATATGGCACCGGCGCGGCCATCAATGATCCTGAAGTCAACGGCTGCGTTCCCCTGAACGTCTTTGGTGCGGGCAACCAGAGCCCGGAGGCGCTCGACTACATCGGTGCCTTTGTCCGGGTCGAGGAACAGAACATCCAGGAAGCAGCGGTCGCCAGTTTCGGTGGCGAACTGTTTGACTTCTGGGGAGCCGGACGGATCGGTTTCGCGGTCGGGGCTGAATACCGCCGCGAGTACACGGAAGGCGTTGGGCGTAGCCGTAGTGCCAACAACCGGGTTCTGCAGCTGAACACCGGCGCAGATTTCCTCGGTGTTGAATACGAATCCGAGGAAGTGTTCGCCGAAGTCGCCATCCCGCTGTTCCGGGACAGCTGGCTCGGTGAGTATGCTGAACTCACGGGTTCCTATCGTTCATTCGACTACACGACGGCAGGATCGGGCGACGTCTATGGCGTGAACCTCGTTTATCGACCAATCGCGGACATTACCTTCAAGAGCAGCTTCAACACGTCGTTCCGCGCTCCAAACCTGACCGAAAACTTCCGTCCTGCCGCCCAGACCTTCGTGAACGCCTTCACCGATCCCTGCGACACCCGCGTCATCACGGGCTTCTCGGGCGCGAATGCGGCGACGGTCCGTGCCAACCGGATCGCAAACTGCACGACCCTGGCCGCTGCACGGGGTCTCTCGTTCGACTTCGGTAACTCAACCGTATCGACGGCGGACGACTATCTCCCGACCTATGGCTCCGGCATCGCTTCGGTCCTGGGCGGCAACCCGAACCTGAGGCCAGAGACGTCGGAATCCTTTACGTTCTCGACTGTTCTTCGGCCCCGCTTCATCCCTGACCTGAGCATCGTGCTCGATTACTACGAGATCACGATCTCGGACGTCATCATCACGCCCGGTGGCCAGTTCCTGGCAGATGACTGCGTCAGCAGCGGAAACACGCCCAACCCCATCACCTGTGCACTGGTGTTCCGCCGCAACCCGGACAATGGCGTGGATCCATTCAACAACTTCAAGGTCGGGGCTCCGAACGGCGACGCGACCGGCGGGTTCATCCTGGCTGGCATCAACAATGCCAAGCTTCAGACCCGTGGTTTGGACTTCACCGCCAACTATAGGTATGACCTGCCTGAGTTGTTCGGCCGGGACCTCGGTGATCTGACCTGGAGCGTTGGTGGTCTTTGGCTCATCGAGCAGAAGAACTTCACCAACCCCGCCAACCCTGCCGCGTTCACCGACTCCACGTCAGACGTGTTCTTCCCGCGGGTCGAACTCGTTTCAAATCTGACCTGGAGGCCGACGGACACGTTCGCCATGACCTGGACGGCAGACTGGTCTGCCTCGCAGGATCTGCGCAAGTACAGAGACCTGCTCCCTACCGGCAACACCGACGTTGACAGCGTGGATCAATGGACGACCGGGAACTTTGCCCGTCACGATCTCTCCTTCCGCTATAATGTGACCGACGAGGCAACCCTGCGCTTCGGCATCACCAATGTGTTCGACTCCGAGCCGCCCCCCTATCTGGGCTTTGCTTCGAGCTTCGACCCCTACGGCCGTCGCTTCAACATCGGCATCAACTATCGTCCCTTCTGATCAGGGCACTGAAGCCAAAGGAAAGGGCGGCTCTCCGGAGCCGCCCTTTTTTTGTTGTCCACGGTCACGGCTTAGCTGGGTATTTGACCTATCATGCGGCAACGCTTGAACTTTTGCCTTCCGGTCCGCACGACTCACGTTATCGGGTAACGCTCCATTAACGAAGTTGGGGCTTTGCTTAACGCGCTCATAACCATCGCGATTCGGCGGGGCACCCCGCGGTGGTTTTGAAGGGCAGGGTCGAAAGTCGGATTACAGATATGTCTCTCTCGCTTGTTCGGCCTCAGGCCACGGAATTGAAACCACGCATCGTCGTGTTCGGTGTGGGTGGTGCTGGCGGCAATGCCGTCAACAACATGATCGATGCGGGTCTGGAGGGCGTCGAGTTCGTCGTCGCCAACACCGACGCCCAGCATCTGTCCTTTGCCAAGACCGACCGGCGCATCCAGCTGGGCGAGACCATCACCCAGGGCCTGGGTGCGGGGGCTCACCCCGAAGTCGGCATGAACGCCGCCGAGGAGAGCGCCGACGAGATCCACGCGCACCTCGAAGGCGCGCACATGATCTTCATCACCGCCGGCATGGGCGGAGGTACCGGAACCGGTGCTGCGCCGATCATCGCCAAATGCGCCCGGGATCGTGGCATCCTGACCGTCGGCGTCGTCACCAAGCCCTTCACCTTCGAGGGCCGTCACCGCATGCGTCTGGCCGATGCCGGCATCGCCGAGCTGCAGCGCTACGTCGACACCCTGATCGTCATTCCGAACCAGAACCTGTTCCGCGTCGCCAATGAGCGGACCACCTTTGCCGATGCCTTCGGCATGGCCGACCAGGTGCTGCACTCGGGCGTGCGCTCGATCACTGACCTGATGATCCTGCCCGGCCTGATCAACCTCGACTTCGCCGACGTCCGTGCCGTCATGTCCGAGATGGGCAAGGCGATGATGGGCACGGGCGAGGCCTCGGGCGACGACCGCGCCCTGATGGCGGCCCAGAACGCCATCGCCAACCCGCTGCTGGACGAGACCTCGCTGAAGGGTGCCAAGGCCGTGCTGGTGAACATCACCGGCGGTCTGGACATGACCCTGCTGGAAGTCGACGAGGCCGCAAACGCCATCTCGGCCGAGGTGGACGGGGATGCCAATATCATCTTCGGCGCGGCCTTCGATCCTGCGCTTGATGGCAAGATCCGGGTCTCGGTCGTCGCGACCGGCATGGACGAGGTCGTCCTGCAGAAGATCGAGTCGACACCTATGTCGACCTTCCACGACACCCGCCGCACGACACCGGGTCCGTTCGCCAGCCGTTCCGAGCCAGCCCGGGCCCCCGAGCCCGTGCGCGCGCCTGAGCCTGTCCGCAGCGAGGCCCCCCGGATCGATCACCTGCGGGCCGAGGCTGCGCCGCTGACGTCGACCTTCGCGCCACAACCCGAAGCCCCGACGATGGCCGCCATGGCTGCCGCCGCTGCAGCCCGTCAGTCACAGAGCGAGCCTGTGATCCACGTTGCCGAGCAGCGCACGCTCGACCCGATCGTGGACCCGTGGGTCGAACAGTTCGAGGCTGACCGGGGCCGCGCGCCCTCCGTCGGCCAGGGTGATCTCTATATGGACCGGTCGGCACCAGCCGCTCGCGAGCCGGAGCCCATGTACGAAGAACAGGCCTATGACGACCGCGATCATCGCAAGTCGGGCTGGAGCCTGTTCGGCAAGAAGCCCCGGGCCCAGTCGAACTATGCTCCGCCGCCCATGTCGCGCACTGCACCGCAGATGCGTCCCGCCTCTTCGGCCCAGGTCGCGCCGGAGCCTGACGTACAGGGGGCCGGTCAGGATGATCTGGAGATCCCCTCTTTTTTGCGCCGTCTCGCGAACTAGGCAAGCGGGACTAGGGTCCGGGTCTCAGGGCCCGGATACCGGGTCCTTTGCCTCGGTCGCAGTTTGAGTTTGAAGGAGGCGATCCCCAGGGTCGCCTCCATTCAATTGCGAGCCATGCAACGCGCTATCGCTCCAGCATCAAGGGCGCCGGCCCGAGACCGAAACAATCCGAAACCGGAGTTTCGTTTCGCACTTGCGGGACGTCCGTTAAGCATCAACGTACCGCCCCTCCGCTCCCTACGGATGGGCCTTACAGCCATCGAGTGACCCTTGCCGCCACGCCACGACCATCGCCAGCGGACGATCGTCGCACCTGCCATCTGCGCAGGCGTGGGCGTTCACACGGGCCAGCGCGTTCGTCTGGCGATCCGTCCGGCGGCCGAGGGTACGGGCATCGTGTTCGTGCGCACCGACATCTGCGACCGTGATAACCGGATTGTCGTCTCGGGCGATGCTGTGGTCGACGCCCGGCTGAATACCATGATCGAGAATGCTGCCGGCGTTCGGCTGTCGACGATCGAACACCTGATGGCCGCCTTCTGTGCGCTCGGCATTTCCAATGTGGTGGTCGAGGTCGACGGGCCCGAGCTGCCGATCCTCGACGGGTCCGCCCTGCCGTTCGTCCAGCTGCTGGACCGCGCCGGCTTCCGTCGCCAGGCCACACCTGTCCGTTACATCGAGATCCTCGAGCCCATCCACGTCACCGAGGGCGACAAGCACGCCGCCCTCTATCCCTGTGATCGCTACGAGATGCGGTTCGAGATCGATTTCGCCTCGGCCGTCATCGGCAATCAGGTCGTCGATTTCGTCGTCGATGAAGAGACTTTCCGCACCGAAATCATGGCCGCCCGGACCTTTGGTTTCGCCCACGAGGTCGAGGCCCTGCGTCAGGCGGGTCTGGCGCGCGGCGGTTCGCTCGAGAATGCCGTCGTCATCGACGGCGACGAGATCCTGAACCCCGGCGGCCTGCGGATGGACCGCGAGTTCGTGAAGCACAAGGCCTTGGACGCCATCGGCGACCTGTACGTCCTCGGCGCCCCCCTGCTGGGCCGTTATGAGGGCTACAAGGCTGGTCACGCTGTGAACAACGCCCTCGTCCGTGCCCTGCTCGCCGCCCCCCACGCCTGGCGCGAAGTCGTCCGCGAACCCGAACTGGCCATGGTCGGCTAGTTCACCCTCTCCAGCCAGGAGGGGGTCAGAGCGTGATCGCGCTCATCAGCCGTCCGAAGTCCGGCTCACCTTTCTGGAAGGCCCGGCGGTTGGAATAGAACCGCGACTCGTCCGCACAGGTGTCTTCTCCGGTCCAGGCCGCATCCCCGACACCCGCCTGTTCCAGCCGCCACAGCACGAAGCCCGGCAGGTCGAACAGACGCTTGTCCGGGGTTGCGCCTTGGCTGAAGAACCGGGCGCTGCCGGGGTCATGGTGTTCGAAGCGGTCGAGGAAGTCGGCTCCGACCTCATAGGATTCCCGGGCGATACAGGGGCCGACGACGGCGACGGTCCGGCGGGGCAGGGCCCCCAGGGCCTCCATGGCGGTGACGGCGCTGTGGACCACACCGCCCAGGGCCCCCTTCCAGCCCGCATGCACGGCCGCGATGACGCCGGCCTCCGCATCTGCCAGCAGGACCGGCGCACAGTCCGCCGTCAGGACACCGCAGATGACGCCAGGGACGCGCGTGACCACGGCATCGCCTTCCGGCCTGTCCCCGCACCAGGGCCCTTCGGCCACGCGGGCGATGGCGGAATGGATCTGGTAGGCGGTGGCCAGATCGTCCGGCTGGCCTCCCATGTGCGCGGCGATCCGGCGGCGGTTCTCGCGGACAGCCTCGGGGTCGTCGGATGAGCCGATCCCGGTGTTCAGGCCCGTGTACAGCCCCGCCGATACCCCACCCTCGCGCGTGAAGAAGCCGTGGCGGATACCGGCCCGGTCCAGCAGGGGGTGGGTCACGGGCGCGATCATGTCTCGAACCCCGGAACCGACAGGCTGCGGGGTGAGAAGATCGCGGCGGCCTTGAACAGTGTGCCCATCTGGGTGTCTCCGATCAGCCGGTCCAACTGGCGCGCAATGACCGGCGCGGCCTCGGGTCGTCCGGACATCAACCGCCCGGCACGCGTCTCGATCCCGAGGGCCCTGAGCAGGTCCCCCTGATCCCGACACCCCGTGACATCGGCACCGGCTCTCAGCGCCGCCTCCAGCACAGCCGGGAAGTCGGCCCACTGGGTCATGTCTGCCTCGCCGGGATCGGCCAGCGGATCGACCTTTGCGTGCCGCCTCAGCGCCTGGAGGGTGTCGCCCGGACCGGCCCGGTCACGGCCATAGTCGATCAGCAGGGCCGCTCCGGAGGCCTCGGTCACCAGTCGCCCCAGGTCGCGCCCGAACGCCGCCTGCTGGTCCGAGATCTCGATGACCTGCCCCGGTTCGACCTCGAAGGTCGGCCGTGTGAATCCGCCCGTGATACTGACCAGGCCGAAGACGAGCCCGTCGCCATCGTCCACGCCGATCCGCCGTTCGGCCCAGCCGTCATTGGTCTTCACGAACTGGCGTGCGGGCAGGCAGTCCAGCACCTCATTGGCGATCAGGATGACCGGGGCGTCCGTCTCGATGGCCTCGAGCGACCGGACCCAGCGCGGTGCGACATCAGCATCGGCCAGCCGTCGCTGCTGTATGGCGCGCAAGGGCCCGCTGGGCTCGATCAGGATCATGTCGCAGGCCTCGAGGAACCCCGGGACGACCCGTGCAGCCCGAAGGGCGTCGTCCATCAGTGTCCCGTCGCCGGGTCCGACCTCGACCAGCCGGAACCGTTCGGGGGCCCCCAGCCGCGCCCAGGTCTCGACGGCCCACAGTCCGATCAGTTCGCCGAACATCTGGCTGACGAGGGGCGCGGTGATGAAGTCACCACCCTCACCGAGGGCCGGGCGCGTGGCGTAATAGCCGTCCTGCGGGTCGTGCAGGCACCGGGTGACATAGTCCGCGACCGTCATCGGCCCGGTCAGGATGATCTCGCGGGCGATGCGGCTCTTCAGTGTCACGCCGGTCTGGCCCCTGCCTCCGGCTCGGCCGGAGCCGCGACGACC
>QBLX01000065.1:7455-14975 GCA_003241825.1 Alphaproteobacteria bacterium
TCAGCCACAGACCGACCAGCACCATCGGGATCGAGAGATACATCCCCATGGTCAGACCGAGCGGCAGGCTTTCCAGCCCGACATCGGGCTGGCGCGTGTTCTCCAGCAGGGCCCGCGCCGTGCCATAGCCCGCGAGGAACAGGCCCATGACGAAGCCCGGCCGCTTGAGCATGCGGAATTTCCAGATGGCGAAGGTCAGGACGATGAACAGGGCCAGCCCTTCGAGCCCGGCCTCATAAAGCTGGCTCGGGTGGCGCGGAACGTCGCCGGCGGGGCAGAAGCCATAGGTGGACAGGATACGGTCGTTGCAGAACCGGATCGCCCACGGCACGTCGGTCGGACGGCCCCACAGCTCGCCATTGATGAAATTGGCGATGCGTACAAGGAACAGGCCGATCGGCACCACCGGCGCGATCAGGTCGCCGAGGCTCAGCAGGTTCAGCCGGTGTTTCAGGCCATAGATGGCCAGAGCAACCACGACGCCCAGGAAGCCGCCGTGGAAGGACATGCCGCCGGTCCAGAGCTGGAACAGCTCCAGCCGCTCGCCCAATCCATTGCCGGTAAACAGCTGTCCATACAGTTCGGGCCGATAGAAGAGCGCATAGCCCAAACGTCCGCCCAGAATGATGCCGACGGTGATCCACAGGATCAGATCATCCAGTTGCAGCGTCGTTGCCGGGGGGCGGCGGGGGCTCCAGACCGACTCCTGCCTGATCAGCCGGGCGGCATACCACCAGCCCAGCACGATCCCGAGGATGTAGCCCAGGGCGTACCAGCGCAGGGGCAGGGGGCCGATGCTGAAGATGACCGGGTCGAACTCGGGGAAGATCACGCGCGGTCGCTCCGGATGGCTACAGCCTGCCCTTTAGCAAGGACCGCGCCGGGCGTCGCCCCCTGCGCCCGCCCGAAGTCGTCATTTTGACGCAAGGGGCTGCCTAGACCACTCCGTGGTAAGGTTTCGTTCACCGTATCGCGTAACCTTCGTTTAACCAGCTTTGAGTCGGAGACCGACATGCAGACCCGCAATCCCATCATGGACGAGTTCGCCAAATTGACGACCGGTGCCATGGGCCTGGCCCAGGCCGCAGGCGAGGAAGCCAAGGCGGCGCTCCGCGCACAGAGCGACCGCGTTGTTGCCGAGATGGATCTGGTCCGTCGCGACGAGTTCGATGCCCTGAAGGCTGAGGTCGCTGCGCTGCGCGACCAGCTGACCGTGCTGAATGCCGCATTTGCGGCCACGAAGTCCCCGAAAAAGGGAACGTCCACAGGCGGAACTCCCGCTGGGGACGCAGCCGGTTGAGCCGAATCTGCGAACACGCCTACCGTCCCGATCTGGGGCATGAGTCGCGCCCGAAGAGAGCCTGTTGATGGACGCTGCCGAACCGCATGAAGTCGACGTGCCCTACGATCCTCTGGATGTCGTGGAGCATGTTCTGAATGCTGAGAACCTGCCCTTTGACCGCACGGACGATGGCGACCTTGCCTTCGCCCTTGCGGGAGACTGGAAGGATTATGAGCTGTGGTTCGCCTGGCGTCCGGAAGGCGACTGCCTGCAACTGTGCTGTGCACTGGACCTGAGGGCGACGCGCTCGCG
Organism: Alphaproteobacteria bacterium; assembly: GCA_003241825.1. GTDB lineage: Bacteria > Pseudomonadota > Alphaproteobacteria > Caulobacterales > Caulobacteraceae > Brevundimonas. The sequence goes on from QBLX01000065.1 coordinate 9,050, forward strand.
CCGGGGCGCGGCCTATGAGCTGGTCTCGATGGTCAACCAGCGCACCTGGATGGGCCATTTCGAGGTCTGGTCCGAGGATGGCGAGATCGTCTTCCGCCACTCGCTGGCCCTGCCGCATGGCGAACGCCCGACCCTGGCCCAGGCGGCTTCGATGATCGATGCCGCGGTCGAGGCGGCAGATCGCTACTATCCGGCCTTCGACTTCATGATCCGGGGGTCCAAGAAGCCCCAGGAGGCGATCGACGCCTGTCTGTTCGATACTGTCGGCACGGCCTAGGCCTCCGGCTCCGCCCGTGCGGGAGCGGCTAACATGAGCACAGGGTCCGTCGTTCTGCTGGGGTGTGGCCGACTGGGGTCGGCGATCGTCGAGGGCTGGCTCCTGACCGGGGCAGTCGATCCGGCGGACCTCACCATCCTGACGCCCTCCAGCAAGCCCGCGGCTGAGCGCGCACGGGCTCGGGGTGCCCGGATCAATCCCGCGATCGAAAGTCTGTCCGGGGCCCGCGCCCTCGTCCTGGCTGTAAAACCGGCGATGTGGCGGACCGCGTCCGGGCCTGTCGTGCCCGCACTGCCCGGGGATGCAACGATCGTTTCGGTCATGGCCGGAGTCCGGGCCCGCGATCTCTCCATCGCTTTTCAGGGCCGTCCCGTCGCCCGCGTCATGCCCACCACGGCCGTTGCCTCGGGGCAGGGGGTCGCGGCGATTCATGCCGATGATCCGGCTGCCCGGGCCCTGGCCCATGCGCTGTTCCAGCCCCTCGCCGATATCGTCGATCTGGAGACAGAGGACCTGATGGACGCCGCGACGGCGGTCGCCGGTTCAGGCCCCGCCTATCTGCACGCCTTCACCCTGGCCCTGGCCAGGGCGGCGCAGGACGTCGGCCTGCCCGCGGACACAGCGCTGAGGCTGGCCCGGGGTGCTGCGCGCTCGGCTGCGGCATCGGCGCAGGGAGACGGCACTCTGGAAGCGATGATTGCGCAGGTGGCCTCGCCCGGCGGCACGACGGAAGCCGGGCTGAAGGCCCTGAATGCCAGGGCACAACTCGACAGCGCCGTCGCCGACGCGGTCAATGCCGCCCTGGAACGGGCGCGCGATCTCAGCGCGTGACGTAGCGACCCGAGGCCAGATTGTTGGCGAGCCGGTCATAGGCGCGCTCTGCGTCCTGCCAGGTCCCGAAGCCGAAGACGTCCTGGATATTGGTCGAATAGCGATCGTATTTCACTGGCAGGGTCTGGCCCTGGGCCGTGATGATCTCGCCCTCGATGGTCGCCCCGCCGATCGAGATACTGTCGATGATCGACAGGCCCGGCCGGTCGATGGCCTGCTGGATGGTCGGACGGTTGGGCTTGAGGTCGGTCAGCACCAGATTGATGGTCGCCCCCTGCAGGGCTCCGCGCCGGGACAGGGTCTGTTCGACCGTCCGGGTCAGTTCGGCGACCTGGAGATCGACCTCGCGCTGGCCCAGTTTCTCGGCCTCTTCCTGGAGGTCCTCTCCCAGGGTGACAGTCACGGTCGGGGCGCCGGTCGGCTGGGCGAAAGCGATCGAGGCAGCTGCGATCGAGGCGGCGAGCGGGGCGATGAAGGCGAGACGGCGCATGATGTGTTCTCCGATATCCCTGTCGCCCCGAATATGCGCCTTCTCCCGTCGTTTCGCCAGTGTCAGCCGGGGAGGCGTACGACGGCCTTCAACCCACCCAGATCGCTGCGATCCAGGGTGATGTCGCCGCCATGTCCGCGCACCACGTCACGGGCTATGGCCAGGCCGAGGCCGACGCCCTTGCGGTTCTGGTTGCGGCTCTCGTCCAGCCGCGAGAAGGGCAGGAAGGCCTCGTCATGCATGGCCTCGGGAATGCCGGGACCATCGTCCTCGATGGTGATCTCGATCCCGCCCGATGTCAGGGCCCGGGCCGACAGCCGGACATGCTCGCCATGCGCCGCTGCATTGCCAGAGAGGTTCATCAGGGCCCGTCGAATGGCCATCGGCCGCAACGAAGCCGTCAGTTCCGGTGGCGCGATCACCTCGACCTCGGCCCCCGCTCGCCGTACATCCTCGCCCATGGCGACCAGCAGGGGCGCGATCTCGATCGGCTGGGGGGCCTCGCCCGCCTCGCCTTTGGCGAAGGCCAGATACTCGTCGATCATATGCTCCATCTCGTCGAGGTCGCCCTGCATGGCGGAGGCGCGCTTGAATTTGGGAGCCAGGGCCAGTTCGAGCCGGAGCCGGGTCAGGGGTGTACGCAAGTCGTGACTGACCGAGGCCAGCAGGGCCGTCCTCTGTTCGATGTGGCGCTGGATCCGGTCGCGCATGGCGAGGAAGGCGGTCGCGGCCTGGCGCACCTCGCGGGCCCCATGGGGCTTGAACCGGGGTGACAGTTCCCCGCGCCCGAAGGCCTCCGCCGCCTCGGCCAGCCGCTCGATGGCCCGGACCTGATTCCGGATGAACAGGATGGCGACCGACATCAGCAGCACCGTCGCCAGCATCAGCCACAGCACGAAGATGTGGGCCTGGGTTGCCACCGCCCGCTCGCGCGGGGCGATCACCCGCAGCACGCCGCCGGGTTGCTGGACCTGGATGTCGACATAGGCCGGATAGCGGGTCGTCGAGAACCAGAAGGGCTGGTCAAGCCGGCCCGCCAGCGCTGCTTCCAGCGTCCTGTCCACAACGCCCACCGGGCCCGGCTCCGGTTCCTCGGGCAGGGTATCGCCCGCGCGGAAGGCGATCGACAGCTGGACCGACCGTTCGGCCCGGTCCGCGATCACGGCGAGGTTCTGAGGGGAGGGATCGTCCTGATAGGTCTCCACCGCCCAGGCGACGTCCCCCGCCAGTCCCTCGGACAGGCGGGCGGTCACCGTCTGCCAGTGCATGTCGAAGAAGGCCCAGGTCACCGCCCCCTGCATGACCATGATCGGGATCACGATGATCAGCAGCGACCGTCCCCAGAGCGAGGTCGGCAGCCTTCGCTTCAGCAACCGCCCGAGGACGGACAGGGGAACCACCCTCATCATATCTTCCCCGCCAGATGCGGGTGAGGATAACCCATCAGTCCGGGGCCAGCATGTATCCGATGCCGCGGACAGTCTGGAGGTAGCGCGGGTTCTTCGGATCGACCTCCAGCTTGCGCCGCAGACGGGTGACCTGAACATCGACGGCACGGCCCGTGATGTCGGCGGTGTCCGACGACAGGTCCATCCGCTCGACCGGGGAATGGGCGTGCAGGGCCAGGGTCTTCAGCAACTGGGCCTCGGCCTCGGTCAGCCGCAGCGGGGCCCCCTCGCGGGTCAGCTCCAGCCGTTCCATGTCGAACATGGCATTACCCAGCCGGATCTCGCGCGGGGTCAGGGGCTTGCCGCCCGTGCGGCGCAGGATGGCCTCGATGCGCAGGACCAGCTCGCGCGGATCGAACGGCTTGGTCATATAGTCGTCGGCACCGCGCGACAGGCCCTCGACCCGGTCGTCGGCCTCGCCCCGCGCGGTCAGCAGCAGCACAGGGGTTCGCGAGAGCACGGCCTTGTTGCGGACCCAGCTGGTCAGTTCCAGCCCGCTCTCGCCGGGCATCATGATGTCCAGCACCACAAGATCGAACTCGATCAGCTCCATCAGGCGGCGCGCGGCGGCGGCGTGGGCGGCACCGGTGACGCGATAGCCCTCGCGCGCCAGATATTCCTTCAGCAGCTCGCGAATGCGGTCGTCATCATCGACGATCAGCAGGTGACGACCCGATCCCTGACCGGCCACGGGACCTGAACGACTGCCGCTCACGCGCGTTTTCCCGACGCGATGAGGCGAATCATCGTGCATCCAGCGTTGACCTGAGCGCCCGTCGAAGGTCTAACCGGGCGACTTATCCGGGAGATGTTATCCAATGGCCTTCGTTCCTTTCGACGATCGTGACGGCTGGATCTGGATGGACGGCGATTTCGTGCCCTGGCGGGAAGCGAAAACGCACGTTCTGACCCATGCCCTGCACTATGGCTCGTCGGTGTTCGAGGGTGAGCGTATGTATGCTGGCGAAATCTTCAAGCTGACCGAACATTCGCAGCGCCTGGAACGCTCGGCCAACCTGCTGGACTTCGATCTGCCCTACAGCGTGGCCGAGATCGATCAGGCCTGCAAGGACACCTGCGCCAAGATGGGCTTTGACGACTGCTACATCCGTCCGCTGGCCTATCGCGGGCCCGAGGCGCTGGCGGTGTCGGCGATCAACAACAAGACCCACGTCGCCATCGCCGTCTGGGACTGGCCCAGCTATTTCGATGCCGAGACCAAGGCCAAGGGCATCCGTCTGGAGTGGGCCAAATGGCGCCGCCCGGACCCGTTGACGGCCCCCTCGGCCGCCAAGGCTGCGGGCCTCTACATGATCTGCACCATGTCCAAGACGGCCGCCGAGAAGCGCGGCTTCGCCGATGCCATGATGCTGGACTGGCGTGGCTATGTCGCCGAGGCGACCGGTGCCAATGTCTTCTTCGTCCAGGACGGTGTGATCCACACCCCGCCGGTCGATGCGATCCTGGACGGGATCACCCGCCAGACCCTGATCGCAATGGCCCAGGCCAAGGGTATCGAGGTGGTCATCCGCCACATCCGTCCCGAGGAACTCGCGACCTTCTCCGAATGCTTCCTGACCGGCACGGCCGCCGAGGTGACCCCGGTGTCCGAGATCGGCGAATACAGGTTCAAGCCGGCGGCCCTGTCGCTTGGCCTGATGGAAGACTACGGGCGGATGGTGCGACGTCAGGCCTGAGGCCTGACGTCCAGGCTAGCGCCTTTCGACAACCGCACGGGTGGTAGACGTCGTGGCCACCGTACCGTCGGCGGCAGTCGTCGTGGTCGTTGTTGTCGTCGTCGTGGTGCTTCTCTCCCAGAGCGTGCAGTTGACGGAGGTGTGTCCATCCGGCTCCGGGCGGCTCTGGCAGCGCGTGTTCTTCGCCAGATTCTCGGCCAGGGCGTCCGCGGAACGATCGATCGCGTCGACGGTCGATGCGCAACCGGCAGGACCGGCAAGGACGGCTGCGCAGGCCAGTGCGGCACGGAAAAGACGCGGCATGATTGCGACCCTCTACATTCAGAGCGCGATCGTGCCTTGGCTATGACAACCTCGCAAGGGCCGTTTCTGAACGATTTATGGTTTCAGCCGCTTGGGTCATAGGCTGAACGACCTACATACGGTCCAGCTTCCATCGTCTTCAGGAGAACCCACCATGGCTTTCACCCTTCCGCCGCTGCCCTATGCCCATGACGCGCTGGAGCCGGCGATCGACAAGGAGACGATGACGATCCACCACGGCAAGCATCATCAGGCCTATGTCGACAAGCTGAACGACGCCGTGGCCGCCGATGCGTCGCTGGCCAGCCATTCGATCGAGGACCTGATGGCAGGCATCTCGAAACTGCCCAAGGCCGTCCGTAACAACGGCGGTGGTCACTGGAATCACAGCCTGTTCTGGGAACTGCTGGCCCCGGCCGGTCACGGCGGCGAGCCGTCCGCCGAACTGGCTGCCGCCATCGACGCAGACCTCGGCGGGATGGAGAAATTCCAGGCCGACTTCAATGCCGCCGGTGCGGGTCAGTTCGGCTCCGGCTGGGCCTGGCTGATCGTGCAGGACGGCAAGCTGAAGATCACCTCGACCCCGAACCAGGACAATCCCCTGATGGACGTCGTCGACGAAAAGGGTGCCGTGGTCCTGTGCGCCGACGTCTGGGAACACGCCTACTATCTCAAATACCAGAACCGCCGCCCCGATTACCTCAAGGCCTTCTGGACGGTCGTGAACTGGAACAAGGCCAACGCCCTCTACGCCGCCGCCACCGCCTGATCCGCGGCCCCTCCACCGCTTCGCGGTCCCCCTCCCCACTGCGTGGGGAGGAAAGCATTTGTCCTCCCCGTCGCGCAGCGAGGGGGAGGGGGACCGCGCGCAGCGTGGTGG
>QBLX01000066.1:0-7179 GCA_003241825.1 Alphaproteobacteria bacterium
AAAAGAAACGGATCGGGAGACGACGTCATGGCCACTACCAATCGCCAGTGGGTTCTTCGCCAGCGACCCCGCGGCTTGATCCAGCCAGGTGATCTCGAGCTGGTTGAAAGCCCGATCCCGGACCTCAAGGAGGCTCAGGTCCTCGTTCGGACAGTTTACCTCTCTCTCGACCCCACCAACCGCACCTGGATGAATGATGCCGAGGGCTATCTGCCGCCCGTCGGGCTGGGCGAGGTCATGCGCGGCCTGACCCTTGGAGTGGTCGAGCAGTCCACGTCGGATCGCTTCAAGGCCGGCGATATCGTCAGTCCGATGTCCGGAGGGTGGGCCGACTATGCGGTGGTCGGCGAGGACGGCCTGCGTCCCGTCCATCGCTTCCCCGGTCTGCCACTCACCGCCAATGCCTCGGTCCTCGGCATGACCGGTCTGACCGCCTATTTCGGCGTCACCGACGTGCTCAAGCCGAAGCCGGGCGAAACCCTGGTGATATCGGCGGCGGCGGGTGCGGTCGGGTCGATCGCCGGTCAGGTCGCCAAACAGCGGGGGGCCCGGGTCATCGGTATCGCAGGCGGGCCCGACAAATGTCGCTGGCTGACCGAGGAGCTCGGGTTCGACGGGGCCATCGACTACAAGAATGAGGATGTTGGCACGGCGCTGGACCGGCTGGCACCGGACGGCATCGACCTCAATTTCGAGAACGTGGGCGGCGATATCATGATCGCGGTCTGGAACCGGCTGAATGTCCATGCCCGGATGGCCGTCTGCGGCCTGATCTCGGCCTATAATGCGACGAAGATGCCACCATCGCCGAATTTCAGCCGGATCATCACCCACAGGCTGAACGTCCAGGGGTTCCTGGTGATGGACTATGCACCCCGGGCCCGTGAGATGGTGGCCGAGATGGGGCCCTGGCTGGCGGATGGCAGGGTCAAGTGGAAGGTCCATGTGGACGACGGCCTTGAGGGCGCTCTGGATTCCCTCAACCGGCTTTTCACCGGCGACCATGATGGCAAGCTGCTGGTGCGGGTGTCCGAGGAACCGGCGGGATGAGCGACCCGCTTCATGCCCATTTCGAGGACATAGAGGTCGGCCAGGTCCTGCAGCTAGGGGCCTGCCCCGTTCAGGATGGGGACCTGGAGGCCTTTGTGGAGCGTTTCGCACCGGGCTGGGACACGTCTTACGGGGCGCCAGACGCCATGGTCTATGCCTTGTGGAGCCGTATGGCGGCCGAGAAGTCGGCGGGCTGGGCCCAGACAAAGGTCCTCGCAGTCGACGGGCTGCGCTTCATGCGCAACCCTCCGGCGGGTGAACTGCTGCGGGGTCGGATGACCATCATGGGCAAGGACCCGGTCGGCGACGACAAGGGTATCGTCATTTCGCAGCATGACCTGCTGGACGAAGGTGGCCGGCTGGTCTTCTCCTGCCTGACCCGGGGCGTGTTCGCCCGCCGCTGAACGCCGGAGAACGAAAAACGGGTCAGTCCGGGCGACGTCCGGCCTGACCCGTGTTGTGGATCCCTGTTTCCCGCTGCCTCAGGCGTTGGCGGCCGTCGGCATCTGGGCGGCACGCTGGAAGGCGAGGGCGATGAGGCGGTCCCAGCCCAGCAGCGACACGAGATGGGCGTAGATCTGGCCGAGGGCACCGTTGTCGCGCAGTTCGACCAGTTTTTCGGCCGGGAGTGCTTTCAGCTTCTCTTCCGAAACGGCGAAATACTCGGCCAGCTTCTGCGGTGTCCCTGCCGAACCATCGGGGTTCCGCGGTGTGAAATTGGCCTCGCGGGTCTCGAACAGGTCGAGGTCCGTCAGCAGTTTGACGAAGCTGTCGGTACGGGCGCGTTCCTGTTCGAAATTGTTGCAGAATTCCATGGCCTGGTTGACGTATGCGCTGGGCTCGCCGTTCTCGAACAGGGGCGTTTCTCCGCCTTCCACGAGGAAGGGCGCGGCGCGATCGACGCACAGGATCATGCGGTTCTGGGTGTCGTCATTTGCGAAGACGAACGGATAGCGGCGTACATAGGCCGGGATATAGGCTTCGGGCCGGAAATCGCCGGCCATGTCGATGTAGAGGTTTTCGCCCTGGCGCAGTCCCATGACCGCACAGGGCTGCTTGTTGTCGCCGAGGAAGACGACCGGATAGGACAGGGCACCCGGGGCGAATTCAGTCACGGTCAGCGGCACGATGTGGCTGGCCGCCACGAACGCATAGGGTTTTTCGACCGCGTTCACGCCCAGGGCCCCATGCAGGTCTACCGACAGCGGCTCGGGCTGGCTGTAGAACAGGACAGTGCCGGCCAGCTGGCCATTGGCTTGGGTGGTGTCGGTCATGGGCGCTGGGCTCTGGGGAATGGAAGGAAGGCGCGCCTTCTAGCCCAGAGGCGCGATTGCGGCAAACGGGACTATGACGAATGGCTAACGCCCCCAACCCTGCGCCCGGGCAGGCCGCAGGCCGGTGGCGCTCTAAAACCTGTAGGCGGCACCGACCCGGATGTTGCGACCGGGCTGGGGGGTCAGGTCTTTCAGGAAGGAAGCGTGTTCGCGGACTTCTTCGTCCGTGGCGTTACGTACCTCTGCATAGAGCAACAACCCCTCGTCCTCGGACGGGCTCCAGCCGACATAGCCATCCAGCGTCGTATAGCTGTCGGTCGGCAGTTCGAAGCCTGCGACACGATCCTGCTCGCCGACGTGGCGTCCCTGCACCTTGAGCGTCCAGGCACCGAGGTCGACGATGGCTCGTCCGGTCACTGACCAGGGCGGGATGCGGGCAGGCGGGCCGAAGTCGGTCGTGCCGCGCACTGTGTCATAGCTTGCCTCGAACCGCAGGCCATCTGATCCGCTTTCCCAGGCCTGGTAGCCGATCTCGGCCTCCACGCCCCGGAAGCTGGCATCGCCCTGGACATATTCGAAGACCGGAAGGTCGTCCTCTTCGGCTCCGGTCGGGACAAGGTCGATGAACCCGTCATACTCGGCATGAAACAGATGAAGATCCGCATCGAACCGGCCCAGTTCCAGATGCCCGGTCACCTCGATCGATGTGACGCGCTCGGAGGTCAGGTCTGCGTCCCCGACCTCGAAAGCGCGGGTGGCGACGTGAGGTCCTTCGGCAAACAGCTCTGCCTCGGTCGGGGCTCGACCGTTACGCGCAATGGACAGGCCGAGGAAAAGCGACTCGGCGGGCTTCCAGAAGGCACCGACCGATCCCGAGACATTGGAGAACTGACGCTGGCCGGCTACGCTGTCCAGTTCGCGGCGATCGACCCTCAGCCCGCCCTCGAGGCCCCATTCGCCCAGACCCTGGTCGCCCATGTCGAGGCGCTGGAGGGTGTAGGCGGCCAGTTCCCTGACGTCGGTCCGGGGGACATAGGCCTCTGCGCCGATGGCATCCAGGTTACGATCGAGGAACTGGACCCCGAGCGCTCCATCCAGTCCATTGGCCTTGCGCTGGATCAGTTCCAGCCGCCCCTCATAGCCTTCGGACGCGAAAACGGTGCCCACTTCGCCGCCCTCGAATTCGGTGTGCGTATAGTCGGCATAGCCCAGCGAACCTCGCACGCGTGAGAACAGGCCTTCATCGAGCCGGTACTCGCCGCGAACGTCATAGCGGGTCTGCTCCAGACCGATGGTGACGACCTCTTCTTCCTCGTCTCCGTGGTCCTCGTCGTGGTCCTCGTCGTGGCCTTCCTCGTGTTCATGCGCGTGGCCCGGAACGCCATAGCTCGTCTCGGTGCGCTTGACTGAAGCTCCAATAAAGCCCCGGTCCCCAATGAAAGACAGACCGGCCCCATAGGCCTCAAGTACGAGAAAGCTGTTTTCGACGGTGGTGCTGCCGGTGTCCTCGAACAGTTCGCCCTCGGACTCGACCTGGCGGCGGGATTCGGCCGGAACCGGGATGTCATAGTCGCTGGCCTCACGCTTCAGTCCGTCAAGCGTGAAGACCACGGGCCCAACGCCGGCCGCCAGACGCGCGCCGATCGCATAGCCATCATCGACGCTGGAGCCCTGGGCTGTGACGCGTCCATCCAGGCCATCGACGGGTCGCTCTTCCGCGATCCGGCCGTCGATGACATTGACCACGCCGCCGATAGCAGAGCCGCCAAAGGCGAGGGTCTGGGGCCCGCGCAGGACCTCGATCCGAACCGCTTCACCCGGGTCGGCCGCCACCTGATGGTCCGGCGACAGGCTGCTGGCATCGATCAGCCCTAGGCCATTCGTCAGGACCTGGACGCGCGGTCCCGACAGACCCCGGATGACCGGCCGGCTGGCCCCGGCAGAAAAGCTTGTCGACCGCACGCCCGGCAGGCCGTTCAGGATATCGCCGAGCGACTGCGATGGCGCGCTGAGAAGGGTTTCCTCGTCCAGAACTTCGACCGCGATGGTGGTCGCATCCGCGCTGATGCCGAACGGGGCGGCGGTGACGACAATCTCGCCGAGATCAACGGGGCGGGAAGACGCGTCCTGCGATTGGGCCTGGGCGACAGTGGTCAGGGCCAGGGTGGCTGTCGCTGCCAGCAGGGCAGCGCGCAAGGTGGGGGAAGAACGCATGAAGTGACTCTCGGACGGCGGAACGAGAATAAGTGTTATGAGATAACATCACTGCAGGTCAAGCATTGCTTGCGAATCCGGATCCTTCACACGCCTGCTCCGGGCCTGCGGCAGGACAAGCGGGGCTCGTGGGCGGCGGCTGTGTCATCCCGACGGTTGCGGGGACCCGGTTCACCGACTAGCTGTGTCGTATGGGTTCGCATTGTGCACACGATCACGCAGACGACGGGAAGAGCCCCGACGAGATCGACCGGGCCCTCCTTGCTGCCGAGGGGCGGTGCCTGGAGGATGGCGAGCGGATGACCGGGCCGCGTCGGCGGGTCCTGGAGTTGCTTCTGGGCGCGGGTGAGCCGGTCAAGGCCTATGACCTGATCGCCCGGTTTGGCACTGATGGCCAGGCTGCCAAACCGCCGACCGTCTATCGGGCGCTCGAGTTTCTGGAGCGTCAGGGGATGGTGCACCGGATCGCCTCGATCAGCGCCTATGTCGCCTGTACCGGGGGCGATCCGTCCCATGCGGCAGCTTTTCTGATCTGCGACTGCTGCGGGGCGACGCAGGAAGTTCATCCTGCGAGGGGCGACAGCTTTGCCCGGGCTGCAGAGGCGGCCGGCTATGCGATCGAGCGGACCACGATTGAGGGACACGGACGGTGCCCGGCCTGTCGGGTCGTCGTATGACCTGCGCCGCCTGTATGGCATCACAATCTCCTTCTACCGATTTCTGAGCCATGGACGCTGCCCTGCTCATGCCCCCGCGCCGGATGATGGTGCCGATCCGCAACCGCTGGGGTGCGGGCGAGATGGCGGTGATGGACTTCGGGGATCCCAAGCGCCCGGTTGATCTGGTCTTTGTGCACGGAAACGGGCTGAACGCGGCAACCTACCGCTCGCTGCTGGCCCCGTTGTCATCCTCGCTCCGCATCATGGCTCCCGATCTCAGGGGGCATGGCCTTTCGAAACTGCCTGCAGAGGTGCACGGCCGTCGGGGGTGGGGGGATTATCGCGACGATCTTATTGCCTTTCTGGAAACGCTCCCGGGGCCACCGATTGCCCTGGCCGGGCACTCGATGGGCGGGACCTCCGCCCTGCTTGCAGCAGCAGCGCGTCCAGCCCGTGTATCCCGTCTTGTCATGCTGGATCCGGTGATCCTGAGCCGGCCGATGACGATTGCCCTGGGTCTGCCGGTACTCCGCCACATGACGCGCGGCATGCCGATGGTGAAAGCAGCGCTGCGTCGCCGGGAACGGTTTGACGACCGGAAACAGGCGCTGGAATCCTATCGCGGACGCGGGGCTTTCAAGGGCTGGCCTGACATGATGCTAGCCGACTATGTCAGCGAGGGCCTGGTCGATGCCGATCCCGGCGTATCGCTGGCTTGCAAGCCTGTCTGGGAGGCTTCCAATTTCGCTGCGCAAGCCCACGATCCGTGGGCGGCGCTCAAGCGTATCGAACGTCCCGTCACGGTACTGAAGGCAGAGCACGGTTCGACATGCAGCCTGTCACAGGATCGGCGGGGCGTGACCGTGAGAACCGTTGCGGGGGGCAACCATTTCTTCCCGATGCTCAAGCCGGACGTCGCGCGCGATGCCCTGTTTGATGCCGCTGTCTGAACACGCCTGAAAGGCCGTCCATGCGCTATCTTCACACCATGGTCCGTGTCACGGACATCGACGTCTCGCTCCGGTTCTGGTGCGATCTGCTCGGCCTGACCGAGGTACGGCGGATGGAGAACGAGAAGGGCCGCTTTACCCTGATCTTTCTGGCTGCGCCGAAGGACCTGGACCGTTCGGCTGCACAACGGTCGCCCGAGCTGGAACTGACCTATAACTGGGATCGCGAGACATACTCCGGTGGACGGAATTTCGGCCACCTGGCCTATCGGGTCGATGACATCCACGCCGTCTGTCAGCGCCTTTCAGACGGCGGGGTGACGATCAATCGCCCGCCCAGGGATGGCCATATGGCATTCGTCCGATCGCCCGATGGTATCTCGATCGAACTGCTGCAGGAGGGAGAGCCCATGGCACCGGTCGAGCCCTGGCTGTCCATGCCGAATACCGGAGAATGGTAATCCCGCGGCCTGTTGTCGTGGGCGTTCTTTGCGGGCTGCTTGCGGCCTGCGCCTCTACGTCCGAGACGAATCCATCGCGCACCGCGACCGAACAGTTGCTGATCGCACGGGCGGCAGACAAGGCTGTCGAGGGGCTGCGCCTCCCCGTCCCGGATGGCACGCGCGTCTTTGTGGATGACGCCTTCTTCCGGGCGGAGAACGCCAGTTATGCCGTCAGTGCAATCCGCAACGCCCTGTCCATGGCGGGCTACGCCCTCGCCAACGACCGCAACTCGGCCGAGGCCGTGTTCGAGTTGCGGGCGGGCGCACTTTCGCTGGAGCAGATGCGCAGGGTGGTTGGCCTGCCCGCGCTTGCCGTTCCGATCAATGACAATTTCAATGTGGTGTCGATCCCGGAACTGTCGATCTACAGCCGCCGTGACCGGGTCGGCGTCGCCGAGTTTTCGGGCTTCGTCTATGACGGCAAGACGGGGGCTCCGCTCGGGGCCGTCACGCCCATGATCGGCGAGTACCGCATCCGCAGCCACAAGGTTCTGATGGTGATCGCCTGGGGCCAGCAGTCGGCGGAACC
>QBLX01000066.1:7189-14959 GCA_003241825.1 Alphaproteobacteria bacterium
GATCGATCCGGGTGACAGCTGGCGAAAGTTCTGAACAAGAACGCCCGCCGCTCCGGATCGGAGCGACGGGCGTTTTATCACAGGCCGGGCGGGTGGCTCAGCGGGCGAGAACGCCTGCGAGAATGACCTGCACCTGCTTGTCCATATGGGACGAAAGCGTATCGAGCGCCCAGCCATCATAGGCAGCGCGGCGATAGTTCGACAGGTAAGCTTCCCAGACCATTTCGGTCAGCAGGGTGACATCGGCGTCCTGCATGATCTCGTTGGCCCCGATACCGTCGCGCAGGATATCGGAAATGACGCCCGTCACCTGGGCGCTGACGGCGCGTGCCCGGGTTTCTGCAGCCTGGGGCTGGAACCACGAGCGGGCGACAATGGCCTGGAAGAGTGGCAGCTGGTCGAGCGATCCATGATAACCGGCAGCCAGGGCGCTGTTCAGCCGTTCACGAACCGAACCCTTGCCCGCGCCGCCCTTGAGCGTTTCGGCGAGGCTGGTCATGTCCTCGGTCAGCACGGCTTCGAACAGCTCGGCCTTGTCCTGGAAATTGGCAAACACAGCACCCGTGGACATGCCGGCACCCTTGGCAATGTCGCGGATGGTTGCAGGTTCATAGCCTCGCTCGGCGAACAGCTCGCGTGCGGCCTCAAGGACCTTCTGGCGCGTGCGAACCTTGGCAGCCTGCCTCCGGTTCATCCGGGGCTCGGTGCCATTCAGCGTGGTGGAAGGCGACAGGTGGGCGGACTCGCGCATGTTACAAATACTCGGACACAAGGGGCCCGACCGGCTGACAGCCCGGCAGGGTTGGAAGGTTAGAACACATCGGCTGCGATTCCCGTCGCCGCGTCAAATGGAAAGACGCGCTCCGGTAAACGTTGATTGCACAGCCCGGCGAAGTCGAGGCTTTCATCATGCAACGATGACCAAAATGGGTCTTACGGGTTAACGCATCAAGGGGGCCTCTGGAAGCTTCACATCATCCCCCCTTGACGGGAGCGCTCCTGACTGTGGCGCGCAGAGCCCTGTTCGGCCGGTTTTTCTGTCCCTCGGGCGCAGCGGCTGTAAAGATCGCCCGGAACTGGTCCCTGCGTTCGTGGATCGAGGCCAGTACCAGCCCCATGGGTACGCCCAGGTCGACCAGGGTATTTTCAGCCAGTTGCAGGCTGGCTTCCGTTGTTTCAGGCACCGCATCGGTCACGCCCAGGGCATACAGTCGAACGGCGTGACGATCGTCCCTTGCCCTTGCGATGATCGTCATGTCTGCCCGCAAGCCTCTCGCGGTGATCACGACCTCGTCCACCTTGGTCGGAGCGTCCATCGTCACGACAATGGCGCGGGCCCGCTCGATGCCGCAGCGCCGCAGCATGTCCGCGCGACCGGCATCTCCATAATAGATGTCGTAGCCCTGTGCCCGCGCCGCGGCCACCGAGGTTGGATCGGTGTCGAGGGCGACGAAGCGCTGGCCATGCTCCGCGAGCATCTCGCCGACCAGACGGCCGACCCGCCCGAAACCGACGATCAGGACGGCCCCGTCGCGCGCCTCCTCGTCGTCTGGCGCGACCGGCAGCTGGGGCAGGGTCGGGTCCGGCTTGAGCCCCTTGCGCGAGATTCGCTGGCCCAGCATGGCCATCAGGGGCACGCTGAACATGCTGATGGTTGCCGACAGGATGATGCTCTGGGTGAAGGCCGGGTCGGCGACGCCTTCCACCAGACCTGTTGCGAGGACGACGAATGCGAACTCGCCCGCCGGGCCCAGCACCAGTGCGATCTCGATTGCAGCCCGGCTGCTCAGCCCCCACAGCCGGGCGAGACCGAAGATAATCGCGGCCTTGACCCCGGTGATGGCGACGGCAAGGCCTATCACCCCGCCGGGATCTGCGGCGACGGCATCCAGGTCCAGTCCGATACCCACGCCGACGAAAAAGACTCCCAGCAAAAGGCCCTTGAACGGCTCAATGTTGATCTCGACCTCGCGGCGGTACTCCGTCTCGGCGATCAGCAGGCCGGCGATGAGGGCCCCCAGGCTCATGGAAAGTCCGGCGGCCTGGGCTGCGACGCCCGCGCCGACCACGACCAGCAGGCACAGGGCGACGAACAGCTCCTGACTGCTGCCGCCATTGCCCTTGCGGCTTTTGGCCACCGAGCGGAACAGGGGGCGAAGCACGACCCGCCCCAGAACGACCAGCAGCGCCAGGCCGATCGCCGCCGGCGCCAGGGTCAGCAGGGTCCGCCCGAGAATTGCCGGGTCCAGATCGCCGCCCGCAGCCCCGGACTGCGCCACCGTCGCCACGACAGTCACGGTGATCAGAATGGGCGCAACTGCGAGGTCCTGTGCCAGCAGAACAGCAAACGTCGAGCGCCCCACGACGCCCTTGAGCCTGCCGCGTTCGGCCATCACGGGCATGACGACGGCGGTGGACGAGAGCGCCAGTCCCATTCCCAGCACGGCTGCACTGGCCAGCGGCTGCCCCAGCAGCATGAACCCGCCGGCCAGCACCACGGTACAGGCCGCGATCTGCAGCATGCCGAGCCCGAAGACGAGCTTGCGCATCGCCTTGAGCCGCTCCCAGGACAGTTCCAGTCCGATCATGAACAGCAGGAAAGCGACGCCAAGCTCCGCGAGCTGGGCAATCTGCGTCGGGTCGTCGATGGTGAACCAGGACAGCCACGGGGCCTGGTCCGAAAGCCGTGCCAGCCCGTCGGGGCCCAGCAGGACGCCAGCTGCGAGAAACCCGAGCACGGGACTGATCTTCAGGCGGCTGAACAGCGGCACCACAACGCCTGCTGCTGCGAGGAAGACCACCAGATCCTTGAATTCGCCGCCGCCGTGCCCGCCTGCCATGCCACTCCCCCGTTTGTACTGCTCCGACCTATAGCGCCCCGGGAGGCGAGCACCGCATCCGGATCATGAACTTTTTTTAAGGCGACAGGGGTGGTTCCGGGTCTAGGGTCCGGTCAGCTGTCAGCAGACCCTTCCGCCTGTGTGTCCGGATACGAGGAAACCCCATGAAAAAACTGCTTGTTGGTGCCGCGCTCGGCGCTCTTCTCCTGCCCGCCGCTGCCTTTGCCCAGGACGGGCATGACCATGGTTGCGTCGATGAGGCCTGCACAATCGTCGAACTGTTCCAGACTCCAGCCCAGGCCGGCGGCAGTGTCAGCGGCTATCAGGGCACGGTCGCACCGAAGTACGGTACCTGGGGTTTTGACCTCGCCGGCCGCGACACGACTGTTGTGCCGGGCGACAATTTCTTCCGCTATGCCAACGGCGCTGCTCTCGACAAGCTCGAGATTCCGTCCGACCGCACCTCTTATGGATCGTTTGCCCTGTTGCGCGAGCTTTCGGACAACCGGCTGAAGGAAATGATCGATGCAATGGTCGCTCGCAGTGACCTGACTTCTGGTTCGGACGAGCAGAAAATCGCCGACTCCTATCGGTCCTATGTGGACGAAGCCCGTATCGAGCAGCTGGATCGCGCACCGCTGGACCCCTATCTGGCCGACATTCGCGCCCTCGACACTCATGCGGAGCTGGCCGCCTATATGGGCCGCCAGGATCGTACCCGCGGTTCCCTGTTCGGAACCGGCATCAGTGCCGACCAGAAGGACCCCGGACGTTACGTCAGCTACGTCAGCCAGTCGGGCCTGGGCCTTCCCAATCGCGACTATTACCTGGATGCCCGTTTTGAACGCCAGAGGGCCCTTTACCGCGCCTATCTGGAGCAGATGCTGACTCTCTCTGGCTGGGACAGCCCTGCCGCCTCTGCCGACGCCGTCATGGCCTTCGAGACCCGGATCGCCGAGGCGCACTGGACCCCGGAACGGAGCCGCAATCGCGACGAGACCTATAACGAGTTCACTCCCGCCTCCCTGGCCACGGCCGCGCCCGGCTTCGACTGGAGCGGCTATTTCGCGGCTGCGGGTCTGCAGAACATCGAACGTGTCGTGATCCGCCAGGACACGGCGCTGCCGACGATGACGTCGATCTTCGCCGAAACGCCTGTAGAAACCCTGCAGGCCTGGCAGGCCTTCCACACCACGGACCGGTCGGCCGCGCGCCTGTCCCGACGCTTCGCCGATGCCCAGTGGGGATTCCGGCAGCGCGACCTGCAGGGGCAGCCCGAACAGCGGGCTCGCGACAAGCGTGCGATCTCGTTCGCCGAAGGCATGCTGGGCGAGGCCCTCGGCCGTCAGTATGTCGCCGAATACTTCCCGGCGGAATCCAAGGCCAAGATGGAAGAACTGGTCGCCAACCTGCGTGTCGCCCTGCGCGCGCGGATCGACCAGCTGCCGTGGATGGGGCAGGAGACCAAGGCCCAGGCCCAGGACAAGCTGGAAAAATTCACCGTCAAGATCGCCTATCCTGACAAGTGGCGTGATTACTCCGCTCTCGAGATCCGGGCAGACGACCTGTACGGTAATGCCGAGCGGTCCTCGACCTTCCAGTGGAACTACGACCTTGGCCGGATGAACGGCCCGGTCGATCGCGACGAGTGGGGCATGACCCCCCAGACCGTGAATGCGTACTATAACTCGAGCCTGAACGAGATCGTCTTCCCGGCAGCAATCCTGCAGCCGCCATTCTTCGACCCGCAGGCCGATCCGGCCGTCAACTACGGGGCCATCGGCGGGGTAATCGGCCACGAGATCGGTCACGGCTTCGATGACCAGGGCCGGAAGTCCGATGGCAATGGCGTGCTTCGCGACTGGTGGACGGCAGAAGACGCCGCCCGTTTCACCGCCGCCACCGACATCATGGATGCGCAATTCGCCAGCTATGAACCGTTGCCGGGCTATCCGATCCGCCCCGGTCTGAGTCGTGGCGAAAACATCGGCGATCTGGCAGGCGTCACCCTGGGGCTGGAAGGCTATCGGGCGTCCCTGAACGGTCAGCCTTCGCCGGTCCTCGATGGCACGACCGGCGACCAGCGCGTCTTCTATGGCTGGGCCCAGGTCTGGCAGACGAAATACCGCGAGGAAGCCCTGCGCCAGCAGGTCACCAACGGTCCCCACAGCCCGGCCGAGTTCCGGGTGATTGGCCCGGTCCGCAATGTCGATGGCTGGTATGATGCCTTCGATGTCAAACCGGGACAGACGTATTACGTGGCTCCTGAAAACCGCGTCCGCCTCTGGTAGGACGCCAGGCCTGCAAAGATCAAAGGCCGGAGCATCGCTGCTCCGGCCTTTTCGCTGTTGATGGCCCCCTGCGGATACCCAGGGGCAGCTATCCGCCTATCTGCCGACGCCGGTGCGCCTAGAGCAAGGCACTGATCGCCGCCCGGGCCGCTTCGCCGAGATCCGGGCGCTTCAGGGCAAGAGCCACATTGGCGCGCAGCAGGCCGATCTTGTCGCCGCAGTCATGTGTGACGCCTTCGTACTCGAATGCGGTAAAAGCCTGGGTCTTCATCAGGGTGGCCATGCCGTCGGTCAGCTGGATCTCGCCGCCCGCACCGCGCTCCTGGTTCTCGAGAATGTCGAAGATCTCCGGCTGCAGGATGTAGCGACCCGAGATCGACAGATTGGAAGGCGCTGTGCCCTGGGATGGCTTTTCAATCATGCCCCTCATGGCGAAGCGACGACCATCACCGCGGCCCTCCGGGTCGACGATTCCGTATTTGTGGGTGTCCGTCTCGGGCACGGATTCCACGCCGATGATGTTGCCCCCGACCTCGGCATAGAGGTCGGCCAGCTGTTTCAGGGCACCGGGCTGGGCGTCCACGATCACATCGGGCAACAGGACAGCGAACGGCTCATGACCGATTATGTCGCGGGCGCACCAGACGGCGTGGCCGAGGCCCTTGGGCTCCATCTGGCGGGTGAAACTCATCTCCCCCGCCGTAGCCAGTTCGGCGACCATCTGTTCGAGGATGTCCAGCTTGCCCTTTGCCAGGAGCTGCGCCTCCAGTTCGATCTGGTGGTCGAAATAGTCTTCGATGGCCTGTTTGGCGCGGCCCGTGACAAAGACGATATGCTCGATACCCGCCTCGCGAGCCTCCTCGACGATATAGCTGAGGATCGGTCGGTCGACGACGTTCAGCAACTCCTTGGGCGTGGTCTTGGTCCCCGGCAGGACCCGGGTGCCCAACCCGGCCACGGGGAGGACGGCCTTGCGAAGGCGTGCGGGAGTGGTCGACATTTAGGATCCTGAATCTGCGGCTGCGAAACCTAACGCATTTCTCTCACGATCGCTGCGAGATCATTCCACGGTCACTGACTTTGCGAGGTTGCGGGGCTGATCGACGTCGGCGCCCTTCACCACGGCGACGTGATATGCCAACAGCTGGATCGGTGCGGACATCACCAGGGCCGAGACCAGCGGATCCGATGCCGGTGCGGTCACGACCACGCGAGCCCCGGCGGGCGCATGTTTGGCTCCTTCCGGATCCGTTATGAAGACCACCTGGCCCCCGCGCGCCATGACCTCGCTCATGTTCGACGCAGATTTCTCGAACCAGGAATCATAGGGCGCGAGGATGATGATCGGCGTGTCCTCGTCGACCAGGGCGATAGGGCCATGCTTCAGCTCCCCGGCAGCGTAGCCCTCGGCATGGATATAGCTGATCTCTTTCAGCTTCAGCGCTCCCTCGAGAGCGAGAGCCGACATTGGCCCTCGCCCGAGGTAGAGGACGTCGCGGGCCTTGGCGATCTCGGCGGCGATCTCCTTGATCGAACCTTCGAGATTGATGGCCTCGGCAATCAGGCGTGGGGCCTCGATCAGGACGCGCACCAGTCGTTGCTCCTCCGCAGCATCGATGCGGTTGCGGTCGCGCGCCGCGGCGATGGCGATGGCAATCATGACGCTGACCTGGGCTGTGAAGGCCTTGGTCGAGGCGACGCCGATTTCGGGCCCGCAGTGGATCGGCCACACCACATCGGCTTCGCGCGCGATCGTGGATTCGGTGGCATTGACGATAGCGGCGGTCTTCATGCCAGCTCCCGCACAGTGACGAAAGGCGGCAAGGGTGTCGGCCGTCTCGCCGGACTGTGACATTGCGATGGCCAGGGCCCCGGGGCGCAGGGCGGGCTGTCTGTAGCGAAACTCGGAGGCGATCTCGACGTCCACGGGCAGGTCCGCCAGCTGTTCAATCAGATAGCGGCCGATCATCCCGGCGATATAGGAGGTGCCGCAGGCGACGATCTGGATCCGTTCGAGGGTCGAGAAGTCGACGCCCGCAATCGTGGCCCGGCCGGTCAGGGTATCGACATAGGCGGCGATGGTGCGCTGGCATCCCTCGGGCTGGTCATGGATCTCCTTTTCCATGAAATGCCGGTAGTTGCCCTTCTCCATCAGCACGGCAGAGGCGGGTACGATCTTGATCTCGCGCATCACTTCGTTGCCGGTCGCGTTGAAGATGCGGACCTCGTCGTGGGTGGCGATGACGTGGTCGCCATCCTCCAGATAGGAGACGCGATTGGTGAACGGTCCAAGTGCCAGACCATCCGATCCGATGAACATCTCGCCTTCGCCATAGCCGACCGCCAGGGGCGGGCCGTTGCGGGCGGCGAGGATCATGTCGTCCTCACCCGTGATCAGCACGCACAAGGCAAAGGCCCCGGACAGGCGTTTCAGCGTCGCCTCGAAGGCGGCGAGGGGCGAAAGTCCGGTAGACAGGTTCTGGTCCAGCAGATGAGCCACGACCTCGGTGTCGGTCTGGCTTTCGAAAACGCGCCCTGCGGCCTGGAGCTCGGCCTTCAGTTCTGCGAAATTCTCGATGATGCCGTTGTGCACCACGGCGACGCGTCCCGCGATATGGGGGTGGGCATTGGCCTGGGTG
>QBLX01000067.1:0-2150 GCA_003241825.1 Alphaproteobacteria bacterium
ATTCCAGCTCGCGGGTAAGCGCACGCTGGCGGGCTTCGGATTCCGAGTTTTCCTGGACGACGCGCTTCTGCTTGGCTTCCAGCCAGGACGAATAGTTGCCCTCGTGCGGGTGGCCCTTGCCGCGATCGAGTTCCAGCGTCCACTTGGTGACGAGGTCGAGGAAATAGCGGTCGTGGGTCACCAGGATGACGCAGCCGGGGAAGGCTTCGAGGTGGTGCTGCAGCCAAGCGACGCTTTCGGCGTCGAGGTGGTTGGTGGGCTCGTCGAGCAGCAGCATGTCGGGCTTGGACAGCAGCAGGCGGGCCAGGGCGACCCGGCGCTTCTCACCACCGGACAGGTTCTCGGTCGACCAGTCGTCCGGCGGGCAGCGCAGGGCGTCCATGGCCATCTCGATACGGCTGTCGATGTCCCAGACGTCGCCGGCGTCGATCTTTTCCTGCAGGGCCGTCATCTCGGCCATCAGCTCGTCGGTGTATTCCTCGGCCATTTCCATGGCGATGGCGTTGAAGCGGGTGACCCACTGCTTTTCCTCGCACCAGGCCTCGACGTTCTCGCGGACGTTCAGGCTGTCATTGAGGTGGGGCTCCTGTTCCAGGTAGCCGCGCTTGATGCCGTCCGCAGCCTTGGCCTCGCCGGAGAACTCCTTGTCCAGGCCGGCCATGATCTTGAGCAGTGTGGACTTGCCCGAGCCGTTGACGCCGACGACACCGATCTTGGCGTCGTTGTAGAAGCTGAGCCAGATGTTCTCGAATATCTTCTTGCCGCCGGGAAAGGCCTTGGTCAGGCCCTGCATCTGGAAAATATACTGCTGCGCCATGAGATGCGTCGCCCTGTCGTGATGTCGTGGGGAGGTTGGCGCGGGATGTAGCGGGCCGCACGCCGGGTGGCAAATGACGTAGAAGCTCGAGGCGGCGGTTTGATGGCAGTCGCCCCTCCACCACGCTTCGCGCGGTCCCCCTCCCCATGCCAGGGCATGGGGAGGAAAGCCTGTCCTCCCTGTCGCGCAGCGATGGGGAGGGGGACCGCGCGAAGCGCAGTGGAGGGGCAGGGCTCAGGCGTAGTTGAAACTGATCGAGATCCGCTCGGAGCGTGCTGCATTGGGGGGCACCTCGTGCCGGAGCCAGCTTTCCCACATCAATACCGTACCCGCCTGCGGAGCCAGATAGACGAAGGGCCGCTCGCCGACCGGCGCGTCCGGAAGGAGGCCGGGCCGGGCCATCATCATGGGCAGACGCGGGTCTTCCAGCTTCAGGGCCGAGGCCCCGTCAGGCACCTCGACATAGACGGTGCCGCTGAGGAAGGCGTGGGGATGGATGTGGCCGGAGTGCGCCCCGCCGGGCTTGAGGATATTGACCCACAGATTGTCGAGCCGGGGCTTGCGGGCGAGGTCGAAATTCAGGGCGCGGGCATAGGCGACGGCGTGGCGATCCAGATGGCGCTTCAGCTCGCCGAACTCGGGCATCCGCAGGGGAAGATCATTCAGCGATCCATAGGACGTATAGCCGCGATAGCCATTGGTCCGGCACCAGGCCCGGCCGGCGCCGTCCTCGACCGAAAGCGTCCGCACGGCTTCGGCCAGCGAGGCGTTGAAGTCCTCGAATCCCGGCGTGGTGGCGAGGCTGGCCTCATAGACCTGGGTGACGAAGAGGGGGCGCAGGGTGGGGGCGGTCACGGACATGCGGGCCTCTTAGCGACATTCGGCCCGCGAGGCGACGGTTGCGCCGCCGGTTCTGCATGCCCACAACTGCAGCCATGAACGCGCCCTTCAAAGCCCCGCCCCAGCCTGTTGATCCGACCGAGCCTCCGCTCTGGGACCTCGCCGACCTCTATCGGTCCCGCGAGGATGCGCGGATCGCGACCGATCTCGAGGCGGGCCGCACCGCCGTCGCCGAGCTGAATGCCCTGCAGGGCAGGATGCTGGCCGAGCGTGCAGATCCGGCCGCCCTGGGTGCCACACTGGCGCTGGCGATCGATCTCTATGAGCGTGCCAGCAATACCCTGGGCGGACTGGGGGCCTATGCCTTCCTGGCGGCATCGACGGCGCGGGATGATGCGGCGGCCCAGGGTTTCGAGGCGGATGTCCGCGAGAAGACGACGGCGATCGTCACGCCGACGGTCTGGCTGACGCTGGAGATCAACCAGCTCGAGGA
>QBLX01000067.1:2160-4650 GCA_003241825.1 Alphaproteobacteria bacterium
GATCGAGGCGGCGCTGGCCGCGGATCACGGCGCGGCGCGTTACCGGCCCTGGCTGCGCCGCGTGCGGGCCAACAAGCCCCATGAGCTGTCCGAACAGATGGAGACCTTCATCGCCGAGCGGATGCCGATCTCGGCCCAGTGGCCGCGGCTGTTCGACGAGACCCTGACAACGCTCCGGGTCGAGGCGGGCAAGACCAGCCTGACCCTCGCCGAGGCCCTGAACCAGCTGAGCGACCCGAAGCCGGAGGCCAGAAAATCGGCGGCCGAGGGCCTGAACACCGCCCTTGCGGCGCGCGTCCCGACGCTCGCCCTGGTGCTGAACACGGTCGTTGCCGAGAAGCAGCTGGAAGACAAATGGCGCGGGTTCCACCGTCCGGCCGACGCCCGCCACCTGATGAACGAGGTCGATGGCGAGTCGGTCGATGCGATGGCCGACGCCGTCGCCGCTGCCTATCCCAAGCTTTCGCATCGCTACTACGCCCTGAAGGCACGGGCTCTGGGCAAGCCGAAGCTGGACCAGTGGGACCGCAACGCACCGCTCGAGACCACCCGCCCGCGCACCTATGACTGGCAGCAGGGGCGGACCCTGGTGCTGGACAGCTTCCGCGACCTGGGCGGCGAGTTTGCCGACATCGCCAGCCAGTTCTTCGACAATCCCTGGATCGACGGACGGGCCGGGCCGGGCAAGCAGTCCGGCGCCTATGCCCATCCGGTGACGGCGAACCGCCACCCCTATGTGTTCATGAACTGGATGGGCGAGCGTCGCGATGTCCTGACCCTGGCCCACGAACTGGGTCACGGCGTCCACCAGACACTGGCCGCAGGGCAGGGGACGCTGCTGGCCGATACCCCGCTGACCCTGGCCGAGACGGCCTCGATCTTTGCGGAAGGCCTGACCTTCGACCGGCTTCTGGCCAATGCCCCCCAGGCGGAACAGCGCGGCCTGCTGGCGGGACGGATCGAGGACGGACTGAACACCGTCGTCCGCCAGATCGCCTTTCATCGCTTCGAGGTGCGTTTCCACGAGGAGCGCGCCGCTGGCGAGGTTCCGGCCGAGCGGATCGGGCAGCTGTTCCTCGAGGAAATGGGCGCGTCGCTGGGCCCGGCCGTGACCCTGAACCCCGGCTATGAGGCCTGGTGGAGCTATGTGGGCCATTTCGTCCACTCGCCGTTCTACGTCTATGCCTATGCGTTCGGTGATCTGCTGGTGGCGGCCCTGATGGAGCATCGCGCCCGGGACCCGGAGGCCTTCACCCCCCTGTATCGCGAGCTGCTGGCCGGCGGCGGGACGAAGACCTATGTCGAGGCCCTGGCCCCGTTCGGGCTCGATCCACGCGACCCGGCCTTCTGGACGATCGGTACGCGCCGGCTGGAACGGCTGATCGACCAGTTCGAGGCCGTCGTCTGACAACTCGACAGCGTCGGCGGGGCATTGACCGCTGTCGTGACCTGCCGCAGCGTCGGGGCATGCGTATTGCCCTGTCCCTGATCCTGCTCCTCGGTGGGGCCCAGCCCGTTCTTGGTCAGACGGCACCGGCCGCGACCACGCCGAGGGCCCCGTCCGCCGAGGTGCGCGCCATGGCTGCGGGCTACAAGGCGCTGACTGTCTGCAGTGCCGTCCACACGGCCCGCGCGGCCGGCGTGACGCGCAGCGTCGAGAGTATCGAGGCCAACGAACTGACGGGCATCTATCCGGAGCTTGATCCTCTGGTCCGATCCCTGCCGGTCGAGGTGACCCCGGGCGGTGCGCAGGTGTCGTGGGACGCCGTCATGCCTCCGCGCCTTGCTGTCCATTCACCCGGAGCCGGCTGTGTCATCCTGCCGGTCGGGACCTCGCAGCCGCAGGCGGGTCAGGCCGTCATGCGCAGGCCGGACGCGACCGCCATGCCGACGGGCGAGGTCCGCGGGGACCGGGCTGCGGTCGAGCGGGTTCTCGTGCAGGCCGTCGGGGAGACCTATGGACCGGGCAGCAACACCACCGCGGTTGTCATTGTCCAGGATGGCCGGATCGTCGCCGAGACCTATGCGGACGGCTTCGGGCCGGACGTTCCGCAACGCACCTGGTCGGTGGCCAAGAGCCTGGCGGCGACGGTGGTCGGGGCGGCCGTCTATCGGGGCGAGGCGGATGTGAACGCGCCCGCCGCCATTGCCAACTGGCAGGTGCCGGGCGATCCCCGGGCGGGGATCACCCTGGATAATCTGCTGCGGATGGCCTCGGGCCTGACCAGCGACACGGCAGGCAACCGCACCGATGCCCTGTATTTCGGCGGCGTCACAGTGACCGAACAGACCCCGACCTGGCCCCTGATCGCCCCGCCAGGATCGCGCTATCGCTATGCCAACAACGATACCCTGCTGGCGACCCTCAGCCTTGCCCCGACCTATGGCCTCCATTCGCCCCACGCCCTGTTTGACCGGCTGGGCATGGGCCTGACGACGGCCGAGACCGACTGGCGGGGCAGCTATATCCTGTCGAGCCAGGTCTGGACC
>QBLX01000067.1:4660-5285 GCA_003241825.1 Alphaproteobacteria bacterium
TCTATGTCGACGCCGGGTTCCGGAACGGCGAACGGCTCCTGCCTGTGGGCTGGCTGGACTATGTCTCGCGCCCGTCAGGGCCCCAGCCGCCCTCGGGTGCCTTTGGCTACGGGGCCGGGTTCTGGCTGCTGAACCGGTCGGAAGGCGTGCCGGCGGACACCATCGGAGCGTTCGGAAACCGGGGCCAGTATGTGATCATCGTGCCCTCGCGCCGGATCGTCATTGTGCGCCGTGCCGAGGACCCGGCGGGCAGTCCCTTCGACATCGCAGCCTTCACCCGCGAGGTGCTGGCGACACTGGACTGAGACGCATATTGTCGCCCGGTGCTTGAGCCCAGCGCCACGGCCTCTATAAGACAGACCAGAATCTCAACTGCCTTTTCCGGACACCGCTCCCATGGCCGACCCGCACCACCCCCATCACGCCACCGACGAAGCCGATGCGGACGCCAATGCCTATCTGCGCGGCAGCATGGAGATCAACGAACAGACCGCCACCTGGACGCTGGTGATGAACCTGATGAAGTGGGGCTCGCTGCTGATTTCGGCAGCCCTGCTGATGCTCGTTCTGTGGTTCCAGAAGGACGGCAGCTTCATCACGGGTGCGTTGGCGGGGGGCGCCCTGC
>QBLX01000067.1:5295-13950 GCA_003241825.1 Alphaproteobacteria bacterium
GGTCGTCGGCATCTTGTTTCTGCGGAGCGGTGCCAAGTCGCACTGAGTGACCCGGTCGCAGCGCGCGATCGAAGCCTTTACGCAGACTTCTGCTTTGGCCTAACGTTGCTTCATCCAGTCTGGATGGGGAGAATCGTTTGGCCCTTGCCATAGCCGTGACCCGCGAGCGCCGCGAAGGCGAGACGCGCTGTGCCGTCACTCCGGAAACCGTCAAAAAACTGGTCGCCATGGGCGCGACCGTGTCGGTCGAGGCCGGGACCGGACAGGGTTCGTCCTTCCCGGACGCTGACTATGTCGCCGCCGGAGCGGTGGTCCAGCCTGACACCCATGCGGTCCTGACCGGAGCCGATCTGATCCTCAAGGTCCGGGGGCCGACGGCGCAGGAGATCAGCGCCATGAAACCCGGCGCGATCGTGGTCGCCCTGCTGGATGCCTGGCGCGAGAAGGACACTGTCACGGCGATGGCTGCGGCCAATGTCACCGCCTTCGCCATGGAGTTCGTGCCCCGCATCACCCGGGCCCAGGTCATGGACGCCCTGTCGTCCCAGGCCAATCTGGCCGGCTACCGGGCCGTGATCGAGGCCGCAGCCGCCTATGGGCGCGGCTTTCCGATGATGATGACAGCCGCAGGCACGGTTGCGCCGGCCAAGGTCTTCGTCATGGGCGTGGGCGTCGCAGGACTTCAGGCCATCGCCACGGCGCGGCGCATGGGGGCTGTCGTGACCGCCACGGACGTCCGCCCCGCCACCAAGGAACAGGTCGAGAGCCTCGGCGCCAAATTCCTCGCCGTCGAGGACGAGGAGTTCAAGAACGCCCAGACGGCCGGCGGCTATGCCAAGCCGATGAGCCCTGAATATCAGGCCAAACAGGCCGTCCTGACCGGCGAACATATCAGGAAGCAGGACATCGTCATCACGACGGCCCTGATCCCCGGCCGGGCCGCGCCCGTGCTGGTGACCGCCGACCAGGTGGCGACGATGAAGCCGGGATCGGTGCTGATCGACCTCGCGGTCGAGGCCGGCGGCAATGTCGAGGGGGCCCGCTCCGGCGAGGTCGTCGTGACGCCGAACGGGGCCTCGATCGTCGGGATCGCCAACCTGCCGGGCCGGATCGCGTCGGATGCGTCGAGCCTCTACGCCAAGAACCTGGTCGCCTTTGCCGGACTGCTGGTGAAAGACGGGGTCGTCAACATTGATCTCGAGGACGAGATCCTGAAGGCGTCCGTCGTCACCCACGGCGGGGCCGTGGTGCACGAGGGGCTGCGCGGATGATTGCCGTCGTTCGCCTGTTCCCGGTCAGATCGGCCCTTCTGGCGACGACAGTTGTCGCGTTTATCATCGACATGTGGACCGGAGCGCGCATCGCGGGCGCTCTGATATGGCCCATAATCATTCAGGGTGTCGGCCTAGCGCAGGTCTACTCCGGTCGAAGGCCACAAGGCGATCGAGCCAGGACCACGGTTCATGAAGGGCTGCGCGGATGATTGCCGTCGTTCGCCAGTTCCCGTTCAGATCGGCTGTTCTGGCGCTCAGCCTGATCTCGCTGACGGTCGTCGTGTGGAATGCATGGCTCCTCGGTGCTGGTCTGATGTTGCTCTTGCTGGTTCAGGCCGTCGACCTTGCCCGGGCCATGGGTCTTGAGCCTGCCAATGATCCGGCCACCCCCCAGAATCTGAAAGCCCGCTGATGGAATATGTTGATCCCACAATCTTTCGCCTGGCCATTTTCGTGCTGGCGATCTTCGTCGGCTACTATGTCGTCTGGTCGGTGACGCCGGCGCTGCACACCCCCCTGATGGCCGTGACCAATGCGATCTCCAGCGTCATCATTGTCGGTGGCCTGATCGCGGCAGCGGCCGTGTCGGGTGATGCGACGGGGCCCGATGCCTGGATCGCCAAGGGTGCAGGCGTGCTGGCCGTGACCCTGGCCAGCGTCAACATCTTCGGTGGCTTCATGGTCACCCGCCGGATGCTGGCCATGTACAAGAAGAAGGAACGGCCCGCGAAATGATCGTCGACCAGATCCTCGGATGGGCCTGTCTGGCAGCGGCGCTGTCGGCTGTCGCCGTCTATGTCTTCCTGATTGCCAGCCGGGCGCGGATTGTCCGGCTGATGACCTGCCTCGGCCTGTTCCTGACGGGGCTGGCACTGTTCCAGGCCCCCAACATCCTGTCGCAGACCCAGGGCGATCTTAATGTGCGACTGGCGCTCGGTGTGCTGGTCCTCGCGGTTGCCATCCAGTCCGTTGCGGCGCTGAGGACACGGCCGGCCTGGACCGGAGTGGACCGGCGTGCCGGCCGGATCGGGTCGCTGTGACGATTGATCCGGTCATCGTGTCATGGACGGCGTCCTGGATCGCGACCGGCCTGGGTGTTGGCCTGTGGCTGTGGAGCTGGCTTGGCGAAAAGAACGCGATCCAGAAGCTGCGCTATCGCGATTGTGGCGTCGTCCTCGTGTTTTCCGGTGTACTGCTGCGCGTCCTCGTCCCGGTGCGGGAAATGACGCCGTTCGACTGGGCGATGGTGATCATGGGTCCGCTTTTCATCGCCGCTGCACTCTGGCGGCTGTCGCGGACCGGCAAGCAGGTGACGCCATGAGGCGGATCGCCCGGTTCTCGCCGGTCATCCTTGCCCTGACCGCGACCAGTGCACTGGCACAGGGCTCGAACACGGACGCCTATGACGGGCTGCATTTCCATGTGGCGGCTCCGCAGGGGGCAAGCTGGTCGCTGGAGTGCCGGTTCCGGCCGATTCAGATCACCATCAACCAGTACGAACGCCGCTTCACCAATCAGCTTAGCTATTCGGGGTCTGGTCCGCGCGCGGGTCGCCTGCCCGGCGACAATGGTCGCTGCGTCCTGACCCTGACAGGCGGAGCGGGGCCGGTCGGGCTGGCACTGGTGAAGAACGGGGTGCCCACGGCAGCGGGCACCGTGGATCGTGCAAAACCTGCTGCAATCGACGTATTCTGAGACGGGGAGCGAAACGACGCCATGAACGCATCCATCGCGGCGCTGGCCTATCTGGTCTCGGGCGTCCTTTTCATCCTGTCATTGCGCGGGCTGTCCAGCCCCGAGACCAGCCGTCAGGGCAATACCTTCGGCATGGTGGGTATGGCCCTCGCGGTGGGGGTGACCCTGCTGACGCTCGGCAGCACCAATGCCCTTGACTGGATGACGCTGGCGCTTATCGCAGGCGGCGTCGTGGTCGGTGGCGGGGCCGGTGCCCTGATTGCCAAGCGTGTGGCCATGACAGACATGCCGCAACTCGTCGCGGCCTTCCACAGTCTGGTCGGCATGGCGGCCTGCCTGGTCGCCATCGGTGCGGTCTATGCGCCCGAGGCCTTCGGCATCCTGAATTCGGCTGGCACCGGCATCAAGACGCTGTCGATCGTCGAGCTCAGCCTCGGCGTCGCCATCGGGGCGATCACCTTCACCGGCTCGGTCATCGCCTTTGCCAAGCTGAACGGCAATATGAGCGGTGCCCCGATCATCCTGCCGGCGCGGCACCTGATCAATATCGGCCTGGCGCTGGCCCTGATCTTCCTGATCGGAATCTTGATCGGCTCGGGTGGCACGGCCATCTGGGCCTTCTGGGGTGTCTTCCTGATCGCACTGGTGCTGGGTGCCACCCTGATCATCCCCATCGGCGGGGCCGACATGCCCGTGGTCGTGTCGATGCTGAACTCCTATTCCGGCTGGGCGGCGGCTGCCCTGGGCTTCACGCTCGAGAATATCGCCCTGATCATCACCGGAGCCCTGGTCGGCTCCTCTGGTGCGATCCTCAGCTACATCATGTGCAAGGGCATGAACCGGTCGTTCTTCTCGGTGATCCTCGGCGGCTTTGGAGGGGACTCCGGTCCGGCGGGCGAGGCCCGGGTCGAGACCCGTCCGGTCAAGCAGGGCAGTGCCGAGGATGCGGCCTTCATCATGAAGAACGCGTCCAAGGTCATCATCGTCCCCGGCTACGGCATGGCGGTCGCCCAGGCCCAGCATGCGCTGCGCGAGATGGCCGACAAGCTGAAGGAGGAGGGGGTCGAGGTGAAATACGCCATCCACCCCGTCGCCGGTCGCATGCCCGGGCACATGAATGTGCTGCTGGCCGAAGCCAATGTCCCCTATGACGAGGTCTTCGAGCTGGAAGACATCAATGCCGAGTTCGCCTCGGCCGACGTCGCCTTCGTCATCGGTGCCAATGACGTGACCAATCCGGCCGCCAAGACCGATCCGACCTCGGCCATCTACGGCATGCCGATCCTGGACGTCGAAAAGGCCGGGACCGTGCTGTTCATCAAGCGGGGCATGGCGGCAGGCTATGCCGGTGTCGAGAACGAGCTGTTCTTCCGCGACAATACGATGATGCTGTTCTCGGATGCCAAGAAGATGGTCGAGGGGATCGTCAAGAATCTCTGACCCCAGCTTCCGCTCATTTGCGTCTCTGCTCATCCCGGCGAAAGCCGGGACCCGGTGTTTTCGCGGACGGGTGGGCTGGATGGGCGAGCGGTATCTGGTCCGCACAGCCGTCTCCCGGAGCCCTGGGTCCCGGCTTTCGCCGGGATGAGCGGAAGGGTTGGGATCAGGAAAGAAAGACCCCATGGCCAGCACGCAGATCGGACCGGTCGAAACCTTCCTCGCCTCGGTCGAGCCGCCGGAGCGACAGGCCGATGCCCGCGCCCTGTGCGCCATCCTCGGTGAAGTCAGCGGAGAACCTCCGACGATGTGGGGGACCTCGATCATCGGCTTCGGTCGCTATCACTACCGTTATGCCAGCGGCCATGAGGGCGATGCGGCCCTGGTCAGTTTCGCGCCCCGAAAGACCAGCCTCGTCTTCTATCTGGCCCCCGAAGAGGGTCTGAAGGACGATCTGCTGGCCCGGCTGGGCAAGCACAGGACGGGCAAGGGCTGCCTGTATGTGAACCGGTTGTCCGACGTGGATGTCGAGGTCCTGAAGGACCTGTTCGCCTCGACGATCGAGGCCCTGAAGGCGCGCTACCCCGCCGAGCGGTGAGCCAGCAGTGACGCCCGTTCCTCGGGCGTCAGGTGCCGCCATTTGCCCTCGGGCAGGTCAGCCATCTGAAGCGACCCGATGCGGACGCGTTTCAGGTCGGTGACGCGCAGGCCGACCATCTCGCACATGCGCCGGATCTGGCGGTTCCGTCCCTCGCGCAGCACGACCTTCAGCCGGTCCTTGTCCAGTTGCACGATCTCGGCCCGTTTCAGGACCCGCCCGTCCAGCATCAGGCCGTGCCGGAGCATTTTCAGCGCCCGGTCGGTCAGCTCGCCCGTGACCCGGATGCGGTATTCCTTGTCCAGTTCCGACGTCGGCCCGATCACCGCCTTGGCCACCACCCCGTCGGACGACAGCAGCAGCAGTCCCCGCGAGTCCTCGTCGAGACGCCCGATCGGGGGCAGGGAGGCGTCCGTCGCCGGGATCGGTCCATCACCCACGCGGTTTTCGGCTGTCAGCAGACGCACCGCCGGGACCTTGCCCGGCTCAGGCTGACCGGACACCAGTCCGACCGGCTTGTGGATCATGATGGTGACGCCCTCCGACAGGGCTTCCGAGGCCGCGTCGGACAGGGTCAGTGTCTGGCCCGGCTCGATCTTGCGCCCGGCGTCGGTCACGGTCTCACCCTCGATCGACACCAGCCCCGAAGCGATCAGGGCATCCGCCTCGCGCCGTGAACACAGGCCGGCCTGTCCCATCACCTTGTTCAGGCGAGCGGCCTCGGGACCGGGATGGGTATGGGTGACAGGCATGTTCCGGGCCGAATCTCAGGCCTGGCCGTTCGACCGGGGCTTGCCCTTGAACGGCGGCCTGGCACCCGCAGGCTTGCCGCGTGCATCCTTGGCGGCCCACGGACGATCACCGCCCTTGGGCTTGCCCTTCCAGGGTTTGTCGCCGGGCGCAGCCGGTGCCGCGTCCGAAGCCGGAGCCCAGGGTTTCTTCTCGGGTGCCGAACTGTCCTTCTTCACCCAGGGCTTCTTGGCCGGGGCACCGGTTTCGACCTTGCCGGCCCATTCCTGACGGGCCGGAGTCGAGCGCTCCGTGGACGCTGAATCGTCCCGCTTGACCCACGGCTTCTTCTCGCCGGCAGGGGCCTCGCGCTTGACCCACGGCTTCTTCTCGCCGGTCGCGGGCTCGTCGCGCTTGACCCACGGCTTTTTCTCGCCAGCGGCGGGTTCGTCGCGCTTGACCCACGGCTTCTTCTCGCCGTCGCCATCGCGTGGCTTCCAGGCCGGCTTGTCGGCACGGGCAGGGCGCTCGCTCTTGTCCGCCCAGGGCTTGCGCTCGGGGCGATCGCCGGCATCGCCGACAGGCTTCTTGTCCCAGCGGCTGGGGGGCTTTTCCTTGGGTCCGGGCGCGACGGCGGTCTCGACCTTGACGCCCTCCTCGGTCGAGGAAGCGACAGCGGCGAGGAATTTGGCCTCGGCGTCCTTGGTGATCTCGAATTTGGTCTCGCGATCAAAGATCTTGATCGAGCCGATGTCGCGCTTGGTCACATGGCCGATGCGGCAGATGGTCGGCAGCAGCCATTTCGGATCGGCGTTCTTGTCGCGTCCAATGTTGATGCGGACCCAGGCCATCTCCCCGCCGCGCGCGAAATCCGTATACGGAACATCCGGCTGGCCACGGTCGTTCTTGCCGGTGTCCTGCTGGCGCTTCATCCGGTCGTCGTCATAGACGTCCTCGGGCGCAGGCATCTTCTGGCGATACAGGCGGATGAGGGCGGCGGCGATCTGTTCCGGGGTGGACTTCTCGAGCAGCTGACGGCCCAGCTCCAGGGTTTCGACGTCATCCGTCGGCGCGATCAGCACCGGATCGGCCAGCAGGACACCGGCAAGAACGCCCGTGGCCAGCCGGATGTCCTGTTCCAGGATCATCTCGGCACTGGGCGGGCCCGACCATTCGGCCACGATCGAGGCCGACGAGAGCATGATCTCGACCTTGCGGCGGCGGGTATAGCTGACCAGCAGGACCGAAACGCCCTTCTTGCCGGCACGCCCGGTCCGGCCCGAACGGTGCAGCAGCCCGGCCTTGTTGACCGGGATTTCGGCGTGGATGACCAGACCCAGGTCCGGCAGGTCCAGACCGCGGGCGGCAACGTCTGTGGCGACGCAGACGCGGGCATGGCCGTCGCGCAGGGCCTGCAGCGCCTCCGAACGCTGGCTCTGGGTCAGTTCGCCCGACAGGCCGACCACGGAGAAGCCGCGCTCGCGCAGGCTGGCGGTCAGATGCTTGACCCGCTCGCGGGTGTTGGCGAACACCAGGGCTCCGGGGGCCTCGAAATATCGCAGCACATTGACGACGGCCAGTTCGACCTCGTTGGGGGCGACACGGATGGCCTTGTATTCGATATCACCGTGCGGCGCGTTCTTGGACGTCGTGTCGATGCGCAGGGCGTCGTTCTGGTAGGTCCGGGCCAGTTGCACGATGTCCTTGGCCAGGGTGGCCGAGAACAGCAGGGTCCGGCGCTCGGCGGGCGCAGCGTCGAGGATGAAGGTCAGGTCTTCCTGGAAGCCCATGTCCAGCATCTCGTCGGCCTCATCCAGCACGACGGCGCGGGCACTCGACAGGTCCAGCGCGCCGCGCTCGACGTGGTCGCGCAGACGGCCGGGCGTGCCCACCACGATGT
Organism: Alphaproteobacteria bacterium; assembly: GCA_003241825.1. Lineage (GTDB taxonomy): Bacteria > Pseudomonadota > Alphaproteobacteria > Caulobacterales > Caulobacteraceae > Brevundimonas. The sequence continues at coordinate 12,929 of QBLX01000067.1, forward strand.
GACAGCCCCGGTCCAGCGCCCGACGCTCGAGCTTCGGATCCATGCCGCCGACGCACGAAACAATCCGGGCACCGGTCTGGGCATAGAGCCACTGAAGTTCGCTCGAGACCTGCAGGGCCAGTTCGCGCGTCGGGGCGATGACCAGGGCGACCGGCGCTCCGAAATCGCTGAATTTCTCGGCGTCACCCAGCAGGGTGTGCGCCAGGGCCAGGCCGAAGGCGACCGTCTTGCCCGAGCCGGTCTGGGCTGAAACCAGCAGGTCCCGCCCGGCCTCGGCCTCCAGCACGGCTTCCTGAACCGGGGTTGGCTCGGCATAGCCGCGTTCGGAAAGAGCGCGGTCAAGCGCGGGATGACTGGCAGGGAAAGGCATGATGTGTCCGTACGGCGCTTGCGCCGATGGCGCCAGAGGGGCGTACGACGCGCGAGGCGCGGCATTAGTCACGGAAAGCGGGCGGAAAGGTGTCAGCCCGGGCGAAAACAGCGCATTGACCCCGTGATCAGGGCGCGCAAACTCCGAACGGGGGGCCGACCATGATCTATATCGTGCAAAATCTGATGCCAATTCTGGCGGCGTCGCTGCTCGGCCTGGTCGCTGGCCTGGCGATCCAGCGGCTTCATCCCGCCCGATCGGGTATCCGCCGACTGGTCGTGGCAGCCGTCGCCCAGACCTGGCTGTGCTGCATTCTGGCCGGTGCCCTGATCCTGGCCCCGCCCGAGGCCGGGCGCTGGACCATGTCGCTGGGCAGTGCGGTCGTGATCTGGATCGGCTTCGTCGTTCCGACGACGGTCGTCGGCTATGCGGGCCGGGACGTAGGGGCCAGGGCCACCGCCGTCGATTGCGCGCAGTGGCTGGTGGTCATGCTGGTCCAGGCCACGACCCTGACCCTGATCGGCCTGACGCCGCCGACGACCTGACGGGGATGTGGGAAAGAATGGTGGATGCGACAGGGATTGAACCTGTGACCCCCTCGGTGTGAACGAGGTGCTCTCCCGCTGAGCTACGCATCCGGCCTTTTCAGGAG
>QBLX01000068.1:0-480 GCA_003241825.1 Alphaproteobacteria bacterium
CGATTCCACCGGTTCGAACCGGCTCACGGCCTCGGGGCCCAGACGGGCGGTGAGGCGGTCGATCAGCCCGTCGAGGTCGCGGGTGGCGGTGGACCCGGCCTCGAAGCCGGGCTGGGCGGCCATCAGGGTCTGGGTGACAGGAACCGACAGCCGCAACTGGTCAAAGCCGAACCCGGGGTCCAGCGGACTGGACAGGGCGGCCAGCCGCTCGCGGAACAGCCGCATCACGCCGGATGCATCCCGCGTCGCCCGGCCGGTCCGGACCGTGATCCGCCGGGTGGCCCCGTCCAGACGGAAGAAGGCCACCTCGAAGGCTCGCCCGCCCAGACTTCGCTGCTCCAGCCACACCCCGGCCTCGACCAGCAGGTCGCCGATCACGGCCTCTACGTCCGTCGTCTCGGTGATGGGCTCGAACAGGATGCGATCGACGACGCAGGGTGCCGGGGGCCGCAGCGGGGTGATCCGCACATCGTCCCGCCC
>QBLX01000068.1:523-9290 GCA_003241825.1 Alphaproteobacteria bacterium
CGCCCCAGGATGCGTCCCAGCCGCACAGGCAGGTCGCTGCCGAACCGGGCGGCCAAGGCCGCCGTCGGACGATCTTCCAGATCCCCCAGTGTCCGCAGACCAGCCCGCGTCAGGGCCTGATGATCCTTTTCACCCAGTTCTAGGGCCGAGATCGGCAGGACCCGCGCCGCGTCGCGATCCTGACCGGGTCGATACACCTTCCCGGAAGGCCCGAACCGCGCAAGGGCCCGCGCGGACTGGGGCGTTCCCGCCAGCGCGGTACGAACGGCCAGACCGATGCGACCGGCCCGCGCCTCGACTGCCCGGACCAGCCCCGCCTCGTCTCCGAACAGGTGGGTGCAGCCGGTGATATCCAGGATCAGGCCGGTCTCCCCGTCCAGGGCCGCCATCGGGGTGAAGCGGCCAAAATCTTCCAGCACCTGTCGCAACAGGGCGGCATCGGCATCGGGTCTGTGCACGACCACGCGCAGGGCGGGGGTCCGGGCCTGGGCATCGGCAAGGGTCATGCCGCGTGTCAGGCCCAAGGCACAGGCCGCCGGGCTCAGCGCCGCGAGCCGCAAGGCCCCCCGGACCTTCTCGACCAGCACGACCGCATCCTCATGCGGTTCGCTGGAGCCCTGTCGCAAGGCCTCGCGCCGCAGCCGATCCGGGGACAGGAACGGGAAGTCGACGGCCAGATAGCGCCGCGGGCTCGCAGAAGGCACGGCGCTCACGATCCCACTCCAGCGTCCATTCGGCCGGTGCAGCCCCCTGACGGCTGCGGGTCAGGGCCGCAACGAAGGCGGGTCGTCCCGGCACCCCGGCCTCCAGCCCGGTCGACAGGGCCGAGCCCACCGACCAGCGGGTCTCTGCCGCGCTGGGGGCAGACATCGACGCCGCCCGCACCACGAAGGCCGTGCTGGTCCCGGCCCGGGCCGCCAGTGCCAGGCGTCGGCTGGCCGTCAGGCCCATGGCCCTGGCCTCGCCCCAGCCACTCATCAGCACCGAGCCAACGGCCCCGCTCTTCAAAGCCTCCTCGCCGGCCGCCAGCATGGCCGTGGCATCGCGGACCCGTACGATCAGCACACTCTCCGGCGAGACACCCCACTCGTGCAGACCCGACCCGTTCAGCCCCCCGGCCTCCTGCCCGGCCAGGTTCTGGAAGACCCAGACCATGGGTCGCTCTCGCGTCGCGCGCGTCGCCAGCCCAAGCGCAAAGGCATTGGCGGCCACGGCATCGGCGGCGGTCCGGGCATGAATGTCGTGCAGGCAAAAGAGGCAAGGTCCGGGGTCCAGATACGCATCGACACGGTCGATCCCGAGCAGAAACCTCTCTGGCTCACCCCCCGTCTCGTGACGGGAGAGGCTGGCCAGGCGAGTCTTCAACTGCGCGATCTGATAGGTCGAAGGCACTATTTGTTCCTGTTATGTTCTCTTATATGCCTCTCTCCAGGTGTCCGGAGTCAAGGCTCAAGATCATCCCGCGGCACACCGCCCGGAGATTCTCCCTGATCCTGCGGGGCAAGGACCCGGAGTCGCCCGGCGAGCCCGGCCCTGATCACAATCAGGACAAACGCGACGTTAGATATCTACGTTCATTGACTGCAAAGCTTCCGGGTTCCATATCGCGGACCCGGAGTTCGATCGGACAGATCAGGTGCCTGACAACGTTACCACCGTCTATCGCATCGATATCGTCAAGAACGGCCAGCGCTGGTTTGATACAGTGGGCGTGACGGCGACACCGGACACGATCGCCAGCAGCGCCATCGCCTGGGTGTCGGAAGCCGCCGTCGAAACCTGTCCCAAGCCAGGGGACTGTTCCGTGGCCGAAGTCTTCGACCATAAAAACCGTTTCATTCTCAGGGCCGAGCTTTCCATATCCACCGGCATCTAGCGCTCGTCAAAGGGCAAGACACCGGGATCAGGGAACGCGGTAGGCGCTGACCTTGGCGATCATCTGCTCGCGACTGTTGACGCCCAGCTTGTTGTAGAACCGGCGGATGTGGGTCCGGACGGTCTCGATACTGACACCGAGTGACTCGGCCAGATCGTCGGCACGCCGGCCGTCGACAATGCCTTCGAGAATGCGGGTCTCGGAGGGCGTCAGTCCGAACAGGGCCCCGACATCCGGCACCGAGGTCGGGGGATTTTCGGGATGAAAGATCGTCAGCAGGCGGAACCCTGTCTCACCGATCGTGCGACAGCGAAACACGAGGGCCTGCCCGTCTCCGGACAGGTCGAGCACCCACGAGGAAACCTCTGACGTCGCCTTCGAAAGGAAATCCTCGAAAGCCTTCTGCCGATCTCTCTGGGCCAGCTGGATCCGGCGTCCCGCGAGCGTTGCTCCACGCTCGCGCAAACATTTCTCGGCGGTGGCATTCATCCAGAAAACGGTGGGCTCTGCTGCATCGAGGAAGAGCGTGGCATGTGGCCAGGACTCAATGCAAACGATCGCAAGATCCGCGGGCGACATCTGCAGGGCTCCGGGCATCGGCGCTTCATACATTGTCTGCAACTCTAACCGTTTCACTCGACGCTTTATCAACCAGTTATCAAGGAAAAGCTCGTCCTCAATAATGAGTATTTTATATCGCCGTCATCTGGGCAAATTGCATGAATGCTCGCCTCAAGGGCGAGTTGCATCGATCGAATCCCCAAGCGAAAAAAACAGATCGGCAGGCTCCCACCGATTCATGGATCACGGTCCATACACGTATGAAAGCCATCAGGCGGGCACGGCAGCGTTACACGTCCGGGACGATCAATGATGAGCCCGCCGCCATGCGGGGTACCGCGCATGAACCCTCACACGATCCGGGCAGACGGGTTTGATTGACTGAAGACCAGGTCTGCGACTTCGGCCGCTCCCCCTTTCGTGTCCCCGTCAAACACAAAACGGCCCGGCGCAGAAAGCGCCGGGCCGTCGTTGTCACAACGTCAGTTTCGCTCAGCGATAAGTAGCGCGTTCCCGCGCAATCTGATCCGTCGTGTAGGGCTCTGCCGTGTCATCGAACTGCGACCAGCCAGATGCCCGATAGGCCTCGCCGCGAGTGGTCGCATCAAAGCCGCTCTTGCCGTCAAGAATCCGCTCGAGCCGGTCTTCTTCGCCATCATCAGCCCTGACGCTGACGAGCGTTCCGCCCCGACGAACACCTTCCGAGTAGACATTGGCCTCCTCGTCCGAATGCCCGGCTTCTTTCAGCGCACCGAGCAGACCGCCGGTCGCGCCACCGATGGCTGCACCCGCCGCCGCGCCCACGGCCGTCGAAGCGAGCCAGCCTGCCGCAACGACAGGGCCCAGACCCGGGATAGCGAGCATCCCCAGGCCGGCAAGGATACCGGCCCCGCCGCCAAGGAGGCCGCCTGTCGTCGCTCCCTTGCCTGCACCATCGGCGACGTCGTTCTCGCCATCGCCATTGGCGTCCCCAAGCGGACCTTTGGTGGAGTGGTCGGAACTGGAATGCCAGTTGTCCGCATTGTTGGACACGATGCTGATCCGGTCATGCGCGACACCCGACGCTTCCAGTTCATTGACAGCGTTCAGAGCTTCAGTGTGGCTGTCGAACAGCCGTGTGACGGTGGCCATGTGATGGCTCCTTCAGTTCAGAGAGGGATGGAGAAAGAGAGATCGCCAGCAGCATTCAGCCGGCAGAAACGACGCCCTTGTAGTCGACGGAGACCGTCGTCGGCGCTGCACCGGACAGGGACGCCTGACCCTTCCAGATACCGTCCTCACCCTGGGTGAGCGGACCGGAAATCGAATAGCCCTGTTTTTCCATGGCTTCCCGCGCCTGACCTTCGGTGAAGGAGTTCGCGCCGGGTGTGAGGCTGTCCTGCTGGGCAGATTCCTGCGTGTCGACAGCCGGGTTCATCGGGGTTTCGGGGGCCGAAACGGCGGGCCCCTCGACTGGAGCTTCGCCTTCGCTGTTACCGCACGAAGCAAGCAGGAGAGTCGTGGCCGCCAGGGCGAGAGTAGTTCTTAACACAGTTACGTATCCTTCCAAGATGGTCTCAATAAAAGGCCCTTGGAGGGTTTGGTTCCTATTGCTCAGCTTGATAACTCAGCAATCGTTGTTCACGTGGCAGCAGCTTGACTGTGGTTGCTTCGTCCAAATGGATTGATCTGCTGGAAGGCTTGTTCAAACGATTTCATAAAACCAGATCACCCCGCGGAAAGGCTTCCGGGACTGCAGTCAGGAGGCGCATGGCTTCAGTCCGCGGGACAGGGTCCAGGAGTTCTCCACGATTTCCACAGGCCAGCGCCAGCGGTTCTGTTCCGTTTTTGTTCCTGCCCGGCATAAGGTGTCCCCGGGTCGGCGCCCAGACGGAGATTTTCCATGCACTCTTGCCTTTCAGCCGCCTCCTGCCCTGAGCCGACCAGCATCACGGCGAGGCTCGCCAGTGCCCGTTTGACGGATGAACAGGCCCGCCAGATCATCGCCTCGCCAGAGGCTCACCGGGCCTTCATCGCCGCCCTCTGTGCCGGCCTCCCCCGCGCCGCCGGAAAACGGGTGTGAGGGATGCATCCATATGGCGACGATTGCACAGTCATCGACAAGCTGAGTTGCGACCAGATCGAGCTGGCATGCCCCTGTGGCCACCGGGCGGCACCCTGCTGGGGGCTCTGGCCCATGGAAATGAAACGGACCCCGCTGCGCAGAATTCAGCCGCGCATGGTGTGCCAGCAGTGCGGAAAACGTCGGCCGACCATCGCGATCCTGTCCTACACGGGCGGTCGGATGCGCACGGTCTGGCAGTGGCCCACGTCATGAGGTCGCCCTGCGTGAGGGCCTTGCCGTTCGTGGCCGGTACAGCCGGTGACAGACGGTCGCCTGCGTCTGTCGACCTAGACGATCTTCGCCGTTCCGATCGCCAGGTCACCCGACCCGCATCGGCCGCACTGGCCCGTTGAGGCTCGGGGCTGCCGCAGGCTTACGCGCGCCTTGCTGACCCCTTCCCAACCCTTTCGAACCTCGCCAACGGAATTCCAGCGGAGCACGAGTTCGGTCTTGTCGCCGCAAGCCCGGCACAGGACGGGATACACGTCGATCTGTCCGGTCCTGGGCGGCACGGATGGTTCGGACATAAAACCTCTTTGCTGAAGGGGGCTGGTAAACAGGGAAACTCCGACGCACCAAATCATCTTGTTACAGGGAGTTCCCCATATCCGCCACGGCGCGTCATCCATCTTTCGGCAACCGGCTTGCCCGGAGGGGGCGGGCCGTGTCTGGCACCTGGCCCGACGCCCATCAGCCATGATCAGCCGCAGTGCCCCGACATGGACAGCGACCGATGGCCAGTCCCACCGTCCCGCCGCCTGCATGCGATCGGCGATGTCACAAAGGCTGAAGGTCGCCTGATAGAATGTGCATTTCTCGAATAGTCTTTTCAGATCAATGAGTTAGGCTGCAACGCGGTAGACATCACCGGCACTGTCCGTCGCCTGTGCCACAATGGCGGCCTCAAGCCAGACCAGCAGCCTTCCCATGGTGACCTGCCCGGCCTCGCGATGGCCCTCAAGGCCCTTCTCGGCACGATCCAGGGCTTCGGCCACGGTCCGCCCCCCGGGCACAGCCATCTTCTGCGACAGGCTGGACCTTATCTTCGCACGCGTGGGAGCGCTCGTAGTGCCACTCTTCTGGGTTTCAAGAGGCCGTCGATGGCCGACCGATCCATATTGCCTTCGGTCGCTTCGCCGACGTGGGCCGAGAGGTCGCTGCTGCGGCGGCCCCTCGCGAGGCCCAGGTCTTTCAAGGTCTGATCGAAGGCAAGTCCAACAAGGAAATCGCCCTCGATATCGACATCAGCCCCCGAACGGTCGAGATCTTCCGCGCCAAGGTCATGGACAAGATGGCCGCTCCGACGCTGTCGGCACTGGTCCGGATGGGCGTGACGCTGTCAGCCGCCTGAAGATGCAGCACTGCAGGCCGCTCGCCGACCCACGGTCGGCGAACCCGCAAGGCCGATACAATCCCCAATCGCATTGCTACCGGGGCATCAGGGCACTAACATCACGGGATCGCTCTCCTTTCTGGGCACGAGGTCACGGTCGATGATCACCATCCAGGGCGTGACGAACGAACGGCTCGGGCGCATCGTCGAGGATGCCGCCAGCGAGGTCTACGTCTTCGGCGCCGAGGACTATCTGTTCCGGATCGTGAACAAGGGCGCGCGGGACAACCTAGGTTATACGATCGACGAACTGAGACGGCTCACGCCATGGGACCTCAAGCCCGAGATCAACCGCGACGGTTTCGTCGCCCTGGTACAGCCCCTGGTTCTGGGGACGGTCGAACGCCTCGACTTCGACACCGTTCACCGGCGTCGAGACGGCACCTTGTACAGCGTCTCCGTCAGGCTGCAGCTGTTCGAGGAAGAGGGCGACCGCGTCTTCTATGCCGCCATTCAGGACATCACAGCCAGGCAGAAGGTCGAGTCGGACCTGCGCGACGTGACCCGGCGCGTCGACGCCATCCTCGACAACACCACCATGTCCGTCTTCCTGATGGATGACCGCCAGCAGTGTGTTTTCATGAACAAGGCCGCCGAGCAGCTGACGGGTTACACCTTCGCCGAAACGGCAGGCCGGCCACTGCACGACGTGATCCACCACAGCTATCCGGATGGCCGGCCCTTTCCCCAGTCGGAATGCGCAATCGACCGCGCCTTCCCGGATAATGCCGGCACCCAGGGCGAGGAAGTCTTCGTCCACAAGGATGGGAGCTTCTACCCGGTCGCCTTCACGGCAAGCCCTGTCCGGGACGATCGCGCCAATGTGGTCGGAACGGTCATCGAAGTGCGGGACATCAGCGAGGACCGGCGCAACCGTGAAGCGCGGGACCTGCTGATGCGCGAGGTCGATCACCGGGCGCGCAATGTCCTGGCCATTGTCCATTCGCTGGTGCACCTGACCCGTGCCGACGACCTGGCGAACTACAAGACCATCCTGACGGGCAGGATCGATGCCCTGTCGCGCGCCCAGACATCCCTCGCCAGTCGCCGGTGGGAGGGCGGTGCCCTGCACGACGTCGTGCAGGACTCGCTCGACGCCCTGTGCCCGGCGGACCGTGTTGCCTGGGAAGGCCCGCCGGTCGCCTTGTCGCCGGAGCAGGTCCAGCCCATCAGCATGCTGCTGCATGAACTGGCGACCAACGCGAACAAATACGGGGCCCTCAGTACGGACGAAGGGCGGGTATCGGTCACCTGGCGGGCGCAGGACGGACAGTTGCGGCTGAGCTGGCAGGAGACCGGGGGGCCTCGGGTCGTCGAGCCCGAGCGGGAGGGCTTCGGCTCGATTCTCAAGAACAGCCTGGTGCGCCAGCTGCGCGGCCGGATCGACCGTTCCTGGGGCCCCGCTGGACTGGTGGTGGAGGTGGTCTTTCCGCTCGGAGAGAGGGACTTCGAGCCTGCGGCAGCAGAGGCCCCGGCCTCGTCCTAGGCGTCGATCAGGACCGCGCCCTGCAGCTTCGTTCTTCAGACGGGCCTGAAGATGAAGTTGAAGACATAGCCGGGCTGGTCGGCGCGCCCCCGGTGATCGCCATCGGGGTCGAAGCCAGCAATCGGGGTCTCCACGCCGTCTCGCAGGAAGCTGGCTGCATAGCCGAGGGCCATGACTGACTGAAGCGAGGCCTCGATGGGCTCGCCCGTATGGCGTTGCTCGAGTTCGATCAGCAGGACGGGCCTGTCCCGTGCGATCAACCGCCGGGCTCCCCGGAGCACGGCCGCCTCATGACCCTCGACATCGATCTTGATGAAGCCACAGGGCGGCAGGTCGAGATCGTCGAGGCACGAGGTCGTGACCGTCAGCTCGCCGAAAGCGCTGAACCGGTCGTCCGCACGGGGAGCCAGCGAGGCCTGCTGGTTGGAATAGCCCCGTGCCGTTCTCGGGATCCGCAGGACCGCCTCGCCCGCACAGTCGGACAGGGCCAGGATACTGGGAACCACATTGGCCGCGCAGCTGTCGCGCAGGAAGGCGAACATCTTCGGATTGGGTTCGAAGGCAAACACACCGGGGCAATGACGAGCCAGACAATCGGCCCAGACACCCCGATTGGCCCCGACATCGATCGCGTGGCGCCCGGCATCGGCCATGTCCGGGATCAGCCGCAGCTCAGGCTCCCCCTTGCTCAGGCCGCGCGCCACGATCCGGCGAAGCTGCTGCTTCGGCGAAAACACCAGACGCTTGATCCGTTCCCGCAAATTCTCGGGCGGCGTCCAGGAAGGGGTAAGGGGAATCGACGCCATCTTCCCGACCCGTAGCGCCCCGGGCACCAGGGGGGAAGCCGGGGCGAGACGTTTTACAGGGGCGACCCGAAACCGCCGAACGCGGGCGGGATCGCCGCGTTGACCGCAGCCCGAACGATGCAATGAACCTGTTCGGGAGGATATGTGCAGGCGGGGCGAGCCGGTTCGAGGACAAGCGGCCGGTCTTCCTCCACACCGGCGGGGCGCAGCGGCTGCTCGCCTATGAAGGCGAGATCGACGACGCACCAAAGGCAGGTGCCGCCTCCGCCGTCCCCGCGAGTCGCTGGAGATTGGCCGCCGCCGGCCAGGCCTTGTCCCGCAGGGCCATGAGGACCGCCATCCTGTCGGTCTGGTCCGGTGTCACCGCCCTGACGACCTTGCCGAAGCCGTCGAGGCGGCTTTCGCGGATCCACCGGCGCAGTTCGGGCTCGGTTGACCAGGCCAGCTGATTGCGGAGATTGGCCAGTTCCGCCTTCGCATAGTCGGCGACCGTATCGGGCAAGTCGCAGGTGGCGCACAGTACGTTGCGGCGGGCCCGATC
>QBLX01000068.1:9300-13892 GCA_003241825.1 Alphaproteobacteria bacterium
TATGGACCTCGACCCAGGCCGCCAGGGCGGCGCTGAAGGTCGGGGCGGGAATGCGGACCATCTGCAAGGTAATGCGGTCGCCGTCGAAGACGGGCACAGCCGGACGGCGCGTGACCGCCGAAGCCGTGCAGTCGATATAGAGGGCCCCGGCCTCGACCGGGACGAACGCGTCGTCGAAACGAAGCCCGCCGTCCTCGATGGCCCGCACACGGCCCTGGCGGATGACATCGGAGATGCGGCGCAGCGCCTCGACCTCACCGGCCGAGACGGTCGCATAGTGAAACATCTGCGGACGGACGGATGGGTCGATCCGCAGCATATTGCCGGCCGCCTCCAGGTGCTCGAACAGGGCATCGGCCGTCGGTGCCGCGGCAAACGCTTCATAGGCACGGGCCTGGCCCCCGATCGAATCGTGAAAGAACTCCTCGCCCGGCTGGGTGCAAAGCCGGTTGAGGAGCCAGGACTCGCGCGGCCGGACCCAGGTGATGCGATCCGCCGGCACGCCAGCACCGATCAGCCAGACCCCGACATCCATGGCGGTCTTGCCCGCCCCGAGGATCACATAACGATGCGGTACCGGTCCCCCTGTCTGCGCCAGATTGGGCAGGGCGTTGGGTGGCACCAGACGCACACCCCCGGCCACTGTGAAGGCTGGCGTGTGGGTGGAAGGAACCGTGGTGCCGAACCAGGTCGCGTCAACCGTCTTGCGCCGGACCTTGACCTGCGTCTCCTCGCCCGTCAGCAGCGACACCATCCGCCCCTCGCCGCGATAGTCCGTCATCGGGAAATAATCGACCCGACCGCTGGGCAGCAGCCGCTGGCGCATCACGGCGTCGAAATAGCCGCAGACTTCCGGGCCTGACGCGAGTTCATACAGACCGGCATTCAGCCCGTGTGCATCCTTGAGACCCGACCCCAGCGGCAGGGAATTGACGCCGTAGAAGGCAGACGGCTGATGCAGGGTGACAAAGGAATAGGCGTCATTCCAGTGTCCGCCCGGCTTGCCGTGCCGGTCGACGATCGTGATCCGGGCATCGCTTTCGGTCAGGAGTGTGTCAGCAAAGGCCAGACCCACCGCCCCGCTGCCCACGACCAGATAGTCGGTCTCGATCCTGGCTGGCCGTGTCATCCGGTCTTGTTCCTCTCGCGCGGCTGGGTCATCACGCTAGCCAGCACAAGGTTCGCCCACAAGCTGGCCGTCGAACGGGATCAAGGTGTCACATGATCGAGAACTGGGATTTGCTGATCGACCGGACGGACCTGTCGCGCACGGAGCTCCGCACCCTGCCCGCACCGGACGCGGTGGCGCTGGCGGACGGCGAGGTTCTGCTGGAGATGGAACGGTTCGCCCTGACGGCCAACAACATCACCTATGGCGGCTATGGCGACCGGCTCGGCTCCTGGCGGTTCTTTCCGGCTGAGGGGGACTGGGGCCGGATCCCGGTCTGGGGTTTCGCCACCGTCCGGCATTCCACCGTCGAGACGATCTCCGAAGGTACCCGCCTGTTTGGCTATCTGCCGATGGCGACCCACTGGATCACCCGGCTGGTGCGCCGGCCCTGGGGGGTGGTCGATGTCTCGGACCATCGCGCCGGGCTGCCGTCCGCCTACAACAGTCTGGTCGAGGCCGCGCCGGGTCCGCTGGACGACCAGATCGCCCTGCTGCGGCCCCTGTTCCTGACCGCCTTCCTGCTGGACGACTATCTCGCCGAGAACGCGGACTTCGGGGCCGCCACCTTCATCCTCTCCAGCGCCTCCAGCAAGACGGCCCTGGGGCTCGGCTGGCTGCTGGCCCGGCGTGGCGCGAGGGTTGTCGGCCTGACCTCCCCCCGCAACCGCGGCTTTGTCGAAGGGGTCGGCTGTTATGCCGAAACCCTGACCTATGAGGCCTTCACCGAAACCCCGGTCGAGGGCCCGGTGGTGTTTGTCGATTTCGCCGGTGCCCCCGAGGTCGTCGCCGCGGTCCACCATAGCCTGGGTGAGCAACTGGTTCACAGCGCTGTCGTGGGCAGTACCCATCAGGCCGACGGGGCCGTCGGTCCGGGTCGTCTGCCGGGCCCGCGACCGACCTTCTTCTTTGCCCCCGACCGGGTGCGGCAGCGGTCGCAGGACTGGGGCGGAGCGGCGTTCCACGACCGGATCCAGACCGCGCTTGAGGCCTTCATCACGGCCAATGGCTGGCTGGAAGTCTCGACCCATGCCGGCCCGGAGGCGCTGAAGGCGATCTATCAGACGGTCCTGGCCGGCAAGGCCCGCCCGGAGGAGGGCATCATGGTGACGCCTTGAGGTGTCGTCGAAATGCCAGGGCAGAGGAAGCCCGGGTCCTTCCTGGAACCGCATTCCAGGATCCCGCCCAGATCGTGATCGGGTCCAAACGGGTCGCCGATGCCCTGATACTTCCGACACAAGACGACCCGACACCCCTCGGTCTGCCCGAAGCCGCTCTTTTGGAGGCTGTCGCGCTGGAGTCCGACAGAGAAAATGGCGCGCCCGGAACGATTCGAACGTCCGACCCTCAGATTCGTAGTCTGATGCTCTATCCAGCTGAGCTACGGGCGCGCACAGGCCTTTCGGCGAGGGCGGGTCTTTAGCGGAGGGGGGGCGGGAGTGCAAGCGGGATCGGTCGGGTTTCTGTCATCCTTTCTGCGGGGTTGGCGAAGGGCGGGTGGCGGCCTAATCGTGCGGGTCTCCCCCGTTCGTTGTTCTGCAAGAAAAGGGTCGCGGATGCGCCCAGTGACATCGCCTTTCCGGTCCCGGCCGCGCCTCATGGTCAGGCGATCCGCGATGGCTGCCCTGATGGTGGCTGCGGGCGCCCTGGGGGCCTGTCAGGGCGGAGCGGGCACCGGTGCCGGGCTCGCGCCCGGTGCGCCAGCGGGGGCGGCTGCGGGGACGGCTGTGGCCGAGGCTCCCGTCGCGCGGGGACCGTTCGTGGCGGCGGCCAATCCCCTGGCGGTGGAGGCGGGGGTTGCGGTGCTCAGGCGAGGCGGGACAGCGGTCGATGCGGCGGTGGCGATCCAGGCGGTGCTGGGACTGGTCGAGCCCCAGTCCTCGGGCCTCGGCGGCGGAGCCTTCATGATGCTGTACGACGCCGACACCCGGGAGGTCACGGCCTATGACGGGCGGGAGACAGCACCGGCTTCGGCCACAGCGGAGCTGTTCTACGAGGACGGTCGGCCCCTGTCGGTACCCGACGCGGTCCTGAGCGGGCGGTCGACCGGCGCGCCGGGCGTCGTGGCCATGCTGGGCATGGCGCAGAAAGAGCACGGGGTCCTGCCCTGGGCCTCGCTGTTCACCGATGCGGAGCAACTGGCCGAGGACGGGTTCACCGTATCGCCGCGGCTGGCCGGGATGATCGCCGTCAACCGGGGCCAGGCGCGGAGCCGCTGGGCCAATGCCTATTTCACCAGGGCGGACGGGACCCGTTACGGGGCCGGAGACACCCTGCGGAACCCGGCCTATGCGCAGACCCTGCGGACACTGGCCGCCGGCGGGGCCGAGGCCTTCTATCGCGGACCCATTGCGGCCGGGATCGCCGAGACGGTGGCCGAACAGCCCCGTCCCGGTGCACTGACCGAGGCGGATATTGCCGCCTACAGGCCGATCGAGCGGGGGGCCCTGTGCCGGCCGTTCCGGATCTATGTGGTCTGCGTCCCGCCGCCTCCGTCGAGCGGGGTCGCCGTCCTGCAATTGCTGGCCATGGCCGAGGCGACCCCGGCGATCGACGCCGGGCCCGACAGCGCCGAGGCCTGGACAGCATTCGCCCAGCTGCAGCGGCTGATGTATGCCGACCGCGACCGCTATGTCGGCGATCCGGCCTTTGTCGGAGTGCCGGTGCAGGGGCTGCTGGACGACACCTATGTGGCGGAGCGCGCGGCCCTGGCCCCCGGCCTGACCGGCGCGGCCGAGGCCGGCAATCCGCCGGGCGGCGTGTTCCGGGCAGGCGATGCCACGAACGAGGTCGCGGGCACCTCGCATTTCGTGGTCGTCGACGACCAGGGCAATGCGGTCAGCATGACCACGACGGTCGAGAGCATCTTCGGCTCGGGCCGGATGACAGGCGGCTTCTTCCTGAACAACCAGCTGACGGACTTTTCCTTCAGGGCCACCGACGATCAGGGGCGGCCCGCGGCCAATGCCGTGGCCGCGGGCAAGCGGCCCCGGTCCTCGATGTCGCCGGTGATCGTGCTGGATGCCCGGGGCCGGCTGGTGGGGGCCATCGGTTCGCCCGGCGGGCCGTCGATCCTGGCCTATAATGCCAAGGCCCTGATCGGGTCCCTGATCTGGGGGATGGAGACCCAGGCCGCCTTCGACCTGCCCAATCTGGTGGCGCGAGGGACCGGGGTCGGGGCCGATACCGACCGGTTCTCGCCGGCGCTGCGCGACGGGCTGAATGCCCACGGGATCACATTGCGCCCCAATGCGTCGGAGAATTCGGGCCTGCACGGCGGGTTCTGGAAACAGGGACCGACCGGCTGGGGCTGGGACGGCGGGGCCGACGACCGGCGCGAGGGCGTGGCGCGGACCCAGTAGGCGGGCGGGGGTCTGCGGCCGAGTGCCAGCGGCCCCTCACCCTTTCGGCTGACGCATCGCTG
>QBLX01000069.1:0-7559 GCA_003241825.1 Alphaproteobacteria bacterium
GGGTCGAGCAGGGGGCGGCGGACCAATCGGTTCGCCGCCCTTTCTTTTTGCGCCGAAGGACGATGAGTTGAAAAGACGATATAGACGATCCGCAAACACCTAGTACAGTCCGCCAAAAACGCCCTGAAAGTGTGGGTGGTACTATCGCCATTGAAGTATGGGGTATCGTGCCCCCCATCGTAGAGCCCGAAAAATGGCATTCGGGGAGAAAAGAGCAGCAATCGCAATGAGCGGTAATATGAACCTTACGCATCATTCTGCGCCAATGTCGGTCCTACTATGTTCCTTAGGACCTAATGTACCAGTACGGCTAACTGGTGTGTTCGAAGCTGCAGGTTATAGCGTGACCGAATCGGACGAAGCATCTCAAACAAATCACCTTATTACCCTATCCAAATATGACCTCTTGGTGATCGACGCGCCTCATTTAGCTGATGGGCCATTCAATATTATCTTAGGCGGCCAATCAGAAAGGTTGCCTCCATGCATCGTAATTTCTGAAAGCTCCGGTAACGTTGAAGAGATCCTAGCCTTGGAAATGGGTGCTGATGGCTTTTTGAGTCGCCCAATCGATCTGCGACTTCTTTTATCCAAGAGCAGGGCACTCATCCGACGGGCCAATCGATCCGAGCTCACATTCGCATTTGCCCAAAACTGTCAGAATCAGCCGTGGGTCCTAGATACGACGCTGCAGATGGCCATTAGTCCCGATCAGCGGACCATTCCTTTGTCACCAGTTCAGGTGAGACTACTCAGTGTGTTTTTTTCCAATCCGGGCGTTCTCCAGACTAGGGATAGCTTGGCTAAATACCTTGGAGGAGCAGATCGAAAATCAAATCACGTCACTACGACAATGTCTCGGCTGCGCCGACGGCTTGCTGAAAATGAAGATGATGCGCCAATTAAGACAGTGCGAGGGCACGGCTACGTTTATCGACCTTGAATGGGAGGGCGCTGGGAGTGAGCCCCAGTCGAAGGCGCGGAACTGTTTCGCGGAATGGCGCTTAGGCGCGACATTGGCAGCGAACGGACGTCTAAACCGTGGGCACAGCAGAAGTTTCAATAGGCATCGCTGGCGTCAGTATCGGGGCTAGACGAGGGCGTCCGCAGCCTTTTCCAGCCGCCCCCGCCATGCCAACTGCTTGAGCCAGGCTTCCGGGATCGATGACTGCCCCCCCAGCGCCCCGGCCAGCTGTCCTCCGATAGCCGCCGTCGTATCCGCATCCTGCCCGAGGTTAGCGGCATGCAGCACGGCCCGGTCAAAGGCCGGAGCCCGGCCCACGCACCACAGAGCTGCCTCCAGAGCCGACACCACATAGCCTGATGCATCGACATCGGCCCTCGGCTTGCCCCGCCATGACCCGTTCGCAACCGGCTCGATCTTGCCCGCCCAGCCTTCTCTGCGACTGCGCAACACCTCCGACCGTGGCCGGCCCGCGATCGCGTCAGCCAACATCTCGGCATAGACCACACAGGCATCGACGGCCTCGGGCGCAGCATGGGTCGTCCGGCTCTGACGGGCCGCGGCGTCCCGAAGGGCAGGGCGGTCCTTCCAGTAGCGGATGGCAACCGGCGACAGCCGCATCAGCGACCCGTTCCCGGCCGAGGCTGGATCGGTGGACCCACAGTGATCCGCCTTGGTCTTTTCCCACCGCCGCAGGGCCTGCGCAGTGGTGCCACCGATATCGAAGCAGGTCCCGGTGCAGGAATAGGTCCCCCGCCGCCACCAGTCGGTAAACCGACCCAGCAGGTCCTGTTCGTCGAGCCTTCCGCAGGCCACCAGACTGTCTGCCAGGGCGAGCGCCATGGCCGTGTCGTCGGTCCATTGGCCGGGTTTGAGGCCGAAAGGGCCTCCGCCGACCATGTCGGTCAGCAAAGGGTATGTGTCCCGAGGGTGCTGTCAGTTTAATGCGAACTTGTCTCCACTGACTGCGGCCTAAGCCGCTGATGAGGATGATCTATCGTGAAGCCAATCTCGTTCAAACGTCATCGATTTCCTGCCGATGTGATCCGTCAGGCGGTCTGGCTCTACTTCCGATTCAGCCTCAGTTTTCGTGACGTCGAAGAGCTGATGGCGGCTCGTGGGGTCAACGTCAGCTACGAGACGATCCGCTGCTGGACCATCAAGTTTGGACCGCTGATTGCCCGGCGGTTGAAGCGCCGTCGTCCACCCCCGTCGCCCAGATGGCATCTCGATGAAGTCGTCTGTTGGATCGGTGGAAAGCGGATGTTTCTTTGGCGTGCGGTCGATGACGAAGGCGAGGTTCTCGACGTCCTCGTCCAGCGCCGGCGGGACACAGAGGCTGCGCTGAAGCTGCTCAGGCGGCTTCTGCACAACCAGCTGGTCGAGCCCGAGACGATTACAACGGATGGCCTGGCTTCATACGGTGCGGCTCTGGATCAGCTGCATCTGCGTCACCTGCATCGGCCGGGTCGACTTCGGGAGAACAATCGGATCGAGAACTCGCACCTGCCGATCCGGCGACGAGAACGGCAGCAGTTACGGTTCAAATCCCAGGCCTCAGCCCAGCGTTTCCTCACCACCCATGCAGCGATCTACAACACCTTCAACATCCAGCGCCATCTGATCAGCAGACCCACACTTCGGCTTTTCCGGGCCGAAGCGGCTTCTGCATGGGCAACTTCCGCGGCCTGATTGCAGGCAGGGTAGGGCGGCTTTCGACTTGGCGCAGTTAACTTGTCAGGACCATCACCTGGCCTCGCAGACCGATGGCGACGTCAACTTCGGACTGTTCACCAGCCTCTGGGATCACCTCTTGGGGACGTTCCGGAGCGGGAGGGACACGCCGCGGGCCGGCGAGATCGGCGTCTTCGGCCAGCCGGTCTACCCAACAGACTATATCCGCCAGCTGACCGAGCCCTTCCGACGCCGCAACTAGCGCGTCGAGCGGCCTAGGAGTTCGATCAGTTCGCTGGCCTTGGCCTTGCGGTCCGCCAAATCGTCGCCGGTCATGGCTCCCATTACGCAGTGGTCGAGGTGGTCTTTCAGCACCTCGCTCTCTACCCGGTTCAGCGCTGCCCGCACGGCTTGTAGCTGGGTCAGGACGTCGACGCAGTAGCGGTCGTCCTCGACCATGCGGACGATACCCCGCACCTGTCCCTCGATGCGGTTCAGTCGATTGATGACCTTAGGCTTCATCTCAACTCGCATGGATCAACTCCGGTTCAGCACGGTTATACCCTATGCAGGTATCTTTCAATATACCCCTAGTGGGTATATGCGACGGGGATCCCGCTAGGAAAACTCTGTCATGTCCAATGCTTATGCCGATCCTGCTTCAGCCGATCGGGCTCACGCCAACTGTTCTAACGGCGCCCATGGGCAGGCGGGCGTCAAGGCGATCGATCCGGTCTGCGGCATGACCGTCGATCCGACGACGACGGCCCACAGGGCCTCGCATGAGGGCACGGAGCATTTCTTCTGTTCCGCTGGGTGCCGCACGAAGTTCATCGCCGATCCGGACAAATATCTGGGCGACCGGCCCGAGCCCGAGCCCGCGAGCCCCGGCACCATCTACACCTGCCCGATGCATCCGGAGGTGCGCCAGGAAGGGCCGGGGTCCTGTCCCATCTGCGGAATGGCCCTGGAGCCTGAGACCGTGACGGCCGAGGCTCCCGTCAACCACGAACTCACCGATTTTACCCGTCGCTTCTGGGTCGGGCTGGCGCTGACCCTGCCGGTGTTCGCGCTCGAAATGGGGGGGCACTTGACGGGCCTGATGATGCGGATCCCCGGCCAGACCTCGAACTGGATCCAGTTCGCCCTGGCGACGCCGGTGGTGCTGTGGGCCGGCGCGCCCTTCTTTCAACGGGGCTGGACCTCGTTGCGCACCCGCAAGCTCAACATGTTCACCCTGATCGCGATGGGTGTCGGCGTGGCCTGGGCCTACAGCGTCGTGGCGGTGCTGGCACCGGGTCTGTTTCCGCCGGCCTTCCTGCGCATGGACGGCAGCGCGCCGGTCTATTTCGAGGCGGCGGCGGTCATCACCGTCCTGGTCCTGCTCGGCCAAATTCTGGAGCTGCGGGCGCGCGAACAGACCTCCGGAGCCATCCGGGCCCTGCTGGATCTGACGCCCAAGACCGCTCGCCGCGTACGGGATGACGGGGCCGATGAGGACGTCACGCTCGACCTCGTCGTCGTAGGGGACCGGCTGCGCGTGCGGCCCGGTGAGCAGGTGCCGGTCGACGGCGAGATTCTTGATGGCCGGGTGTCGATCGACGAATCCATGGTGACCGGCGAGTCCATGCCCGTGACCAAGGAACCCGGCGCGAGCGTGGTCGGTGGATCGCTGAACCGGACCGGATCGTTCGTCATGCGGGCCGACAAGGTCGGGGCCGACACCCTGCTGTCCCGGATCGTTCAGATGGTCGCCCAGGCCCAGCGCAGTCGCGCCCCGATCCAGCGCCTCGCCGACACGGTCTCGGGCTGGTTCGTACCGGCGGTGATCGCCATCGCCCTGTTGGCAGCGCTGGTCTGGGGGCTGGTCGGGCCGGAGCCGCGCCTGTCCTATGCCCTGGTCGCGGCGGTGTCCGTGCTGATCATCGCCTGTCCCTGCGCCCTCGGCCTGGCAACGCCGATCTCGATCATGGTCGGAGTCGGCCGCGGGGCCCAGGCCGGCGTCCTGATCCGTAATGCCGAGGCGCTGGAACGGTTCGAGAAGGTCGACACCCTCGTGCTGGACAAGACCGGGACCCTGACTGAGGGGCGACCGTCGGTCACGGCCATCCGGCCCGCGTCCGGATTCGACGAGACCGAGCTGCTGCGCCTGGCCGCGAGCCTGGAGCGGGGCAGCGAACATCCGCTGGCGGACGCCATCGTGTCGGCCGCGACCGACCGAAAGCTGACCCTGTCTGAAGCCACGGAGTTCGACAGTCCGGTCGGTCGCGGTGTTTCAGGCGTGGTCGATGGCAAGCAGGTCGCCCTGGGCAATACGCGTTTCCTGACTGAGCTCGGCGTAGACGTCTCGGCGCTGGAAGTGGAGGCCGACACGCTCAGGGGCGACGGGGCAACAGCCATCTTCGTCGCCGTGAACGGCCAGGCCGCAGGCGTCCTCGGCATTGCCGATCCGATCAAGGCGACGACGGCCGACGCGATTTCGGCTTTGAAGGCCGCCGGTCTGCGTCTGGTGATGATGACCGGCGACAACCGGACGACCGCCGAGGCCGTCGCCCGTCGGCTGGGGATCGACGAGGTCCAGGCCGAGGTCCTGCCCCAGGACAAGGCCTCCGTGGTCGAAAGGCTCCGCGCCGAGGGCCGGGTCGTGGCCATGGCGGGGGACGGAGTGAATGACGCACCCGCCCTGGCCGCCGCCGATGTGGGCGTGGCGATGGGTGCTGGCTCGGACGTGGCGATCGAGAGCGCCGGCGTGACCCTGCTGGGCGGCGACCTGCAGGGGATCGTACGTGCGCGCCACCTGTCGAAGGCGGTGATGAGCAACATCCGTCAGAACCTGGTGTTCGCCTTCGGCTACAACGCTCTGGGCATCCCCGTCGCGGCCGGTCTGCTCTATCCGGTCTTCGGCTGGTTGCTATCGCCGGCCCTGGCGGCGCTGGCCATGGCGCTGTCGTCGGTGAGCGTGATCGCCAACGCGTTGCGGCTCAGGGCGGTCAAGTTGTGACAGGCGGTCGCGGTGCTCTGCAAGAGGGATTGCCGCTCATGCTGCGTATACCAAAGAGACACCCCAGCGAAAACAGACCCATGCTGAGCATTCCGACACCCGCGCGCCCGCCTCGACACAGCCGTTCGCCGGTATGGCTACGGTCTACCGTTGCACTAGCCCTGCTCGCGACGGTTGGCGCGTGCGCGACCGTTGATCCAACCCAGGACACGATCGAGATCAACCGGCTGCTCCAAGATCGTGGGGCGCCGGCGCTGGGGTGGGAAACCAATGCCGCGACCGAAGACCCTTCTTCTGTTCGCGATTGGCTGGCTCAGCCTATGACCGCCGATCTGGCGGTCCGGATGGCCATGCTGCGTAGTCCGCGGCTCCAGGAACAATTTGCGGAGTTGGGCCTGGCGCGTGCCGACGTGCTGGAGGCGATCCAGATCGCCAATCCTCGCCTGGGGGCCTCGCGCCTGTCGCTGGAAGATGGGGTCGGCGAACAACTGACCTATGGCCTCTCAGCGCCGTTGATCGATCTTTTGGTCTTGCCGTCGCGGGTCCGGCTGGCCCGGTTGGAGAACCAGCGCGCGCGATACCAGATCGCCTCGGCGGTCCTGGACGTGAGCCTGGATGTCGAAGCGGGCTGGTATAACTATGTCGGCGCCACCCAGGTAGCGGAAATGCGGGCAGCGGTGGCAGAGGCGCTGGATGTGTCCGCCGACCTGTCACAACGGTATTTTGACGCGGGCAATATCACCGAACTCCAACTCAATCGCGAACTGGCCGCCGCCAGTTCGGCCCGTATCGATGCCGCTCGGGCAAAGGTCGAAGCCCGGATGGCGAGGCTGGAGCTGAACACCTTGATCGGGCTGCGTGGCAACGAAACCGAGTGGAACGCGGGCGTAGTCCTGCCCCTACCCGTGGCCACCGAAGACGACGCCGCAGAGCTCAGACGCATAGCCGAGACCAGCAGTCTGAACCTGCTGGCCGCCCGCCAAGAGACCGAGATCACCGCGAGCGCGGCAGGCGTGACTCGAAACTTCCGGCTTCTAGGCGATACCGCGATCGGTTTTGAACGCGAGGAGGAGATCGACGGATCGATCATCCGTGGTCCGACGCTGGATCTCGAGTTGCCGATTTTCAACCAGGGTCAGGCGCGTGTGGCCCGGGCGGATGCCCAGCTGCGCCTGTCACGAGCCCGTTTGGCGCGGATCGAGCTCATGTCCGGCAACGGCATCGATCTCGCCGCAGAGCGGGTGAGAGTGCTGAGCGACATCGTGCGCATTCACCGCGACTCTCTCGTTCCCCAGCGCGAGGTCGTGACGGTTCGCAGTCAGGAAGAGCAGAATTTCATGCTCATCGGCGTCTTCGACGTCATTCAGGCCAAGACCCAGGAGTACGATGCTTACCAGAGCTATCTGGAAGCGGTCCGCGACTACTGGCTGGCCCGAATCGACCTGATGCGACTGGTCGGGGCGCGACTGCCGAGCGAAGGCCAGGCTACAGAGCGGACCGAAAGCGTCGGCGATATCCTCGCCACCCCGGCCACATCGGGAACGCCGACCGGCGCGCCTGCTGTCGATCACTCCCAACATGGCGGGCAGACGGGTCCGGCGCCCGCGCCCGCCGTCGATCATAGTCAGCACAATGGAGGTCAGCGATGAGCCTGAGCCGCAGGGACATTATGCTGGCTACGGGCGTGGCCACCGTCGCGTCGGTGGCCGGTCCGGTCAGCCGTGCGGCTGCACAGGATCACGCTGGTCACGACATGAGCCAGATGAGCGCGACCAGGCCCGCGTCGGAGCGCGTGGCCGCGCGGCCGGTTGCAACAGGACCGGCGCCGGCCGTTCCCCGCGATCCGCGCTATACGCCCGTTCGGACCTTGAACGGCTGGACCCTGCCGTGGCGGATGAACGATGGGGTCAAGGAGTTCCA